>QCEU01000005.1 GCA_003280485.1 Pelagibacteraceae bacterium AG-359-O02
TAATTCAAAACTTTTAATTATCATTTAAATTTATAATTGAGGATATTATATTATCACTAATTTTTTCAGATAAATTAGTCATTATATTTTCTTCATCTTGATCAAGCTCAAATTTATCAGATTTATTATTATAAATATTACTCTTTTCTATATCTCTTTCTAAAATTATTTTACCATTTTCTAAAATTTTATAATTTATATCGATACTAATTTCAAATTTTAATGGGTCACCTTTACTATCATTAGAAATTATTTCTTTATTCTTAATTGAGTTTATTTTTATGGAAAATTTTTTTTTATTTAAATTTTGGTTTTTTTTAATCATGGTTAATTGTCTGTCAATGACTCTATTTACATCTTCATCACCAGATAAAATAAGTTCATCAATTTGAAAATTATAATTTTTCTCAGAAAATATTGGTTTGTACGAACACGAAGTTGTAACAAAAATAAAAGCGATTGTTATTATCCTTGAAAAAATCTTATTCATTTAGCAATACATTCATTAATCTGTTCTTCACAAATATTATTTTTTTAATTGATTTGTTTTCTAAATATTTATTAGATAACTTATTCTTTTTTAAAATAGATAAAAGTGTTTCTTGATCAATGTCTCTATTTTCGTTTAAAATTGCCCTTTTTTTACCATTTATTTGAATAACGTAATCGACTTTATTTTCATTTAACTGTTTCTTATCTACTGCAGGCCAATGTAATGACTCAACATATCCCAGATCTTCCAAACATTCGTGGCTATAGTGAGGTATTGCAGGTGATATTAGTACTAAGATTTTGATATAACTTTCTTTTAATAATTTATTATCAATATCATTTTCAATTTCCTTATTTAGAAAATTATATATTTCATAAATATTAGCTATGATCACATTATAATTAAAATTTTCAAGATTATTTGTAATTTTACTAATCATTTGATTGGTAAATTTATCTAATTTTTCATTTCTTTTTTTACTTTCTATCTTAATTTTATTTTTTATTTTTTGGTGAAGTGTCCATAGCTTAAGTAAAAATTTGTATGAGGCAGTCATCCCTTGGTCTGACCATTGCACATCTTTTTCAGGTGGACTATCCGACAATATAAATAGTCTTACTGCATCAGCACCAAAATTATTTATAATATTTTCTGGATCTATGACGTTTTTTTTTGATTTGGACATTGACTCAGATGGACCGACAATTATTTTATTATTTGGTTCACCTTTTTTATAAAATTGACCTTCTATTAACTCTATCTCTTCAGGGCTAATCCAATTATTTTCTTGATCTTTATAAGTCTCATGACATACCATACCTTGAGTAAACAGTCCTTTAAATGGTTCTTTAAATGAAAAATTTTTATTCTTATAACCAAGAGCTTTTGTAAAGAAACGAGAATACAAAAGATGAAGAATAGCATGCTCTACTCCTCCAATGTATTGATCGACAGGCATCCAATAATTGATATCCTCATTTTTGTAACCATATCCAGGTTCTTTTGGTGAACAGAACCTAAGATAATACCAAGAAGAACAGACGAAAGTATCAAGTGTATCTGTCTCTCTAGTATATTGTTTTCCATCAATTATTACATTTTTCCAGTCAGATTGTGAGTCCAATGGATTACCTTTACTGTTTAAATCAACATTTTCTGGTAGTCTAACTGGTAAATTCTTTTTTGGAATTGTAATTACGTTCCCATCCTCATCATATGCAATAGGTATTGGACAACCCCAATATCGCTGTCTAGAAACCCCCCAATCTTTAAGTCTAAAATTAACTTGTTTCTTTCCAATTTTTTTTCTCTCTAAAATGTCAATTGTCTTAGAAATTGATTCCTCTGGAACTTTTAGACCATTTAAAAATTCCGAATTTATTATTATACCCGATCCTGTATATGCCTCGTTTTTTACTTTAAAGCTCTCATTTTCTTCCTCAGGTCTTACTACAGTTTTAATATCAAGATTATATTTTGTTGCAAAATCAAAATCTCTTTGATCGTGAGCTGGACATCCGAAAACAGCCCCAAATCCATAATCCATTAAAACAAAGTTTGCAAAGAAAACAGGGACTTTTTCGCTTGGCTTCAACGGATTTATTGCCATTAAATTTGTCCTAAATCCAATTTTATCACCTATTGCGAGCGCTTCCTCAGTAGTTCCAGTTTTTTGACACTCTTTTTTAAATTCTTGAAACTTTTTATTTTCTAAAAAATATTTTGAAATTTCATGATCAACTGAAAGAGCTAAAAATGAAAAACCAAACAAAGTATCGGGTCTTGTTGTGAAACACTTTATTTCATCAATTGGTAAATCTCCTTCGGTTTTAAATGCTATTTCACACCCAAAAGATTTACCTATCCAGTTTTTTTGCATTACTTTGACCTTATTCGGCCACTCATTTAATTTTTCTAAATCATCCAGAAGTTCTTGTGAAAACTCTGAGATTTTAAAAAACCATTGATTTAGTTTTTTCCTCTCGACTGTAGCCCCTGATCTCCAACCTTTACCATCAATAACCTGTTCATTAGCAAGAACGGTTTGATCAACTGGATCCCAATTTACATAGTTTTCTTTTCTATAAACTAATCCCTTTTCATATAACTCTAAAAAAAATAATTGTTGATGTGTGTAGTACTCTTCTGAACATGTAGAAATTTCTCTATCCCAATCAATTGAAAGTCCTAGTTTTTTTAATTGGTTTTTCATTGTTAAAATATTTTTATTAGTCCATTCTTTTGGATCTAAATTATTTTCACGTGCAGCATTTTCAGCTGGCATTCCAAAAGCATCCCATCCCATAGGATGCATTACATTGAAACCTTTTAATGATTTATATCTAGATAACACATCTCCAATTGTGTAATTTCTTACATGTCCCATGTGAATTTTTCCTGATGGATAAGGAAACATTTCCAAACAATAAAATTTTTGTTTTGTAGAATCAATTTTACTTGAAAAAGCATTGATATTACTCCATTTTTTTTGCCATTTTTCTTCTATAGTTTTAAAATTATATCTTTCTGAAGAAGTCACTTTATTTATAAAATCTATTTCGTAATATCGACTGATTTACCTGTGTAAGGCTTGAAGTTTTTATCTTTATTTTGTTTTTTATAAATAACAGCTTTACTTAAAATTTCTTTTTTTAATTCTGCAACAAGAGATCCAGTTTTTTGTTCGATTTTGCAGTTAGCTACTTGATTACATTTTTTATAAAAAACCTTTATATCCAACGCATCAGTCCTTACCTCATTAGTTAAAAACCTAATGCTTATTTTAACAGATTCATCAAGATTATTTCCGTCTGAATACCAATCTGTAACAATTATCCCCCCACTGTAATTTACTGATGAAAGTGGCATAAAGTCCAAGGTATCTAAAGAAGCTCTCCAGAGTTCGTTTGCGCTAGCAAACATAAAATCTCCACCTTTTCCAGCTTGACCACCCATCATGTTGTCTAGCCTAAAACCTCTTCCCTCTTCAAGATTTTTTTTGACTCTTAGTTTTGGATTTGGAGGGTTCTTTCGCGCATCACCTCCAGGTAAGTTTTCTATAGTTTTACACGAGGAAAGTGCAAATAGTGTAATTAATAAAAAATTTATTATTCGAGATTTTAAAAAATTTGGCATAATTTGTCTTAAAAATAAGTAATAGATGAAAAAACATTATAATTGAAAGTTTTTTTTTGGAAATGCTCAAAGTCTTAATAAATTTAACGTTTTTAGTGATGTAAATATACAACACTATTGTAAAAAATAGCTCTAAAACTGACATTAAACCATAAAAATTAAGGAAAATTGATAGGTATTATCTGTTTAATATTAAACAATTAACGAAAGGTAATAATATGAACAATCTAAAAAAAATAGGATTGACAGCATTAGGTACTGCATTGGTAACAGCGGGCTCTGCGCAAGCAGCATCTCTAAGTGTATCAGGCGCTACTTCAATCTTTTTCAATGGTGAAGATAATTCTGACCTAGGAAATGGTTGGTCAATGACTGACTCAATCTCATTCACAGCAAGTGGTGAAATGGATAATGGTTTCACAGTATCAACAACTCTTGAGTTAGATGGTTCTGCTCTTGATGACAGATCAATATCTATCGACACTGGTGATATGGGTAAATTAACATTCTCAGGAAGTGGTTCGTCTGGACCAATAGGTGCTTGGGATGATGTAACTCCTTCTGCAAACGAAGAAGCTCATGGAACTGCTACAGCTGGAACAGCTGCTGGTCCTGCAAATGATGCTAGCTCTAAAAACATGTTTGTATACGACTACACTGCAATGGATGGTTTAGCGATTAAAGCATCTTACACACCTTCAGCTACAACTGTTGCTGTAGAAAGTTCAACTGAAATTGGTGCATTGTACACAGGTATCGAAGGTTTATCTGTCTATGCTGCAATGGGTGAAAATAATGACCAACCAACTACTGGTATCACTGGTAAAGCTGACTTAACTGCATTTGCTGCTGTATACACTATGGGTGCAATCTCAGTTGGTTACCAAGTAAATGAAACTGACTCTGGTACTGCCTCTCAAGACGAGGACTTTACAGCTATCGGTGTTTCATATGCTGTAAGTGACGACCTATCAATTTCGTACAACGTATCAGAAATTGATTTTGAGTCTGGTTCAAATGATCAAGAAGCTACAGGTTTAAGTTTCTCTTATACTTCTGGTGGAATGACTATTTCAGGAACTCACTCAACAATTGATAACGTAGCTGGATCTGCTTCTGCAGATAACACTGGTTATGAAATCAATTTTGCATTTGCATTCTAATTAAAGAATCAAATTTAATAAAAAAGGGCCCCTTTAAGGGGCCTTTTTTTTATTTAAAATAAGAAATACCAGCGAAACCGATAGATTTTGTAAGATTTATCAATTTGATATTTTCCTTTGAAATACCACCTAAAGCAACAACTTCTTTCTTAGAATAATTTGATAACAGTTTAAATTTATTTAAACCTAAAAAATTTCCATTATTTTTAAATAACGAAGACAAGAATATCTCACTTACCTTTTGTTTCTCCTTTATTCTGATTTCTCTTAAATTATGAGCTGACCCAATAAGCACAAAATTCTTTTTAAAATTGTAATTTAAATGAGAAAAGCTCTGATTGAATGATGGCAAATAAGCGCCATCCAAATCTAAATTGATAGATAATTTGATATTATTTGATAAATAAAACTTGATATTTTTCTTTCTACAATAATCTCTTATAGAAATAATCTCATTTATTTTGTAATTTTTTTTGTAATTTCTATAAATTATAGATGTATTTATGTTTTGTTTATCAATGATACTTTTTTTAAATTCCTCTATAAAGTAATATAATTTAAAAAATCTTTTATGCATGAAACAGTTAAAAATTTAATATTAATTCAAAGCTCAATCAATTCAAAACTACTAGAATTAAGAGAAAAAATTGGAATACCTAAAATAATAGCAGTTTCTAAAACTTTTAAAATAGATCACATTTTACCACTAATTCAATATGGTCATTTAGATTTTGGTGAAAATAAAGTTCAAGAAGCAATTGAAAAATGGACGGATATCATAAATCAAAATAAAGATATCCGTTTACATTTGATTGGAAAACTTCAAACAAATAAAGTCAAATTTGCTGTAAAAATTTTTGATTATATACACTCACTAGATAATGAAAAACTAGCAAAAAAAATAGCAGAGGAACAAGTTAAACAAAATGTCAAACCTAAAATTTTTATTCAAGTCAATCTAGGAAACGAAAGTCAAAAATCTGGAATAATAAAAGAAAACTTATTAGATTTTTATAATTTCTCTAAAAATTTGGGTCTCAATATAATAGGAATTATGTGTATCCCTCCATTTGATGAGGACTCTACTAAATATTTTTCTCAAATGAGTGAACTTAATGCAATAGTTAATCTAAAGGAATTAAGTATGGGAATGTCATCAGATTATTTAAATGCAATAGAGTATAAGGCAACGTATTTAAGAATTGGATCTAATATATTTGGTCAAAGAGGCTGAGCAATCCTAATTTTTGTGTTTTTATTGATGAGTTTTAGTAAAATTAGAAAATCTTTTTTTTGTAGCGCTATGCATCCAGTAGTTGGATTATATTTTTTTGTTAAATGAATGAAAATTGCACTTCCAGAACCAATTTTAGTTTTACCAGTATTATAATTAATTGGGATTATAAAATCGTATTTATAGTCTCTTCTATATAATTTTTCAAATTGAAGATTTTTTTTAACCTTTATTAATTTATTGTAGTATTTTTTACTTTTAATATCATCACACCAACCCATATTTTTTTTAATCGGTATGCATTTTAATTTTGTTAGGGGTCTAGAATTACGATCATTTCTATAGAGTAGATTACCCAAAGAAAATGTTCCAACAGGGGTTTTTTTATCTCCTTCAACCTTACTTTGAGTTAATCCATTTTTGCCAATTGAGCATTTGAAAATAAAATCGTCAAAAAGAAGAGTTACTTTATTTTTTAAAATAATTGTCATATTCTTTATTATATATGAATAATCAAACTTTAGTAATCTATGATTTTAAAATTTTATACGAAATACTTAATGAATTAGAAAGTCACATTAATTTTAGTTTACTTAATGTAAAAAAATTAAATGATCTTAATTTTAAAACATTAGAAAACTATATTGTTATATCAGTCAAAAAACAAAATATTGAAAACCAAATCTTAATTGATGAATTTCCAATTCATATAAATAAATTAGTTGAACTTATTAATATAAAATTTTTAAAAAAAAAATATTACCAACAATCAGAAATAGATATTGGAACTTACAAATTAAATTTAAATTCAAGAAAAATCTTTAATAAAAAAAATAGTATTAATTTAACTGAAAGAGAGGCAAATATTATAATTTTTTTGTATAATTCAAAAAAACCTGTAAAAATTAGTAAATTACAAACAGAGGTATGGGGACATAATTCAAAATTAGAAACCCATACTGTGGAAACACATATTTATAGATTAAGAAAAAAAATAAATAATATCTTTAGTGACGAGAATTTTATAAAAAGTTCTAAGGCAGGTTATACGATCTAATGAAAAAAAAAAATCTTATTGCAAAAGATTTATTAACACCAAAATATAAAACTCGTGTTGTTAAGCCAAAAAAAGGTAAAGGAAGCTTTAAGAGAAAAAAAAAATAATTTTTAAAGCCTAGCCCCAATTTGTTGAATTACTTTAGAAGACATTTCGGTGCCTTTATCCAGGCTTTCTTTCAGTGACATTTTATTTACATGACCATGCAAAAAGCCTGCTGCAAAAAGATCTCCAGCCCCAGTTAAATCCACAATTTTAAGACCTTCTTTTATTCCACATTCAACAACTTCGTCTCCATTAATTGCAACAGCACCTTTCTCACCTCTTGTTAGAACAATTATCTTACCAAGAGATTTTGAGAAATTAATTACTTCGTCAAAAGATTTTGCATCAATCAGAGACATTATCTCTTGCTCGTTGGCAAAAGTTATATCTAATTTATTTTTAACTAAATCTAAAAAGTGGGGCTTATGTCTATCAACACAAAACTGATCTGATAGTGACATTGCAACCTTTTTTGCACTTAGAATTGCTTTTTCAAAAGCTTTTTTGGGTTCTCCCTCGTCCCAAAGATAACCCTCTAAAAGTATTGTTTCACTTTGTTTAATCGCATCCGCACTTACATCATTTTCATTTATCTTACCTGCAGTTCCTAAAAACGTACACATTGTTCTCTCAGAGTCGGGCGTAACTAGTATTAAACAAGTTCCTGTGGGCAAATCTTCTTTCTTTTTTGAGTAAATATATTTTACATTCTCTTGTTTCAAACCATCTTCATATTTTCCACCAAGATCATCGTCATTTACTTTACCAATAAATCCAACTTCGTTCCCCAATTGAGATAAACCAACTATCGAGTTAGCAACTGATCCACCTGAAACTGTTTTTTCAATTTTAAGATTTGATAATAAATCTTTAAACTCATTATCATCAAAAATTAACTTCATGGTGCTTTTAGTTAAATTATTTTTAGTGATAAAATCATCTTCTACTTTGCAAATTACATCTACAATAGCGTTTCCAATTCCTAATATTTTCATTATTTATGCTTTCTTGGTTATAAGTGGTTTTTTTCTCTTAGGATAACAAGTAGTACAGATTTTACAAGATAAACCATAGCACTCTCTTGCTTTACAATATTCTCTTCCATAATAAATAATTTGAAGATGTAACTTATTCCAATATTTTTTAGGAAAAAGTCTTTTAAGATCTACTTCTGTTTGAACGACATTCTTTCCATTAGTTAAACCCCATCTTTGAGCTAGCCGATGAATATGGGTGTCTACCGGAAAAGCAGCATACCCAAACCCTTGAGACATCACTACGCTGGCTGTTTTATGCCCAACACCTGGTAATTCTTCAAGTTGTTCAAATGTTTTTGGAACCTTACCATTATACTTTTCAACTAAAGTTTTTGATAAATTATAAACACTTTTTGCTTTAATTCTAAAAATACCAATACTTCGTATTAGTTTTTCAATTTTTTTTCTTCCCAATTTAACAAAGTGTTCAGGCTTATTATATTTTGGATATATATTTTTAGTAACATTGTTAACATTTACGTCTGTACACTGAGCAGATAAAAGAACAGATACTAGTAAAGTAAAAATATTTCTGTGTTTAAGAGGAATTGGTGTCTTTGGATATATTTTGTTTAAAGTTCGAAGAACAATTTTTGCCCTTTGCTCCTCACTCATTTAAAATTTAAAACATCACGCATAGAATATAAACCAGGTTTTTTTTTCATTAACCATTTTCCAGCTGTTAAAGCTCCTTCACTATATAAAGCCCTATCAAATGCTTCGTGATTTAATGTAATAATTTCTTTTCCACTTGAAAATTTAACTTCATGTTCACCAACTGTTTTACCTTTTCGTATTGAGTTAAAATTTATTTTTTTTCCATAAGGAAAACTTTTTTTATTAAGATATTTTTTTCCAAACAAATTATAAAAATCTTTATTTTTACCAACAGCAATTCCTTTACCCAACATTAACGCTGTTCCAGATGGATAGTCTATTTTATGTTTATGATGAACTTCATATATTTTACTTAAAAAATTATTTCCTAATGATTTAGATGCTATTTCGGTTAAATACATTAACAAATTTATACCTAAGCTCATGTTTCCAGCTTTAAGTATGGGAATTTTCTTTGAAAATTTTTTAATAAGACTCTCTTCTTTTTTGGTAAATCCAGTTGTACCAATAACAACTTTTTGTTTAAGTTTTGATGCAATTTTAAGAATTTCAAAAGTACAATTAGGAACAGTAAAATCGATAATTAAATCAACATTTTTGAAGGAATCTTCATTATTTAAACTAGGTTTAATTCCAGAAATTTTTTTTTTTATTAATCTATTTTCTGTCAGAGTTGTTAGTCTAAAATTTTTATCAATTCTTGAAGATTTTACCAGTTGTTGGCCCATTCGTCCCATGCAACCAGATATCGCTAAATTTACTTTGCTCATTAAATTTTTTTAATATATTTTTTTAACAATATACAACAATTATGGTTATTAAATACCTTTTAAAATTATTCTTGGTTTTTATTTTTTTCGTGTCTATCAATCAATCTAAAGCTGACTTTTTTAAAGATATTACATCTTTAATTGAAAATAATGATTTTAGACTGAGTTATGGTGTGTCTGTTACAGATGTAAACCAAGATGATAAATATGAATTTGTCGTTACTGGGTTTGGTTTTTCAAACTTAGCTTTGTCCTACCAAAATGGAAAACTTATAAATATCAATAAAAATGAAATCTTTGATGATGCTAAAAGAAAAACAATTGGGGTTGCTGCTTGTGATATTGACCAAGATGGATTTGAGGAAATTTATTTTTTAAATACTGATACCTATAGCGGAGAAAAAAAATATTCAGATAGATTGATTGATAATAGCAGTAATGGTTTTATTGATTTGTTTGAAAAAGATATTAACAAAAAAAATTTAAACTTAACTGCTGGTAGATCTGTTGTTTGTGTTGATAGAAATGGTGATGGAAAATACGGCATATATGTTGCTAATTACGGGGGTCCGACTAGGTTTTATGAGCAAAGTTCCAGACAAATAATAGATTTAGCAGAGCAGCTGAAAATTGATAAAATAACTGGTGGAAGAGCTGTAGTTGCAGGAAATATTTTATCAGGAAAAACTGACATATTTGCTGCAAATGAAAGAGGAAAAAATTTTTTGTATTATAATTCTGATGGTTTCTTTCAGGATATAGCTAAGGATTATAAAGTTGATGATCAATATGAAAATGGAAGAGGTACAACTTTATCAGACATACTTTATAGAGGTAGATTAGATATAATCACATCTAATTGGAATGGTTATCATAGGGCTTATGTATTGGAAGATAAAAAATTTAAAGATATCGCTACTCCAACTTACAATATTCCTACTAAAATTAGAACAGTGATAGCAGCAGACTTTGATAATGATGGCTATGATGAAATATTCATGAATAATATTGGTGAACCAAATAAATTATTCAAAATTAAAGAAAATGGATTTTTTGAAGAGATAAAAATTCAAAATGCTTACGAGTCTAACGGATTAGGAACAGGAGCAGCAGTTGCAGATATTGATGATGATGGAATTTTAGAATTGTTGGTTTCTCATGGAGAATCTGGCATGCAACCACTAACAATGTATAAAGCAGATATTAAAAAAGACTTCAATTATATAAGAATTAAACCAGTAAATAAGCATGGCGCACCTGCAAGAGGAGCAACTGTTATACTAAATTCTAACTTAAGAGATCACGCTAAAACCATTGATGCTGGGTCTGGATATTTATGTCAAATGGAACCTGTAGCTCATTACGGTATTAGAGAAAGTGAAAAAAATATTTCAGTTAGAATAGTTTGGACCGATGGTTCTTCTCAGTCGATAAAAATAAATGAACTTAATAAAACAATAGAAGTAAATCAAAAAAAATAGGACAATAACACTCAATTCAATAATTAGATTAATTAAAGTATTCTTATAGTAAAATCATGAGCAAATTAAAATACTTTATAATTTTTTTTATATTAATAACCTTTAGTTCAATAAAACCAACATATTCAAATCAATTTAATTATTATGCTGATTTAGTAAAAGATTGGCCAAAAATTTTTCCCGATCAAAATAGGAATGCTGCAGGTCCAAAATTTTTCAAACATATTTTAACAAAAGAAATTACTTACCAAGATTTTATAGAATACAATAAGTTATATTGTGCTGTATCTGGATCATTGATTGATCCAAACAGCAAACCAGAATTTGTTTATCTTAAAAATGCAGAAAACGACGAGAAAATATGCGGATTTTATCATAAATGTTGTTATCCATGTTCTTGTGATTTGATGAAATACTCTAAAGTAAAAAAAATGAAATATACTTTTACAGACGGTCAAAAAGAATTTTTTGTTCTCACAATAAAAAATCCTTGTGGTAAAAAAGATTTTCCTAGAGAAGTAAACAAGGATTATTTTTGTGATGGAAATAAACTTGATAATAATCAAGTATTTGTATTAGACGAGAGACTAGTAATTGGTTTATTTCATAATGCTACAAAATGTAATTCTCAAAGTATCGTTGCTATTGATAGTCATGAGGTTACGGGACAATATTGTGAACTAAGAAATAATGCTCCCCTTGATGAAGTACAAGGTGGTATGGGGGATATATTTATAAGATTAGCGAAAGATAATTAAATTATTCCAATTCCTTCTTTATAAAAATAAGCGCCCAAGATTAGAATTGCTAAAACATAAATAATTCCAAAAAGTGTATATTTAATTTTTTTTTTCATCTAATTTTTCCAAAAACTTTTTGCTTTTTTAAAGAATTTTTTAATACTTGGATTTGATTTTTCATTTTCAATTTCTCTAAATTTTTCAAGTAACTCTTTTTGCTCTTTATTTAAAGATACTGGCACTTCAGTGTTCACTTGTACATAAAGGTCTCCATAATCATTTCCTCTCATTAATGGCATTCCTTTTTCTCTCAATCTAAACTGTTTTCCACTTTGGGTTCCAGCTGGAATTTTTATCTTTGCTTTTCCACCATCGATAGTAGGTATTTTTAGTTCAGTTCCAAGTGCTGCATCTGCAATAGATATTGGGCATTCGAAAAATAAATTTTCTTCAGATCTTTTGAAAAGTTCGTGAGAATTAACATTAATAAATAAATAAAGATCACCATTACTAGCTCCCCTGGAGCCTGCTTCCCCTTTACCAGATAATCTGATCCTAGTTCCATCGTCTACTCCTTTAGGAATAGTCACAGAAAGGCGCTTACTTGCTTGTTTTTTACCTTGACCACCACAACTTGTGCAAGGATCGGTTATTTGTTCGCCTGAACCAGCACATTGAGGGCATGTTTGTTGAACAGTGAAAAAACCTTGGCTAGAACGAACTTGTCCATGCCCCCCACACATAGAGCATGTACTTGCACTTTGACCTGGTTTAGATCCTGAACCACTACAAGTATCGCATCTATCAGATGTTGAGAATTTAATATCTTGCTTCTTTCCAGCATAAGCTTCTTCTAGGCTTATAGATAGATCATATCTTAAATCAGAGCCACGGTTATTAGATCTTCTTGATCTTCTTCCACCACCACCAAAACCTTCGCCAAAAAAGTCTTCAAAGATATCTGAAAAAGAGCCAGAAAAGTCAAAATTTCCAAAACCACCTCTTCCACCTCCTCCACCATTTTCAAATGCAGCGTGACCAAAATTATCATAATTTTGTTTTCTCTCTGAATTTGATAGAACGTGATAAGCTTCTGAAGCTTCTTTAAATTTTTCTTCTGCTGCTTTATCGCCTTTATTTTTATCGGGATGATATTTTACAGCTTGTTTTCTATAAGCTGCTTTTATTTGGTCTGGACCTGCACTTTTATCAACACCCAAGACATCATAATAATCTCTTTTTGCCATAACTAGCTATAGACAAATGGTTGATATTTTAGGCGCTTTTTTCTTTATCGTCTTTTACTTCTTCAAAGTCTGCATCAACAACATTATCGTCTTTTTTCCCTTCATCTTTTGCATCTTTAGGCGCATCACCAGGTTTTGTACTTTGTTGCGATTTGTAAATAGCTTCTCCTAATTTCATTGAAGCTTGAACCAAATCTTGAGTTTTCTTTTTAATTTCCTCTACATCAGTTCCTTTTAAAGCATTTCTCACATTTGCGGAGGCATCTTCAATAGCTTTTTTATCTGCATCAGAAACTTTACCACCATGCTCTTTTAAATTCTTTTCAGTTGAATGAAGTAGAGTGTCAGCTTGGTTTCTTGCATCTACAGCTTCTCTTTTCTTTTTGTCAGCTTCTTTATTTGTCTCAGCATCCTTAACCATTTGGTTTATTTCTTCATCACTTAAACCACCTGACGCTTGAATTTGAATCTTTTGCTCTTTACCAGTTCCTTTATCTTTTGCAGAAACATTTACAATTCCATTTGCGTCAATATCAAATGTGACCTCAATTTGAGGAACACCTCTAGGAGCTGGAGCTATACCTACTAGTTCAAAATTTCCTAAAACCTTGTTGTCAGAGGCCATATCTCTTTCACCTTGTAAAACTCTAATTGAAACTGCAGGTTGGTTGTCTTCTGCTGTTGAGAAAACCTGACTTTTCTTAGTTGGTATTGTTGTATTTTTCTCTATCAATTTAGTTGAAACTCCACCTAAAGTTTCTATTCCTAAAGATAGTGGTGTAACATCTAACAATAGTACGTCTTTAACGTCTCCTTGCAATACTCCTGCCTGAATAGCAGCACCCATTGCAACAACTTCATCAGGATTTACAGACTTGTTTGGTTCTTTTCCAAAGAAATTTTTAACTTCCTCTATTACTTTTGGCATCCTCGTCATTCCACCAACAAGTATTATTTCATCAATTTCACTTGCATTTAAACCAGCATCTTTAAGAGCTGTTTCACAGGGCGGGATAGTTCTAGAAATAAGATCTTCAACAAGAGCCTCAAGTTTAGCTCTAGTCATTTTCATATTAATATGTTTTGGACCAGTTTTATCAGCTGTGATAAATGGTAGATTTATCTCAGTTTGAGCCGCAGATGATAATTCAATTTTTGCTTTTTCTGCAGCTTCCTTAAGTCTTTGTAATGCTAATTTATCTGATTTTAAATCAATACCATTTTCTTTTTTGAATTCAGTTAATAGGTAATCAACAACTGTATTATCAAAATCTTCACCACCTAGGAAAGTATCACCATTCGTTGATTTAACCTCAAATACTCCATCTCCTAACTCAAGAATTGATACATCAAAAGTACCACCACCTAAATCATAAACTGCAATTTTATTGTTTGTCTTTTTATCTAATCCATATGCAAGTGAAGCTGCTGTTGGCTCGTTAATAATTCTTAAAACTTCTAAACCTGCTATTTTACCAGCATCTTTAGTTGCCTGTCTTTGAGCATCATTAAAATATGCTGGAACAGTTATTACAGCTTGAGAAACTTCTTGGCCTAAATATTTTTCAGCAGTTTCTTTCATTTTCTGAAGTGTAAAAGCAGAAATTTGAGATGGCGAGTATTTGTTACCTTTAGCTTCTATCCATGCATCTCCTTTATCAGAGTTAACGATCTTAAAAGGTGCTGTCTCAACATCTTTTTTTACAGAAGGATCATCAAAATTTCTTCCAATTAATCTTTTAACAGCAAATATTGTATTTTCTGGATTGGTTACTGCCTGTCTCTTTGCAGGCTGTCCAATTAATTTTTCATCATTATCTGAAAACGCAACTACAGAAGGAGTTGTTCTTGCTCCTTCAGCATTTTCTAAAACTTTAGCTTGTGTACCTTCCATTACAGCTACACATGAGTTCGTTGTTCCTAAATCTATTCCTATTACTTTGCTCATTATTTAATACCTCTCCGACATATAAGTGCTAATTATAAGACTACAACCGTCTATAAAATTTAAATTTTTGTTGTTTTTATTAGTTTTTTTCATCTTTTTGCTCTTCTTTTTCTACCTCTTGAGCTTTTTTCTTTGAAACACCTACTAAAGAAGGTCTCAATAATCTGTCTTTCATCATAAAGCCTTTTTGAATTTCTTGTACGATGGTTCCTGGATCTTTTGTATCATCTTCAACTTCCATCATTGCTTGGTGAAGATTTGGGTCAAGTTTTTCATTAATTGACTTTATAGGCTCAATATTATTTTTTTTGAATATTGAAAGCATATCGTCATTTATAATGTCCAAATGATCTACGATTTTTTTGAGTGCATCAGTATCCTTTAATTTTTCATCATTCTCTAATGCTACTTTCGATCTCTCAAGATTATCTAATAAGTTTAATGCTTCTTTAGCAAAAGAATATCCACCATATTCGTATGCGTCGTCTCTTTCTTTTTCAAACCTACGTCTTTGATTTTCCATCTCTGCAAATGTTCTTGCTAATTTATCTTTGAGTATCTCTAACTCTTCTTCAGGAGTCAGTTTTTCAACTTTTTTTATTTCAGACTCTAAATTTTTTTCCTCATTTGCTTGATCTGCATTTTCATTTTCTCTAGATTGGGTATTTAATTCCTCATCAGTAGTATTTTTTTCCACGTTTTCTTTTAATTCTTCTTTATCCATATTGTTTATATGGTTAGAAAAAGTATAATTTCTAGGTGCCTAAAAAAAAAATTAAAGAAATATTCATTGGCTCAAATAATAAAGGAAAACTGAAGGAAATAGCAGATCTATTACCTAAAAGTTTAAAAATTTATTCAAATTTGGACTTTAAAATACCTAGCCCAAAAGAAACTGGAACCACATTCAAACAAAACTCTCTTTTAAAAGCAAAATATTTTTCAAAAAAAACTAATAAAATTTGTATGTCAGATGACTCAGGAATTGAGATTGATATCTTAAATAAAGCGCCTGGGGTATATTCAGCAGATTGGTCAGGAAGAAAAAGAAATTTTAATTTGGCTATTAAAAAAGTTTACAGAGAAATATCTAAAAAAGATAAAAACTGGAAAAAAAAGAAATTGAGTGCAAGATTTATATGTGTGCTTACTATCTTTTGGCCAAATGGTAAATTTATAAATAAGGTTGGTAAAATTGAGGGGAGAATATCTAATTTGAAGAGAGGAAAAAATGGTTTTGGATATGATCCTATTTTTATTCCTAAAGGTAAAAGATTAACTTTTGGAGAAATGGAACCTGAAATAAAATATAGAATAGATCACCGTTCCAATGCATTTAAAAAAATTAAAAGATTTTTTTAAATTTATTATTTTCAATACTATAGAAGTTTAGTTGATGTGTAATAGTATTTTTATTAATCTCAAAAATCCCTATTTTTCCTCTAAACTTATTTTTTTTATAAAATATTTTATTTGATATTCGAAAATCATTTTCATAAATTAAAAAGTAAACTAACCCTACTAAGTCGTAACTTAAAAATGAAAGTTGATCTCCATCTAAACCATATTTATTTTTGAAATCATTAATAAATAATTCATAATTATTTTTATTTATTGATGGAAAATATATTGGATGTAGCGAACTTTCTTTCAAAAGGCTTTTGTCAAACCATTGATTTAACGTTATATATGATATTCTTTTTGATGAGACATCTGTATATAGAAGAGATGTAGCAACACTTTTTAAATTTTCATCAAAGTCAGCTATTATAACTGAGTCAAAATTAATATTTCCCAGTGTATCCTTTTTTTTTAGGTTTTGTATTTTTTTTTCTTTATCTTTAAATGATAAACCCTCTAGTCTTTCAATTTCGTATTTAAGATTATTTTTTCTTTTTTTATATCTTGTTAGATTTTCAATTTGTTTAGTAAGTTTAGTTGGTTCTCTATCATAATAAAATACTTCTTTATGTTTAATCTTTGTTTTATTGATTGCTTCTTCTATTTCTTTTTTGAACTGTGATTTTGGAATTAAGAATATACTTTTTGTTAAATTATTTTTATTATTAAATTTTTTAATTGTTTGTAATTGCGATATAGCATTAACTCCTGCACTAATTACATTTTTTGGATTATCGATCAACTTATTTGTAAAAGAAATAAAAGTTACATCACTTAAGTCATCTAGGTATTTAGTACTTTCGTTAAAAACTGGTCCAATTATTACCCTTATCCCATCCTCGTATAATTCTTTAGACACTTTGAGTGCATCGATAGGATTTGATTTTGTATCTTTTGGAATTATTTCAATTTTTTCATCATTTATTTTATTTACAGCCATTCTCATTGATTTAATAATTTTTTCTCCAATGATTAAATTTTCACCACTTAATGGAACAATTAATCCAATCTTAATTTTTTCAGATGCAAATATATTTTGATTAAAAAAGTATATAGTTAATACAAAAAATACTATTAATTTAATTAAAGTTTTCATTTAAGTTTTAATAATATATTTAAATAAAGAATCCATATGAATTTAAATAACAATAAATTTAAACCTGGGCTATATTGTGTTGCTACTCCTATAGGAAATATGGGAGATATTTCATTTAGAGCTATTAAAATCCTTCAGCAGTCTGATTTAATTTTGTGTGAAGATACAAGAGTTACAAAAAAAATACTTCAGAAGTTTGAAATAAATAAAAAACTTATTTCAAATCATAAGTTCAATGAAAATAAAAATTTAGTAAAAGTTATTGAAATTCTTAAGAATAATAAAATAGTTTCATTAGTTTCAGATGCTGGAACACCTTCTATTTCAGATCCTGGAAGAATATTAATTAAAGAATGTGAAAAAAATCGAATTGAAATATTCCCAATTCCAGGCGCATCTGCATTAAGTGCTGCAATTTCAATAAGTGGTTTTTCTGATAATTTCTATTTTTGTGGTTTCCTACCTGAAAAACAAAACCAAATTAAAAAATTATTCAATAATTTATCATCACTTGAAGGTTCAATTGTATTTTTCATATCCCCTAATAAACTTGAAAAAAGAATTGATGATATAAAAGAATTTTTTTCAACAAGAGACATATTAATTTGCAGGGAAATTACAAAATTTCATGAGGAATATATCAGAACCTCAGTAAATGAATTATCAAATGTAAATTTTTCAAGAAAAGGAGAGATAACTGTTGTTATTTCTGAAACAAAAAAAGAAAAATTAGGTTTTAAAGAACTTGAAGAATCAGATAAAAAAAAAATTAATAAATTAATTAAAAAAATGTCTATTAAAGATATTGTGAAAAAAGTTTCAAAAGATAGAGAGATTTCTAAAAAACTTATATACAACTATTGTCTTGAAATAAAAAATGGCAATTAAAAAAATTATTATATTATTTGGTTTCGTAATTCTTATGAGTTGTGTTGGTTATTCCTCTACTGGTGTTTTAGGAACTGGAGTTTCTATTGCTTTAGATCCAAGAAGTTTAGGTACTCAAATTGATGACTCATTAATGCAACAAAATCTAAGAGCAAGATTATTATCTGCTGATAAAAGTTACATCATTTCTGTCAAAACCAAGGTACTTGATGGAAGAATATTTTTAACTGGAAAAGTAAATTCTGTTGAGGATAAACTAAAAATTACAAAGTTAGCTTGGGAAATAAAAGGTGCTAGATCTGTAAATAATGATTTACAAATTAAAGAGGAATTTAATTTCAAAAGATCTGCAAAAGATCTGTTAATCACTTCTCAACTGAGAGCAGCTTTAATTGGGAGTAAAAAAATCAAAGCAGTTAATTATAATATAGATACTTATAAGAAAAAAATTTATGTTTATGGGATAGCACAAGATAAAACTGAAAGAGATGAAGTAATTAAAGAAGCTAAACAAATTTTAGATGTTGAGGATGTAGTGACAAGTATTTTTTTAGTTGATGATTTGAGAGTTGTTAAAAAATAATAAAAATATTTTATTTTTCATATTTAATTACACCTGCAGAGTAAGCTGCAACAGATGCTAAATCTAATATCTCTGAAGTAGAAGATCTTAATGGAGCAATTTCTATTGGTTGAGCTAGGCCTATTAATAGTGGACCAATAACTTTAGCACCTCCTAATGATTTCATAATTTTACTAGAAATTGCTGCGCTATGTTGACCTGGCATTATTAAAATATTTGCATTTCCTACTATTTCCGAAAATGGATACAAATCAGAGTATTCATCATTAAGAGCAACATCAGGCTGCATGTCACCATCAAATTTAAAATCCACTTTTCTATCCTTTAATATTTCTACAGCATCTCTTATGTGTTTTGTTCTACTAGTTATTGGTTGCCCAAATGTTGAATGAGATAAAAATGCCACCTTAGGATCAAATCCAAATAATCTAGCAACTCTTGCAGATGAAACTGCTATATCAGCTAATTCTTCAGAAGAAGGATACTCATTAACTGACGTATCACCAATAAAAACAGTTTTACCTTTGCTTACCATCATATTTAATCCAAACATGATTTCTCCTTTTCTAGGAGGGATTACTTTTTTAATTTTTTCAAGTGATTGAGAATATCTTCTAGTATTACCTGTTACCATTGCATCTGCATCACCACACTCAACCATACATGATGACCAAATAACTCTGTCATTTCTAATCATTCTGTCACAATCTCTCTCAAGTAAACCTTGGTTTCTATGCAATTTTTTAAAAAGAAGTTTTACATACTTTGCTCTCAATTTTTTATCAGTAGAATTTATGATTTTAATATCTAGGTTTTCTCCATAACCAATTTCTTTTAGCCTTTGTTTAACAACATTCTCTTTTGCAACAATTATTGGAGTTCCCAGACCACCTTTTTTAAATGCAATTGCAGCCTTAAGTGTATTTTCATCTTCACCATCTGCAAATACAACAGTTTTTTGATTTTTTTTAACTTTAGAATTTATACCTTGAAGAATAGTCACTGATGGATCCAATCTTTGTTTTAATTGTTCAGAGTATAAGTTAAAATTTTCGATTTTTTTTCTAGCAACTCCACTTTTTATTGCAGCTTTTGCCACCGCTACTGGGATTACACTTATTAATCTTGGGTCAAAGGTAGATGGAATAATGTAATATTTACCATATTTAGGTCTATCTCCTCCCATTGCTGCAGTTACTTCATCGGGAACTCTTTCTCTGGCTAATTTAGCAATCGCATTAGCTGCAGAAATTTTCATTTCTTCATTTATTGTTTTTGCTCTTACATCAAGCGCTCCTCTAAATATATAAGGAAAACCTATTAAGTTATTTACTTGGTTAGCATAGTCTGATCTACCAGTTGCTATAATTGCATCTTTTCTAATCTTATAAGCTTCCTCTGGTAAAATTTCTGGATCTGGGTTCGCGCATGCAAATATAATTGGGTTTTTTGCCATTTGTTTAATCATTTCTTTTTTTAGGATGCCTGCTGATGATAGTCCTAAAAAAACATCTGCATTTTTTAATGCATCGTTTAGAGTTGTATCTTTTGTTTTTTTTGCATATTTTAGTTTCCACTTATTTAATCCTTTTCTGTCTAAACTAATTACACCTTTACTATCAATCATTGTTAAATTTTGTTTTTTTACTCCTAATTTTATAAACAGATCTGAGCAAGCCATAGCAGATGCTCCAGCACCATTTACAACAACTTTTATTTTAGAAATTATTTTTTTAGTAATATGTATTGAATTAATGAGTGCCGCTGATGTTATAATTGCTGTTCCATGTTGGTCATCGTGAAATACTGGTATATCAAGTATTTTTTTTAAATTTTCCTCAATAATAAAACACTCTGGGGCAGCAATATCCTCAAGATTGATACCTCCAAAACTTACAGCAAAATTTTTTATACTATTAACTATTTCTTCAGGATCTTTACTGTCAATTTCTAAATCAATAGCATCTATATCTGCAAATCTTTTAAATAATACCGCTTTACCTTCCATTACAGGTTTTGATGCAATTGCTCCTAAGTTACCCAATCCTAAGATTGCAGATCCATTACTTATCACTGCAACCAAATTTCCTTTAGTAGTATAATCATATGCTCGCTCTGGATTATTGAAAATTTCTTTAACTGGAGCTGCTACACCTGGAGAGTAAGCTAAAGCCAAGTCTCTTTTTGATGTCATTGGTTTTGATGAATTTATCTCAATCTTGCCAGATTTATTTAAATTATGAAATTCAAGAGCCTCTTTATCTGAATAATGTTCAATTTTGTTTTTTTTCATTAGGTAAATTAAATATACTATTAAGGTAAATTTAAGACTAATATGATTTATGAACCTCATTAAGTCAACAAGCACATTTAGTCTATTTGTTTTATTAAGTAGGGTTCTTGGTTACATAAGAGATTTTTTAATAGCAATATACCTTGGTTCGGGACCTTTAGCGGATGCTTTTTTTGTAGCCTTTAGAATTCCAAATACTTTTAGAAGATTATTTTCAGAGGGAACTTTTAATGCTGCATTTGTTCCCTCTTATTCCTCAGAACTTCTTAAAACAAAAAAAAATGCAAGCTCTTTTGCAAGTACAATTTTTAATTTATTGTTATTAGGCCTGTTCTTTACGATCTTAATAATTGAAATATTTATGCCAGCTTTTATTAAAATAATTGCACCAGGATTTTCAAATAACCCAGAAAAATTAAATATTGCAATTGACCTAACTAGAATTACATTTCCTTTTTTATTTTTTATTAGTCTTGCATCTTTTTTTTCAGCAATTTTAAACTCACATAATAAATTTGCTGCCGCAGCTGCAGCACCAATAATTCTGAATATATTGTTAATATTTTGTTTACTATATGCTGAAAATTTAAATGATAATTTGGTTTATTACTTATCTTACACTGTTACTATTGCAGGGCTCCTACAATTTATTTTTTTATTAATATTTGTAAAAAAATATTTTGTAATAAAAATAAATTTTCATTTTAAAATTAACGATAAAGTTAAAAACTTTTTTAGTAAACTTTTACCAAGCATATTTTCATCAGGTGTAACTCAAATAAATATCTTAGTTGGAACAATCATTGCCTCATTTCAAGCAAGTGCTGTTTCATATTTATATTATGCAGATAGAATTTATCAGATAAATCTAGCAATAGCTGGTATTGCCATAGGTACTGTGATACTTCCAAACTTAAGTCGACATATTAAAAGGAATAACTCGTTAAAAACGAGAGAATTACAAAATAAAGCTTTAGAATTGAGTTTATTTTTAAGTTTACCGGCATCACTTGCTCTCATCGTTGGTTCAGAGCAAATAACATCTGCTTTATTTGGATATGGTTCTTTCGATAAGGTAAGTGTTAGTAATTCTGCAAAAGCTTTATTTTATTTTTCTTTTGGGCTTCCAGCATTTTCTTTGATCAAAATATTTTCAACCTTTTTGTTTGCAAGAAATGATACTAAAACACCATTTAAATATTCTTTGATTTCTGTAATTTTAAATATCATAATTAGTTTGATGTTTTTTTCAAAGGTTGGATTTATTATAATACCAATCGCAACTACAATCTCCTCATGGTTTAATGGAATTATCTTATTAATTTTCGTAATTAATAAAAATTACTTTAAATTTAGTTCAAATTTTATTAATCGAATATCAAAAATTATTTTCTCAAATATAATTGCAATTTTCATATTTTATTTTTTAATAAATCTTTTAGAAAGCTCATTAGTCTACGTAAATAATTATAAATTTATTTTTATTCTTTTGATTGTTTTATCAACTTTTGTTTCATACATTGGAATTTCAATTATTATAAAAGCCTTTAAAATTTCAGATATTAATTTAAAGTATTAAAAAATGTCCAAAAAAATATTCTCTGGTGTTCAGCCTACTGGCAATCTTCATTTAGGAAACTACCTTGGAGCTATTAAAAATTTTGTAGATTTAAATAATGATAATCAAAATGAATGTATTTTTTGTGTTGTAGATTTACATGCAATAACTGTTAAGCAAGATAAAGATCAATTAAAGAATAATATTCGTGAAACAACTGCAACATTCATAGCAAGCGGTATTGATCCAAGTAAAAGTATTATTTTTAATCAATCAAAAGTTCATGCACATGCAGAGGGCTCATGGATTTTGAGTTGCATGTCTCCAATGGGTTGGCTTAATAGAATGACACAATTTAAAGAGAAAGCTGGAAAGGATAAGGAAAGGGCTTCAGTTGGTTTGTATATTTATCCTATATTAATGGCTAGTGATATATTACTTTATGATGCTACACATGTACCTGTTGGAGAAGATCAGAAACAACATTTAGAATTAACAAGAGACATAGCTCACAAATTTAATAAAGATTTTGACTGTGTAGATTTTTTAAGGGTTCCAGAACCACTAATAAAAAAAGATTTTTCAAGAATAATGAGTTTAAAAGACGGTTTAAAAAAAATGAGTAAATCAGATCCATCAGATCTTAGTAGAATTAATTTAACCGATAATAAAGATGAAATTATCAATAAAATAAAAAAAGCAAAAACTGACTCTTTACCAATTCCTAATGAATACCAAAAATTAAAAGATAGATCAGAAGCTAAAAATCTTTTAGGAATTTATTCAAGTATTTCAGATCAAACTTTAGATAAAACTTTACAAGAATTTGGGGGAAAAAATTTTTCAGATCTAAAAAGTCAATTAGCTGAAGTTTTATCAAGTAAAATTTCCCCAATTTCTGATGAGATAAAAAAATTGATCAATGATCAAAATTATTTAGATAAAGTTCTTGCAGAAGGAGCAAATAAGGCTGAAGAAATTGCAGGAAAAAAAATAAAAGAAATGAAGAAAATAATAGGATTTTAAATTCTTTAAATTTAAGAATTTATGGCTATATAAGATGTATGTTTATTCAAACTCAGGAAACTCCAAACCCAAATTCTCTTAAATTCCTTCCAGGTAAAAGGGTGTCAAACGATGGGCCTTATGAATTTCTAAATGTGAACGAAACAGAAATCCCTTTATTAAAAAATATTTTATCAATTAATGGTGTTACAGGAATATTTTTGAGTGAAGATTTTCTATCAATTAATAAAATTCAAGATGAAAAATGGGAAAATATAAAGCATATTGTAATTTCACATTTAAATGAATTCTATGATGAAGGTAATGAGTTTATTATAAATAAAAAGACAGAATTAACCGGTAGTAATGATTATGGTGAAATTGAAAATAAAATTATTAAAATATTAGAAACTAAAATTAGGCCAGCTGTAGCGAGAGATGGTGGAGACATAACATTTAAAGAATTTAAAGATGGAAAAGTTACAGTTATGTTAAAAGGTAGTTGTTCTGGATGCCCCTCTTCAACTTTAACTTTAAAACAAGGCGTCCAAAACCTACTTTGTCATTATATCCCAGAAGTTAAAGAAGTTTTAGCTGTATAAGATCACTTCTATCAATTATAAGAATTAAGAAAAGTTATGAAAAAAAAAGGTTTTAGAAAAGAACAAGATAATAGTAGTCTAAGTTTTTTTAAAACTTTATTAACAAGTTTAGCTATAATTTTAGTATTCTCAATTTTACCAAATTTAGTTAGTTTTATTAAAAATAATTTTAAATCAAATGAAGTTGTTCTTAATTCCTCAAAACAAAGTTTTGACGAAATATTAGGTAAGCAGAATAAAAAAAATAAAATAAAAAAAGATATCATAAAAGATAGATTTTCATGGAATATTTTCGAAGACATTGATGTTTTTGGTAAAGATGAAGAGGATAATGATCCTCAAAGATTGAGCGCCTCAACAATTGAAGAACTATTTAGAGATAATGGATATGATCTCGATACTGTAAAAAAAACTAAATTAGTCAATGTAGGCAATCAATTAACAAAGCTCCCTAAAGAACTAAAAAATATCGAAAGTCCCAAAAAAAGAAAAAAACTATTTATTAAAATTGTGCTACCATTGATTATTGAAGAAAATCTTAAAATAAGATTTGATCGAAAAAAACTTTTTGAAATTTTAAATAAAAATAACACCTCATCACGTGATAAAGCTTGGGTTGAACTGAAATTTAAACAGTATGGTATTGAAAATAAAGATTTAGCTAAACTTAAAATAAGAATGGATGAAATTCCAGTTTCATTAGCAATAGCTCAAGCTGCAAAAGAAACTGGTTGGGGAAGTTCGAGATTTGCTCAAGAAGGTAATGCATTATTTGGGCAGTGGACTTGGTCCGGCGAAGGTATTAAGCCTTTAGAAGTTGAAAAAGATAAAAAACACAAAGTCGCAAAGTTTAAAATTTTGAAAGCTTCTGTAAGAGCTTATCAAAGAAACTTAAATACACATCCTAGCTATTTGGAATTTAGGATAGAACGAGCAATTCAAAGAGATAATGATGAAAAGTTAGACAGTTTAAAACTAGTTAATTTTTTAGAAAAATATGCTGAAACAGGTAAAGAATATACAGAAGTTCTTAAAAAAATTATTAATCAGAATTCTTTAACTGATTTTGATGATGTAGATATTTTACCAACAAGTTTAAAAATGAAGAATCTAATTTAGAGTAAATTGAGTTCCAAACCATCTCCATCCATCTTTATCTTGCATTGAACAATTAATTCTCCCTCTTCTTGGTAAAAATTTTTCAGTAAATATAACTTCAATTTTATTTTTTTTATAATTTAGTTTAGAGTTTTTCCAATCACCACCTTCATTTGAAAAGCAATTTATTTTATTAATTTTAGGTTGATCATTAAAAAATTCTATTACTAGTTTAGGTGGATTGTTAGTATCTTCCAAAAATTTTTCTTCCGGAGTTATGACTTTATATTGAATTGGCAAAAGATTAATTAAAAATTTAAATCTTTCAAGGTCTCCATATTTCTCATTTATTGGAAATCTAGGTAACTCATATTTATCTTTATTTAAATCTATAACTCCTGAATGTTGACCAAAAGCATAGTCAAATTTTTCAGTAATATATTTTTTTTGTTCTAAACTATACTCGCCGAATGGGTATGAAAAAAACTTAGAATTATAGCCAAGATTTTTCTCAAATATTTTTACTGATTTAAGAATATCTTTCTCAAATTTTTCAAAATTATATTTTACTAAGTATTCATGTGAATGTGAGTGATTTCCTATAAATACAAAATCTTCATTTGATATCTCAATAATTTCATCCCAACTCATATAACCTTTATTACCTACAGCCTTTGTTGAAACAAATAAAATGAAAGGGATCTTGTCTTTTTTCAGAATTGGCCATGCATTTAAATAAAAAGAAGAGAATGCATCATCAATAGTAAGTAAAATTTTTTTTTCTTCACTTACTTTATTAAACTCTAATTCAAAATTTTTCGGATTTAAAAAAGAGAAATTATTTTCTCTGATAATATTTAAATGTTCTTGAAATACGTCAATTTTTATATTGGTAGAAGGATATTTATTTTCTTCAAATCTATGATACATCAATGCTAAAATTCCCTTTTCTTTAGGTTCATATTTTTTGTTTACAGGATCTGCGTTAGCATTTAAAAAAAATAAGAAAATAATGATAAATTTAATAATTGATGCGGCTAATGAAGAAATTGTTTTTGTGATCATCGCTGATAAACAATCATATACTAGCAAACATATAAACAGTAGAGAAAACTTTGATAATTTTATGAAACTACTTTTGAAATTTTTGAATATAAAAAAAATTAAAATAAGTGATATTCATAGAATATTTGTCAATTTAGGACCTGGTAAATTTACCAGTCTCAGAATTTCCTTGTCTGTAGCCAAAGCTATTTGTTTAGCAAATAGTGCGTTTTTAATTGGATTTAAATCGCATGATTTAATTAATAAAAATTATAAAAATTTAATAAAATTAGATAAAAATAAAAGTTTGATAAAACCTGTATATTCAAGTTAGAATAAACTATGACTGAAACTATAGAACAAATTTGCCTGAAGAAAGGTGTCAAACTTACTGATCAAAGAAAAATAATTGCTAAAGTTTTATCCGAGTCAAAAGAAGTTTATGGTGAGTCTGATCATCCTGATGTTGATGAATTATATCAAAGAGTTTCTAAATTAGATTCAAAGATAAGTATTGCTACAGTTTATAGAACAGTTAAGCTTTTTGAGGAATCTGGCATATTGACTAAGCACGATTTTAAAGGTGGAAAAGCAAGATATGAAACATTAGTTGAAAGTCATCACGATCATCTTATTGATATTAAATCAGGAGAAATTATTGAGTTTGTTGATGAAGAAATAGAAAAACTACAAAAAAAAGTTGCAGAAAAGTATGGATATAACTTAGTAGATCATAAATTAGAGCTTTATGGAATTAAAAAAAAATAAATGATAGGAAATTAAGAATTTTTTTAAAAGCTAAAATATGCTGAATAGAAAAATCTTCATAAAAACTTTTGGTTGCCAAATGAATGAGTATGATTCAAATAGAATCTATGATTCTGTTAGTAAGTTGGGTTTTACAAAGACTTCAAATCAATCTAATGCAGATTGTTATATTTTAAACACGTGTCACATTCGTGATAAAGCGAAAGAAAAAGTTTACCATGAAATTGGTAGAGTTAAAAAACTATATAGAGATAAAAAAAAACCAATAATGGTAATTGCAGGTTGTGTTGCACAGGCTGAAAATGAAGAAATGGTGAAGAGGGAGCCATATATAGATATTATATTAGGTCCTCAATCTTATCACAAAGTTAATGAATTGTTAAAAAATCATATTACAAATTTAAAACAAGAGGAAACAGAATTTGATACTATTTCAAAGTTTGGATATTTTGATCAAATAAAAAATAATGATAATAAAATATCTGCTTTTTTAACTATTCAAGAGGGATGTGATAAGTTTTGTCATTTTTGTGTAGTGCCATATACAAGAGGACCTGAGTATTCTAGACCATTTTATAAAATCATAGCAGAAGCAGAACAGTTAATAGAAAACGGTGCAAAAGAAATTACATTCCTTGGTCAAAATGTTAATGCTTACTCATACAAAGAAAACTTTAAAGAGTTTAGAATATCTAATCTGATAAAACATTTAGACCAATTTTCAGAATTAGAAAGAATTAGATATACGACTTCGCATCCAAGAGATATGACAGATGATTTAATTGATTGTTATTCTTATAGTAATAAATTAATGCCATTTGTTCATTTACCCATTCAAAGTGGTTCAAATAAGATGTTAGAGTTAATGAACAGAAAACATACTGTTGATGATTATTTAAAAGTTTATGAAAGATTAAAGAAAATCAATGCAGAGATAGAATTTTCTAGCGATTTCATTATTGGTTATCCTGGAGAAACTCAAAAGGATTTTGAAGACACATTCGAACTGATAAAAAAAATAAAATTTATTAATTCTTTTTCTTTTATTTTTAGTCCTAGACCTGGAACAAAAGCTGCAAAATTAGAAATGATTGAAAAAAATATTGCCAAAGAGAGACTGACATTAATTCAAGAGGAATTATTTAATAATCAAATACAAATTAATAAATCATTGGAAAATAATACAATTAATGTACTTGTTGAAAATAAAATGAAAAAACAAAATAAATTATTTGGAAGAAATAAATATATTTCACCTGTAATTTTTGATGGAAATGAAAATCTTATTGGCAAAGTTGTAAAAGTTAAAGTTCAAAGTAGTAATCAGAATACTTTATTTGGTCTATTAGATAAAAAAATGGAAGCTGCTTAAATTGAGTAACTTAATAAAAAAAAATATTATTTCAGAATTAAAATATGTATATTCTGAAAATAATACTTTAAGTATAATATTTCAAAATAATGATTTGTTACTTGGTGTAGCAGGTGAGTTTAATAATAATTTAAAGGAATTAGAGAAAATTACAAACACTAGCTTATATTCTAGAGGGAATTCTATCTTAGTAAAAAGTGATCCAGAAAAAAATAATTTGATCAAAAATGCTATACAATTTTTGACTGAACAGTTTTTAAATAATGGAACAATTGAAAAAAAAGATATAATTTCTTCCATAAACGAATTTATGATTGACGAAAAAAATAATACTGAAAAAAAAGTAGAATATATAATCAAAACTCCAAAAAAATCTGTAATACCAAGGTCTGAAAGGCAGAAGGATTATGTGAGAGCTTTAAGAGAATCTGATATAATTATTTCAGCTGGCCCAGCTGGAACTGGTAAAACTTTTTTAGCAGTTGCCATAGCACTAACAATGTTATTGGACAAAAAAATAGAAAGAATTATTTTATCAAGACCTGCTGTTGAAGCTGGAGAAAGACTTGGATTTTTACCTGGTGATATGAGAGAGAAAGTTGACCCATATTTAAGACCATTATATGATTCTTTGTATGATCTATTAGATTTTGAAAAAATACAAAAAAAAATTGAAGTTGGTGATATTGAAATAGCTCCACTAGCATTCATGAGAGGTAGAACTTTAAAAAACTCATTTGCAATTCTTGATGAAGCACAAAACGCAACTGATACGCAAATAAAAATGTTTTTAACTAGAATAGGAGAAAATTCAAAGATAGTGATCAATGGAGATCCTTCACAAATTGATCTGCCAAATAAATCTGTTTCGGGACTACATAGATCAAAAAAATTGCTTGGACATTTGAAAGAAATATCAGTAGTTGATTTTGATCATAAAGACGTGGTTAGACATCCACTCGTATCAAAAATTGTTAAGGCATATTCTGATCACAGCTCTAGCGAATGATAAAGGCCAATGTAATATCTAGCCATTTAGATTGGAAAAGAATTATAAAAAGGCCAAATGATTATTTAAAAAATAGACTCAAAATATTATCCAATACGCCCTCATTTAAATCAAAAAAACATGAATTCTCAATACTCTTAACCAATAATAAAGAAATGAAATATTTAAACTTTAAATTTAGAAAAAAAAATAAAACTACAGATGTTTTATCTTTTCCAACTAACATAAAAGATAAAAAAAAAATATATGTTGGTGATATAGCTATTAGTTATGAAATTATCAAAGAGAGATCAAAAGATACAAATTTCTTTATAGAGTTTGACAAAATTTGGATACATGGGTATTTACATCTAATTGGTTACGATCATAAGAAATTAAATGACTATAAGAAAATGCTTAAAAAAGAAAAATTAATATTAAAATATTTTAATAAAAAAAATTGACATTAGTATATAAGAACAAAATTATATTATATCTAATCGTTTTTTCACTTGGTTTAATTTCCTCTTATAGTCTTCCACCTTATAACTTATTTTATATAAATTTTTTTTCATATTCAATTCTACTGTGGATTTTATTATTTAATTCAAAAGAAAAATTTGTTTCTTTTAAAATTGGTTGGATATTTGGTTTTGGATACTTTATTTCCAATTTATATTGGATAACACATTCGCTTACATTTGATGATATTTTTAAACCTCTAATACCATTTGCTTTAATTTTAATTCCTTTATTTTTAGGATTATTTTACGGCTTTTCGACATTACTTTTTGCATTTTTAAATCCAAAGAAAAATCTTCTATCAATTTTAATACTAGGTACTTCTTTTTCGATATTTGAGTATATAAGAAGTTTTATATTAGGAGGTTTTCCCTGGAACTTAATTGCATTTAGTTTTGTTAATTATTTAGAATTTATCCAGTTACTTTCTATTACTGGAACTTATGCATTTAATTCAATAATTATATTATTATTTTTATTACCAACTACTTTATTTTTTGACATCAAAAAAAAAATAAAAATAAGTGTTTTAATTTTTTCTATATTTTTGTGTTTAACAAATTATTTTTGGGGACATCAAAATTTAAGAAAACATAACTTATCAGAAAAACAAGATCTGGGATTTACCATTAAGGTAATTTCACCAAAAATAAATATTAATAGATATTTTCAAAATGAAAATCCAAGTGAATTTATCTCCGAATTAATAAATATTGCTAGACCAAATTTATTGAACAAAACAATATTTATTTATCCTGAGGGTATTTTATCAAGTATTAACTTTAATGACCTCAAAAAATTTAAAACTCTGTTTTCAAATAATTTTTCAAAAAATCATACAATTATTTTAGGTATGAGTATGTATGAAAAACAAAAAGTTTATAATTCTCTTTTAGTATTAGACAATGAGCTCAATATTTTGGAAAAATATTACAAAAATAAATTAGTACCATTTGGAGAGTTTTTACCATTTGAAAAAATATTAGGTAATTTAGGATTTAAAAAAATTACACAAGGTTATCTGTCTTTTTCTGCTGGTAATCGCCGAGATCCAATTAAAGTAAATAATTTAAATTTTGTTCCACTAATTTGTTATGAAATTATTTATTCTGGCAAAATAAATAAGACCAAAGAAAAATATGACTTTATCTTAAATATATCTGAGGATGGGTGGTTTGGTAATTCAATAGGGCCTTATCAGCACTATTCCCACGCAATTTTTAGATCTATAGAGGAAGGTAAGTCCATAATACGTTCTTCAAACAATGGTATTTCAGCTTTTATAAACCCTAAGGGACAGGTTATTGCTAATAATTTAACAACTGATAAGGGATTTATTTCAATCAAAACATTTAAAGTTACTAATAAAACGTTTTTTAGTTCACATGATAATAAGATCTTCTTTTATTTTCTGTTTATTTATATTAGTTTAATTTTTTTTTTTAAAATACGGGGGAATTAATGAAAAAAAATTTTTTATTTACAAGTGAATCAGTGTCGGAAGGACACCCAGATAAAGTTTGTGACAGAATTTCAGATATGGTTGTGGATAGTTTTTTGTCATCCGAACCACAAGCAAGAGTTGCCTGTGAAACATTAACAACAACTAATAAAGTTGTTTTAGCAGGGGAAGTTAGAGGACCTGAGCTAAAAGAGGAAGAATTAATTTCAAAAGTTAGAAATTGTATAAAAGATATTGGTTATGATCAGGATGGCTTCTCTTGGAGAGAACAAACTAAAATTGAAACTCACTTACATTCACAATCAGCTGATATTGCAATGGGAGTAGACTCTGCAGGTAACAAAGATGAAGGTGCCGGTGATCAGGGTATAATGTTTGGGTATGCTTGTAATGAAACAGATGTTTTGATGCCAGCACCAATTCATTATTCACACAAAATTTTAAGATTGATGGCAGAGGATAGAAAGTCTGGGAAATTAAATGGAATAGAGCCTGATTCAAAAAGTCAAATAACTATTGAATATAGAGATGGTATGCCTTCTGCTGTCACATCTGTAGTCATTTCTACACAACATTCAAAAGACGTTAACTTGGCTCAAGTCAAAGAACTTTGTATACCATATATAGAGAGATCTATACCAAAAAACTTGTTAGGTAGTCTTGATGAAAAAGAGATTTATATTAATCCAACTGGAAACTTCGTAATTGGTGGTCCAGATGGAGACAGTGGTTTAACAGGTAGAAAAATTATTGTTGATACATATGGCGGAGCCGCACCACATGGAGGAGGTGCATTTTCAGGAAAAGACCCAACAAAAGTAGATAGATCGGCTGCATACGCATCAAGATATTTAGCTAAAAACGTTGTAGCTTCAAAAATTGCTGATAAATGTTTAATACAACTAGCATATGCAATAGGAGTATCTAAACCGCTATCAATTTATGTAGACTTGTTTGATAATGATGAGGAGAAAAATCTATACGTAGAAAAACTGATAAAAGAAAATTTTGATTTAAGTCCAAGAGGAATTAGAGAAATGCTTGGTTTAAATAAACCTATATATGAAAAAACTGCTGCTTACGGTCACTTTGGCAGAATTCCTGAGGTTGATGGATCATTTTCATGGGAAAAAACTGACAAATCTGGAGTTTTTAGCAAGTAAATATTGTTGTAAACCTATCAAAAATAACTATATTCCTAGCACATTGTTGAAATTTCAAAATGGGCTAAGGCCCATTTTTTTTTGGTACTATAAATATGTTAAATAGAAGAGCCGATAAATTAGAGTTATTAAGGATCGCAGAAGCTGTAGCTTTAGAGAAATCTATAGATATTGAACTAATAATACATTCTATGGAGACTGGAATAGCTAAAGCAGCTAAATCAAAATTTGGATCAGATAATGAAATTAAAGTACAAATAAATAGAGAAAATGGAGATATAGGAATATTTAGAAAGTTATTAATTGTTGATAAACCAGAAAATTCAAACATTGAAATTACTTTACAAGATGCAATAAAATTAAATGAATTAAATAGAGATAAAAAAAATGGAGATGAAATTCTCCAGCCATTACCATCGTTTGATTTTGGAAGGATCGCAGCACAAACTGCAAAACAAGTTATAAGTTTTAATGTTAGAGAAGCAGAAAGAGAGAGACAATATAACGATTTTATTGATAAAAAAGATACAATTTTAAGTGGTATTGTAAAAAGATTAGAATTTGGAAACGTAATTGTGGATTTAGGTAGAACAGAAGCAATAATTCAAAAAAATGAAATGATACCAAGAGAAAATATTAAGGCAGGTGATAGAGTTAAAGCATATTGTTTAGATGTTAGAAGAGAACCAAGAGGTCAACAAATTTTTTTATCTAGAGCTCACGCAAAATTCATGGACAAACTATTTGTACAAGAAGTGCCTGAAATTTATGATGGCTTGATTGAAATAAAATCTTCATCAAGAGATCCTGGTAGTAGAGCAAAAATCTGTGTTAAAGCGATAGACACTTCTTTAGATCCCGTCGGAGCTTGTGTTGGTATGAGAGGCAGTAGAGTTCAAGCTGTTGTAAACGAGCTTCAGGGAGAAAAAATAGATATTGTGAATTGGTCTGAAGATCCTGCTATAGTCGTATCAAATGCTTTATCACCGGCTGAAGTGCAAAGAGTAAATGTTGATAATGATGCAAAAAAACTTGATGTAATTTTAACAGAGGAAAACTTAAGTAAGGCAATCGGCCGTAGGGGTCAGAATGTAAGGCTAGCAACCAAACTATTAAATTATGAAATAAATATAATGACCGAGCAAGAGGACTCAGAAAGAAGACAGTTAGAATTTAAGGAGAAAACGGACAATATTGTAAAAAATTTAGAATTAGACGAAACTTTAGGACAACTTTTGGTTGCTGAAGGATTTTCCTCGATTGATGATATAAAAGACAGCTCACCAGACGCGCTAGTTAAGATTGAGGGGATTGAGGATGAAACAGCTAAAGAACTTATTAATAGAGCAAAAGAATTTTACGAGAAAGACCAGGAGGAGATTTCAAAAAGAATAAAAGATCTTGGATTAGAAAATGATCTAATTACTCACGAAGGATTAACGCCTGGAATGTTAGTCACACTGGGAGAACAAAAAATATTAACTTTAACTGACTTAGCAGATTTAGCCTCAGATGAACTAACAGGAACGTATGACATGGTAAAAGGTGAAAGAGTAAAAATAAAAGGATACTTAGAGGACTTCGCCCTTTCAAAGCAAGAATCTGATAATTTAATTATGTCAGCGCGTGATAAAGTTTATAAAGATTGAGAAATGGAAAATGGAGAAAAAAAAATTAAAGTTATCAATATCAGGAAGTTCCAAAAAAACTCTTAATAGTATAGAACTAGCAAAATCTAAATCTAGAAATACTGTTGTAATTGAGAAAAAGAGTTCAAAGTTTACAGGAAAATCACAATTTTCAAGACAAAATAATAATAACTCTAAAACAATTATTAGTAATTTTTCAAAACCAAATAATTTAACCCGGACACCCACACAACCAAGCTCTGATTTTGAAAAAAGGAAATTGGCAGAGCAAAGAGCCACAAGAAGATTAAAAGGAGAGTCTATACAAAAAGAAAATAAATCTAATAAAACTTCTGGAAAAAGAAGAGAGTTAAAATTAACTATTTCAAGAGCTTTGAGTGATGATCATTCTGAAATGAAATCAAGAAGTTTGGCATCTTTAAAGAGAGCTAAACAAAAAGAAAATAGAAACTTAAATCAAACAGAAAATAAAGAAAACTTTCAACAGATAAAAAGAGAGGTAAATCTTCCTGAAGTAATAACAATCAAAGAGTTAGCAAACAGAATGGCAGAACAATCTAGTAGTATTATTAAACACTTATTAAGTATGGGTGTAACTGTAACGATCAACAATACAATCGACGCTGATACAGCAGAATATTTAGTTAAAGAATTTGGCCATAATCCCATACGTGAGAAAAAGGTTGAGGATATAATTGAAAAAATAAAAGAAGTTAAATCAGAAAATTTAAAAAATAGAGCTCCAATTGTTACTGTTATGGGACATGTTGATCATGGTAAAACTTCTGTTTTAGATGTTTTGAGAGAAGCAAATGTAGTTTCGGGAGAGTATGGAGGTATTACACAACATATTGGTGCTTATCAAATTAGTCATAATAATAATAAAATTACTTTTATTGATACTCCTGGTCACGCAGCTTTTACAGAGATGAGAGCTAGAGGTTCGAGACTTACAGATATAGTAATATTAGTAGTTGCGGCAGATGATGGTGTTAAGCCACAAACTATTGAGTCAATAAAACACGCCAAAGCTGCTAAAGTTCCAATTGTTGTTGCTATAAATAAATGTGATTTACCTGAGGCCGATCCACAAAAAATAAAAAATCAACTCCTAGAATATGAATTAATTGCTGAGGATTTATCAGGTGACACTTTAATGGTTGAAATTTCAACAAAAACTAAAAAAAACTTAGATAAATTAGTAGAATCTGTTTTATTACAAGCTGAGTTATTAGATTTAAAAACAGATTTTGAAACAAATGCTAAAGGTATAGTTTTAGAGTCAAAAATAGACATTGGAAGAGGCCCAGTTGCAAATATAGTTATATCTGCAGGAACTCTTAAAACTGGAGATTATTTTGTAAGTGGTTTAAAATGGGGAAAAGTAAGAGCTATAATAAATGATAAAGGTAAAAATATTGATGTAGCTGAACCAGCTACCCCAATTGAGATAATTGGTATAAATGGTGCAGCTAAATCTGGTGATGATTTCATAGTGCTACCCAATGAAAAAGAAGCTAAATCTTTATGTGAAGCAAGAGTAGAAGAGTCTAAGGATGACAAAATACCACTTACTTTTGTTACTCAAGATTCAGCTTTTCAGAATTCAGTATCAGAAGAAATAAATATAATAATAAAATCTGATGTTCATGGTTCTTCCGAGGCGATTAAAAATGCAATAGATCAAATTAAACATGATGAAGTAAAACCAAAAATACTTCTCTCAGATATTGGCATGGTAACTGAAACCGATGTAACCTTGGCAAAAGCTTCGAAAGCTGTCTTAATTGCATTTAACGTTAAACCAAGCAAAGAAGCAAAGAAAAGAGCTGAACAAGAAAAAATTTCTATCTCATCTTTCAATATAATTTATGAGGTATTAGATTTTATTAAAGGAAAGATGAGCGGACTTTTATTGCCTGATGTTGAAGAAAAAATTATTGGAACTGCTGAAATACTTGAAATTTTCAAGGTTTCAAAAGTAGGTAAAGTTGCGGGGTCAAAAGTAGTTGAGGGAGAGATAACCCAGAATTCTAGTGCTAGAGTAATTAGAGATGGGGCTATAATATTTAATGGAAAAATTGGTTCAATTTTTAGAGAAAAAGACCAAACCAAACAGGTTTCTGCAGGTTTAGAATGTGGAATTACTCTAAAAGATTTCGCCGATTATCAAAAAAAAGATATTATAGAAGTTTATAATTCAACAGTAACTGAGAGAACAATTTAAATGAAACATTTGGGAAGACCAATTACTCAAAGACAATTAAGAGTTGGGGAAATGATAAAGCAAGCATTAGGCACACTTTTTATAAGAGATGAAGCTAAAGTTCCAAACTTATCAACTAGAGAAATTACAGTTACTGAGGTAAGAATGTCACCAGATCTAAAAACTGCAAAAATATTTGTAATGCCTTTAGGGGGAAAAAATACAGAACAAATAATTGAAAAATTAAAAGTATCGTCATTTATGATTAGAAAAGTTTTATCTAAAAAAATTATAATGAAATTTTTACCAAAGCTTTTTTTTGTAAAAGACGACTCTTTTGATTATGCAGAAAAAATAGAAAATTTAATTAAACAAACAAATAAATAAGGAAAAAAATGAGAGAAAAAGTAAGGGAACTTCAAATTCATGATAATGATACTGGATCTTCTGAAGTTCAGATTGCTCAATTAACTGGAAAAATTGAGAGTCTATCGAAACACATCAAACAATTCAAAAAGGATAAACATTCTTCTGTAGGCCTTTTGAGAGCAGTAAATAGAAGAAAAAAATTATTAGACTATTTAAAGAAAAATAATATGGAGTCTTACAAAGCGGTTTTAACAAAATTAAATTTAAGGAAGTAAATGTTTAAAGTAGTAAAAAAAGAAATAGAAGTGAGTGGAAAAAAATTAAGTTTAGAGACTGGAAAGATAGCAAGACAAGCAGATGGAGCAATTATAGCTCAATATGGAGAGACAGTTGTTTTAGCAACAGTTGTTGGTGCAAAGAAAGCAAATCCAGATATGGATTATTTCCCATTGTCAGTCAATTACCAGGAAAAATATTATGCAGCTGGAAAGATACCAGGCGGATATTTTAAAAGAGAAGCTAGACCTACAGAAAGTGAAACTTTAATTTCAAGATTAATTGATAGACCCATACGACCATTGTTTCCAGATGAATTTAAAAACGAAGTGCAACTTTTACCAACAGTAATATCTTATGATAAAGAGAATGAAGCAGATATTTTATCTATCATTGCATCTTCAGCAGCTTTAGCAATATCAGGAATGCCTTTTATGGGTCCTGTGGGTGCTTCTAGAGTTGGCTTTATTGAAGGAAAATATGTACTCAATCCATCAAAGACTGAATTAGCGAAATCCAAACTAGATTTGGTAGTAGCAGGGACTAAAGATGCTGTTTTAATGGTTGAGTCTGAAGCAAATGGTTTAACAGAGGAAGAAATGTTGAATGCTGTTAAATTTGGACACGAAGGTTTCGTTCCAATAATAGAAATGATCGAAGATCTTGCGAAAGAATGTAGAAAACCAGAGTGGACAGTCGAGAAAAAAGATCTTTCTGAGATAAAAAACAAATTAGAAGAGGAATTTACTGAAGATTTGAAAAAAGCTTTCTCTACGAGAGATAAGCAAGATAGATCAAATCAAATTTCTGAAATTACAGAAAAAGCTAAAAAGTTATATGAAGAAAATGAAGCATACAGTGATTTAGATGTAAATTCTCAACTTAAAAACTTAGAAAAATCTATTGTAAGAACTGATATTCTTAAAAATAAAAATCGTATTGATGGAAGAGGTCTAGCAGATGTAAGACCAATTATGTGTGAAGTTGGAATATTGCCTAGAGTTCATGGTTCAGCTTTGTTTACAAGAGGCGAAACACAAGCCATTGTAACCACTACACTTGGAACTTCAGATGATGAGCAAAGAATTGAAAGTTTAGATGGTTTGCAAAAAGAGAGATTTATGTTGCACTATAACTTTCCTCCATTCTCAGTTGGTGAAACTGGTAGAATTGGAACAGGAAGAAGAGAAATCGGTCATGGTAAATTAGCGTGGAGAGCAATTAACTCTTCGTTACCATCAAAAGAAAACTTTCCCTATACTTTTAGAATTGTTTCAGAGATAACCGAGTCTAATGGCTCGTCATCAATGGCCACTGTTTGTGGAACTTCGTTAGCTCTTATGGATGCAGGTGTACCAATAAAAGAGCCAGTTGCTGGAATTGCAATGGGTTTGATTAAAGAGGGTGATGATTTTTCAGTGCTTTCAGATATTTTAGGTGATGAAGATCACTTAGGTGATATGGATTTTAAAGTTGCAGGTACTAAAGATGGCATAACATCTTTACAAATGGACATTAAAATCACTGGAATTACATTTGAAATTATGGAGCAGGCATTAAATCAAGCAAAAGACGGAAGAATTCATATTTTAGGTGAAATGAATAAAGCATTAGATAAATCTAGAGATGATGTTGGAAAACATACTCCAAAAATGGAAAAAATTACGGTCGATAAAAAAGATATAGCTGCAGTCATTGGAAAAGGTGGAGCAACAATTAGAGAAATTGTTGAAAAATCTGATGCTAAAGTAGATGTAAATGATGAAGGTGTAGTTACAGTTGCTGCTCCAGATGAAGAGTCAAGAAACATTGCTATGCAAATGATTAAAGACATAACAGCTAAAGCTGAATTAAATAAAATTTATAATGGAAAAGTTATGAAAATAATGGAATTTGGTGCTTTCGTTAATTTCCTTGGAAAGCAAGATGGACTTGTGCATATTTCTGAGCTTGCAGATAAAAGAGTTGCAAAAGTAACTGATGTTGTCAAAGAAGGTGACGAGGTTAAAGTTAAAGTTATTGGATTTGATAGAGGTAAAGTTAAATTATCTATAAAGCAGGCTGCTATATAGGTAAATGTCCAACCCATTTATTTTAATTGCTAGAATACGTGTTAAAGAGGGCAAGGTTGAAGAGTATCTCAAGATAGCAAAAGAGGCTGATGATGCTGTTAATGCATCAGAGCCAGACATGCTTATTCATACATTTGATCAAGATCCAAATGATTCTTTAGAGTTTACTTGGAGTGAAGTTTACCGAAATAGTGAAGCTATGCTGCATCATCTAAATAATGCCCCAGTCCAAGCTTATGTTGAAAAACACAACAAAATTGCGGATAGATTCGAAATAGAGGTGTATGGAAATATTACAGAAGAGACTATCAAGGCAATAAAAGATACAAATATCCCTTTCAAGCATTTTAAAACTACTAATGTTGGTTATATTAGAAAAATATAATTACTAACTTTCCGGGACAAAAAGCAAGCAAAGACCATTGCTACAATATCTTTTTCCACCATCAGGTCCATCATTGAATACATGGCCGTGATGAGCGCCACAATTTGCACAACTATATTCAGTCCTTTTCATGCCAAAAGAATAATCAGTTTTTGTTACAAATACACCTGGTATTGCCTCGGTGAATGATGGCCAACCAGTTCCACTATCAAATTTTGCAGTGGACTCAAATAGTTTCACACCACAATTTGCACAATGATAAGTCCCTTTTCTTTTCTCATAATTTAATTCACTAGTACCTGCTCGCTCAGTACCCTCTTCAAACATTATTATTTTTTGCTCATTTGTAAGATCAGGATTTATTATATTATATTCACTCTCATCTTTTTTTAATTTTTTTTTAAAACCCACAATGTTATTTGCCAATGAAGTTAATGGATAAAATATAAAACCTAATATAGAAGCCCCTGCGATTTTTAAAAAATTTCTTCTCACAATAGATTATTATTTAATTTTTTTTTTACTTAATCTATTTATTAAAAATAAAGCTATTGCAGTCAATAGGGCAAAAACTTCTAGTGCATGACCAGAACCTTCAAGAATTAATTGTACTATAAAAAATATAATACAAACTACAAACCAAACTAAAATTAGCATAATGATAAAATTTTAAGATATATTTTTTGGATCTGGCATACCTACTTTATTATAACCAGCATCAACATAATGAATTTCACCTGTAACCCCACCTGCCATATCGCTTAAAAGATATAATGCTGAGTTTCCAACATCGATGTTATCTACATTCCTTTTTAAAAAAGAGTGATCAGCATTCCATTTATATAAAAATTTTGCATCTCCAATAGCTGAAGCAGCCAATGTTTTTATTGGTCCTGCACTTATTGCGTTCACACGTATTCCTTTAGCTCCTAAATCTCTAGCTAAGTACTTAACACTAGATTCTAATGCTGCCTTACAAACACCCATTACATTGTAATTAGGGATTGCTTTATTAGCCTCATAGCTAAGTGTAATCATGCTACCACTATTTTTCATGACTTTTGAAGCTTCTTTTGCAACTTCAGTAAATGAAAAGCACGAAATTAACATACTTCTTAAAAAATTTTCTCTAGTAGTATTTAGATATTCTCCTGAGAGTTCAGATTTATCAGAAAAAGCGATTGCGTGAACTACAAAGTCTATTTCACCCCATTGAGATTTAATATCTTCAAATAATTTTATTACATCTTCTTTTTTTTCAACATCACAGCTAAAAGTAACATTAGAATTTAGTTTTTCTGCAAGAGGAACCACTCTTTTTTTAAGAGCATCACCCAAATATGTAAAAGCTAATTCAGCTCCTGCTTCTGAAAGTTTTTGAGAAATACCCCAAGCAATAGATCTCTCATTAGCAACGCCCATTATCAGTCCTTTTTTACCCTTCATTATCGACATTTATTAAACTTTCTCAAATACTAGAGTTGCATTTGTTCCACCAAATCCAAAACTATTAGACATGACAGTATTTAACGTTGCCTCAGTTTCTGTTTTAGCAACTATTGGAAATTTTTTAGCTTTATCATCCATTTCGCTTATGTTGGCTGAACCTGTAATGAAGTTATTTTTCATCATAATTAAACAATATATTGCTTCATGCACTGATGCAGCTCCTAGAGGATGACCTGATAAAGATTTAGTTGAGCTAATCTTTGGAATTTCATTTCCAAAAGCTTCTTTAACAGCATTCAATTCAGTAATATCTCCAACTGGAGTAGAAGTTCCATGTGTATTTATGTAATCTACTTTATTTTTTGAAGTTGCCATGGCCATTTGCATACATCTTACTGCACCCTCACCAGATGGCGCTACCATATCATATCCATCTGAAGTTGCTCCATAACCTGTTAATTCTGCGTATATTTTAGCTCCTCGAGCTTTAGCATGTTCATATTCCTCAAGAACTAAAACCCCTGCACCCCCAGCAATTACAAAACCATCTCTAGTTTTGTCATAAGCCCTTGAAGCTTTTTCAGGAGTATCATTATATTTAGAAGACAATGCAGTCATTGCATCGAACATTGCAGTCATTGCCCAGTGTATCTCTTCACTTCCGCCAGCAAAAACAATATCTTGTTTGCCCATTTGAATAAGTTCCATAGAATTTCCAATACAGTGTCCGCTAGTTGCACAGGCTGAACTCATTGTATAGTTTGTTCCTTTAATTTTAAACGGAACAGCAAGTGTTGCTGATGCTGTACTTGCCATGGTTCTTGGTACAATAAAAGGTCCCATCAATTTTGGAGTTTTGGCTCTAGTTTTATCAGCTGCCAAAATGACATTTTCAATTGAAGGTCCACCTGAACCCATAACAATTCCTGTTTTGAAATTACTTACTTCACTTTCTTCCAACCCAGAGTCTTCAATCGCTTCTTTCATTGCAATATAATTGTAAGCAGATCCCGAACCCATAAATCTAATTGTTTTTCTATCTATATGATCCTCAAGTTTGATATTAGGTTTTCCATGTATATGACTTTTAAGATTGTGTTCTTTATATTCTTCTGAAAAAGAAATACCTGATTTAGTATTTAATAAAGATTGATGAACTTCTTCCTGATTATTCCCAAGACATGAAACAATTCCCAAACCTGTAATTACTACTCTTCGCATTATTTAAATAATCCTACTTTTAGACTGTCTGCAGAGTATATTTTTTTGCCATCAGCAAGAAGAACACCATTTGCTAGTCCAACTGTTGTTTCGCCTTTAATTAATATTCTTTTCATATCTATAATATATGTCGCCATTTTGACATTCTTTAAAACCTCTCCTGTAAACTTTACCGTGCTCACTCCCAAAGCTCTTCCTCTCCCAGGATTTCCAAGCCATCCCAAGTAAAACCCAACTAATTGCCACATCGCATCTAAACCTAAACATCCTGGCATTACTGGATCTTCTTTAAAGTGACAATCAAAAAACCACAGATCATCTTTTATATCAAGTTCAGCCTTCATTAATCCTTTGTCAAAAGCCCCATTTTTTTCACTAATTTCAGTAATTCTATCAAACATTAGCATTGGTGGAGAAGGTAATTTTGCATTTCCAGGGCCAAAAAGTTCCCCATTTGCACAGCTTATTAACTCATCATAATTGAAGGAACTTTTTTTCATAATTTTTTTAATCTTATTACTTGATTTACAAACATTATAATATAGATATTCTTTAGAATAATTATAATTAGTAATGACTTACGCAGAGCAATATATAGAAAAGTTAAGAAAATCAGGTTTAAGACCCACAAAACAAAGAATTAAAATTTGTGAAGTGTTGTTTGATGCTGAAAAGACTTTTCACTTTACAATAAAAGAACTGGTTAAAATCATTGAAAATCAAGCAAATATTAAGGTTTCTTTAGCAACTGTTTACAATACTGTTCATGCATTTATGAAGAAGGGTTATTTAAAAGAGATTCCATTAAATGCTTCACAGAGTTATTACGATACAAATGTAACTCATCATCACCATTTTTTTGACGAGGAAGAAAATAAATTGATAGATATTCATCAAGATGATGTTGATGAAGTTAATATTAAAAGAACAATCCCAGGAAAAAAAATAAGATCAGTAGAAGTTATTGCTAAAATTGTGAGTGATAATCAATCTCAAAAATAATTTAATAATATCAATAGTTTAAATAATATATTATATTTATTCTAAACTGTTGACATATTTTAATTCCTCTATATATAAACCACTTTAGAATCATTATTAATAGTAGGAGTAAATATGTCATTAAAAGGTAGTAAAACAGAGGAAAATTTAAAGGAGGCATTTGCTGGGGAAAGCCAAGCAAATAGAAGATATCTTTATTTTGCGCAAAAAGCAGATGTTGAAGGATTTAACGATGTGGCAGCGGTATTTAGATCAACCGCAGAAGGTGAGACTGGGCATGCTCATGGTCATTTGGAATATTTAGAAGAAGTAGGTGATCCAGCAACTGGTAAGCCAATTGGTGAAACAAAAGCCAATCTTGAGTCTGCAATTCAAGGTGAAACACATGAGTACACGGATATGTACCCTGGAATGGCTAAAACAGCTAGAGACGAAGGCTTTGATGAAATAGCTGACTGGTTTGAGACTTTAGCAAAAGCTGAAAAATCACACGCAGGTAAATTTCAAAAGACTTTAGAAAGCATCGCTTAAACAAAATTTGTGGACGAAACCCCTCTCGTCCACAAAAACTACATTTAAAAAAATCTATGAGTAAAGAAGGCAGCACACAAGCACCTACAAGGCACCCATTAAAATTTAGAGATCCAGATTTCATAAATCCTGAAAAAATTGATCAGGAAATGAGAAGAGTATTTGATATCTGTCATGGATGTAGAAGATGTTTTAATTTGTGTGACAGTTTTCCAAAATTATTTGATTACATCGATGAAACTGAAGGAGGCGAAGTAACAGATCTTTCAAGTGATAAATTTAAGCCTGTTGTAGATGCTTGCACTTTATGTGACATGTGTTTTATGACTAAATGTCCTTATGTGCCACCACATGAATTTGATTTAGATTTTCCTCATTTGATGTTGAGATATAGAACTGCTCAAAGAAAAAATGGTGATATTTCAAAAACTGCAGACCAATTAACTAAAATTGATAGAAATTCAAAAATAGGAATATTTTTTAGCTTTTTCATAAATTGGATTACTAATGTAAAAAATAAATTTGCTAGAAAAGTTTTAGAATTTTTTACTGGAATAGATAAAAGAGTTATTTTGCCAAAATATAATAAAGAGACATTTGCAAATTATTTTCAAAAATTTAAAAAAAATATTTTACAAAAACATAAAGAAAGAAAAGTTGTAATTTATTCCACTTGTTTTGTAAATTTTAATAAGAAAAAAACTGGAGAAGCAGCTTTGAAAGTACTTAATCATAATAATGTTGAGGTAGAGCACTCCTATGCAGGTTGTTGTGGTATGCCTTATCTAGAACAAGCAGATCTAGACCAAGTTACAAAGCAAGCAGAGTTAGTTTCCAGAGAATTAATGAAATATGTTGAAAAAGATTATAAAGTAGTAACTCTAACAGCAAGTTGTGGTTTAATGTTAAAGTTTGAATGGCCTCTATTAATGCCAAATGATGGAATAATTAAAAAACTTTCTCAAAATACTCTCGATATTGATGAATATGTTATGGATATTGCAAATAAAGAGGGTTTAGTTGATGGTTTGAAAGAAATTGATGGAGGGGTAACAGTTCATAATGCTTGTCATGCTAGAGCACAAAATATGGGGAATAAGGCAAGAGATATGCTTAAATTAATTCCAAATATTAAATTAGATGTTGTTGAGAAATGTGCTGGTCATGGTGGAACCTTCGGTATTATGAAAGGAACTCATGACATAGCAAATAAAGTGGGCAAAACTACCGCAAGTACTGTAAAAAGAAAAAATAATAAGTATATGGCTTCTGACTGTCCATTAGCTGGCAAACACATTAAACAGTTAGCTGATGATACAAATATTGTTAATGATGAAGCTGTGCACCCTATTGAGATAGTTTCAAAAAGTTATGGATTATAAAATGTCAAAAGAACAAAAAATTATTACAAAAGAAGATCTTCTACCTTTAGATTCTTACACAAAAGTTAGAAGACAAATGAGAAAAGAATTAGTTGAGTTTAAAAAGAATAGAAGAATTCTTTTAGGGCCTTATGCAACATTTTATTTTGAATGTTATGAGACAATGATAGCGCAGGTACAAGAAATGCTTTATATTGAAAAGGGTGGAGATGAGCAAGTTGCAGACGAACTTGCAGCATACAATCCTTTGATCCCTAATGGTAAAGAATTAGTTGCCACTCTAATGTTTGAGATAGACAATCCAATTCTAAGAGCAGAGTTTCTTGGAAAGTTGGGTGGAGTAGAAAATAAAATATTCATTAAAGTTGCAGACGAAAAAATATACGCAGTACCAGAAATGGATGTAGACAGAACGTCAGATGACGGAAAAGCTTCTTCAGTTCAGTTTATTCACTTTAAATTTTCAGACGATCAAGTTAGTAAATTCAAAGACCAAAATAATTCAATTGAAGTAGGTATTGATCATAAGGAGTATTCGCACACAACTAAATTTTCAGAGGAAAATATCAAAGCTCTTTCAGCAGACTTTAATTAACGATACCCCAAATATTATCATCTTTCATAACCCAACCTGTGTAATCACCCGTATTTATATTACACCATTTTTCCTCGCATTTAATAACTTTTAAAAGACGACCCTTATCCAACTTTGCTAATGGTTTTGAATATTTAGAAGGTTTTCTAAATAGAATTTTTTTAGATTTGGTGATTATAGAGCGTGAATTCCTCAATTGTGAAATATGGATCCAACCACTATTTTTTTTATGATCAATAACTCTTCTGAAATTTTCTTTTTTATCGATTACTTTCAGAGGTAATTCAATCTTTCTGTATACATATTTAATTGGATAATCAAAGCTTGGACCGTATCTAACATTTACTTTTTTATTTTTTAACATAAGAAAATAATTATTTTCTTGAGCAATTGATGAAAATGGTAAAAGAAAAAAAAATAGAAGTATTAGATATTTTTGCATATACATCCTTCTCTTTTTTTAAATAACACTTTTCTAAATTTGAGATTTAATAAATCTAAAATTAAAATATGTGAACTTAAATTTTTACCTAAATTTAAAATTGATTTCAAAACCTCATTAGCTTGAAGGCTACCAGTTATAACTGCTGTTGATCCTAATATACCATCAGTCTCACAATCTAGAACCCCTACCGATGGCTCTCCTTGGTAAAAACATTTTAAACAGGGACTTTTTTTTAAACTAAAATCAAACGTAAAGACATGCCCTTCAAATTTACTTATGGCTCCAATTATAAGTTTTTTTTTATATTTTAATGAAAATTCATTTAAAAGGAACTTTGTTTTAAAATTGTCTGTACCATCAACAATTACATCATACTTTTTTAAAATTTTTCCTAAATTTTTCTCGTCTGCTTTGTTCCTATAAATTTTAACTTTTACTTTTTTATTAATTTTACTTATTTTTTTCTTTAAAATATTAACTTTATATTTTCCAACATCATCAGCAGTGAACATAATTTGTCGGTGTAAATTTGATAAACTAACTTTGTCATGATCCATCATCCCAATTATGCCAACACCTGCTCTTGAAAGTAAATCAATAACTGGTGACCCTAAACCACCGCATCCAACAACTAGAACTTTGGAATTTTGAATTTTTTTTTGACCTAAAATCCCAATTTTTTTTAAAATAATCTGTCTTGAATATCGCTCGAGGTCTTTGTTACTAAACATTTACTATTTACCAGTAGATCCAAATCCTCTAGACCCTCTGATTGTCTCTGGTAATTCATTTGTTTCTTCAATTTCTACTTTTAAAATAGGCATTAAAACCATTTGAGCAACTCTATCTTCATCATTGACAGTAAATTCATCTTTACCGTGGTTAAATAAAATAATTTTTAGCTCTCCTCTATAATCACTATCAATTGTACCCGGCGTATTTAGTACGCTAATACTTGATTTTACGGCAAGACCAGATCTTGGTCGAATTTGAACCTCTGTATCTTCAGGAATTGCAATTGCAATACCTGTTGGTATCAATTTTGACTCATTTGGTTTGATTATTACAGGTTCAGCTACACATGCCATTAGATCCATACCTGAAGATCCGCTAGTTTTATAACTTGGAAGTTTTGCTTTTTGGTTAAGTCTCTTAAATAAAACCTTTACCATTGATTAATTAAGCTCAGAGATAACTCTATCCACTATCTCAGATGCTATCAAAGATTTGTTTTTCTTTAATAACTTTTCACTTTCTTTATTTTTATAAAATATAGAAACTTCATTATCATCAGAGTCAAAACCTATTGTTTTATCAGAAATATCATTTGCAATAATCCAATCACAATTTTTTTGGTCTAATTTTCTCTTTGAATTTATTTCAAGATTTTGTGATTCTGCTGCAAATCCAATTGTAATCTTTGGTCTAAGTGAATTATGATTTGATATGTTTGATAAAATGTCAATATTTTTTTCTAACTTAAGATCCAAATTTTCGCTTTTTTTAATTTTTTCACTATTGATCTCTTTAACTTTAAAATCTGCTACTGCTGCATTAAAAATAGCAACATCAGTTGGTAGATTTCTGAGAGTCTCCTTAAACATTTCTTCTGCAGTTTTAACTGAAATAAATTTAACTCCCTCAACTGGGTCTAAATTTGTTTCACCAGAAATAAGTGTTGTTTCAAAACCATTATCTCTTAATGATTTAGCAATTTCATAACCTTGTTTTCCACTTGATTTATTAGTTATAAATCTTACTGGATCTATAAACTCTTTAGTAGGTCCAGCTGTAACTAATGCCTTATATTTTTTATTTTTTTCAATATTCTTAAAATAATTTTCTATAGTCTTTAATATATATGATGGTTCTGACATTTTGCCTTTTCCATACTCTCCACAAGCCATATCCCCAATTTCAGGGCCAATTATCTTATAACCGTAACTTTTTAATTTCGATAAATTATCTTTAGTTGATTTATGTTCCCACATTCTGACATTCATAGCTGGAACTAAAAACACTTGTTTATCAGATGCTAAAACGACAGTGCTAGCTAGGTCGTCGTTTAAGCCATAACTTAATTTTGAGATTGTATTTGCTGTTGCAGGCACAATTAAAATTAAATCTGCCCACCTAGAAAGTGAAATATGATCCATTTCAGCCTCATTTTCTGCACTGAACATGTCTTCATATACTTTTTCCTGCGAAAGTGATGAAATAGACAGAGGTGTTACAAAATTTTTACCACTCTTTGTAAGTATTGTTTTAATGCTTACATCTCTTTTTTTTAAACCTCTTATCACTTCTAAGCTTTTGTAAGCAGATATTCCACCACATATGATAAGAAGTATTTTTTTATTTTTCATGAGAAGAATTAAAATACCAATAGGGTTAAAATTACAAGAGATAATAAGCCAATAATAGACTGGTTTCTAAATGACTTCATTTCTTCTTTTTTAGTATTTAATTCATTATAAGAGTTTGAATTTTGAGGTATTTGACCACTTGCAAGGTAATTAAGGGCTTGGTTTGCTTTATCCATTACCTCAGGTAAATTTGGAAGACGTTTTAATACTTCGACAGAGTCTTTTAATGTTTCATTAATCGAATTTATAGGATCTTTAGTTTCTTTTAGCCATTTTTCTAGAACAGGTTTGGATGTTTCCCATATGTTTGTTTCAGGGTTTAATCTTCTTGCAACTCCTTCAACTACTACCATTGTTTTTTGTAACATAAGTAACTGAGGTTGGGTTTGCATATTAAATTTTTCAGTAACATCAAAAAGTTGTTTTAGCAGTTTACCACCTGAAATATTTTTTATAGAGTGACCAAAAATTGGCTCACCAATTGACCTTAATGCTTGAGCAAGATCATTGACTGGTACATTGTTTGGGACTAGTCCTGCTGCGAGATGTACTTCTGCAACTTTCTTATAATCTCTTTGTATAAAACCAAATAAAATTTCTGCTAAAAATCTTTTACTAACATTATCTAGCCTTCCCATGATACCAAAATCAATAGGAACAATTTGGCCACTTTCATTTACAAAAATATTTCCTTGATGCATGTCTGCGTGAAAAAAACCATCTCTTACAGCATGTCTTAAGAAATGTTGAATTATATCAGTGGCAATTTTTTTTGTATCAATTGATCTTTTCTTTAGCTCTTCTGTCTCTCTGATAGATACACCGTCAATCCAATCAAGGGTCATTATATTTTCGCTTGTATAATCCCAATAGATCTTAGGAACTTCAAAACCTGCATCATTTTTGGTATTTTCAGCGTATTCATTAGCTGCAGCAGCTTCAAATCTTAAATCCATCTCAAGACTGGTAATTTCTTTCAATAAAAAAACTACTTCAACTAACTTTAATCTTTTAGTTTTTTTGATTAGTGACTCAATAATATAGGCAAAAAGCATCAAAGCATCTACTTCTTCATTAAAGATCTTTTTAATATTCGGTCTTAGTATTTTTATTGCTACATTTTTAATAACCCCACTATCGTTTATTTGAGCTTTATGTACTTGAGCAATAGAGGCAGCTGCAACTGGTTCACTTATATTAATAATTGAATTATATAGTTCATCACCTAAGTCTTTTTTAATCATTTCTTTCGCTTTTGATTGTGGAAAAGGTGGAAGTTTGTCTTGTAAATTTTCTAGCTCTTTTGATAATTTATCTCCTATTATATCAGGCCTTGTCGCTAAAAATTGGCCAAGTTTAATAAATGTTGTCCCCATAGATGCCAGAGAATTTGATAATTTTTCGCCTTCGTTTAAATTATCATGTGACTCATCTTTTTTTGTAAACGAAAAGGAAAGTAATTTAAATATTACACTTACTAGTAACGGTGGTTTGTTAAATTTTGATACAATACTTAAAACATCAGACTTAGCGAGTTTTCTACCAAGTTTAAATAATGTAATTAATTTTTTGAACATTATATTTTCCAACCAGAATGAATAGCTACTATTCCACCAGATAGATTTCTATATGAACAATTTTTAAAATTATTTTGTTTCATTAAATCTATTAATTCTTCCTGATTAACAAATTCTTCTATACTTTTTGTCAAATATTCGTACGGGTCTTTATCCCCAACAACTGCCTTTCCTATATGCGGAATTAATTTTGAATAATTTTTATATAAAAAATCTAAATTAGAATTGTAAATTTTTGAAAATTCTAAACACATATATCTTCCACCAGGTTTAAGAACTCTGTGAGCTTCTGATAAAGATTTATTTAAATTTTTTGTATTTCGCAAACCAAAACTAATTGTATAAAAATCAAAAGTATCATTTTTAAATGGTAAATTTTCTGCCTCTGCGACAACCCATTTTATATTTTTATACTTGCTAAGTCTTTTTTTTCCTTTTTCAATCATTTTGACGTTCGAATCTGAAGAGAAAATTTCTCCATTTTTATCTGTATTATCTAAAAATAATTTGCCTAAATCACCAGTTCCACAAGCAACATCTAAATACTTTTTGTTTTTTGTTGGACTCATCCAATTCATAAGATTTTTTTTCCAAAGCCTATGAATTCCAAAGGACATAAAATCGTTCATCAAATCATATTTATCGTAGACTTTGTTAAATACTCCTTCGACGAGACCCGCTTTATTTTGAAGATTTTGTTGCATATAAATTATATTAAAACACTAATATAGTATGAAATGCCTGAATTACCAGAAGTAGAAATCGTCAAACAATCTTTGAATAAGAGTATTACTGGAAAGATTATTAAAGACATACTAATAAAAAATAGAAATTTAAGATTTAAAATCCCAAAAAATTTTGAAAAAAATATTGTAAAAAAAAAAATTGTAAAAGTAGATAGGTTTTCAAAACATTTAATTCTCAAATTTGAGGATAGTTCTAATTTAATGATACATCTTGGGATGTCAGGAACTATTCATTTAATTAGTAAATCTAGAAAAAAGAATTCCATAACAAACACTAGTTTTTATCATTCTCCATCATTACCAAAAAAGCATAATCATGTAGAAATCAAAATTGATAACTTTAAATTAATTTATAATGATCCAAGAAGATTTGGTTATTTTTCTTATTTTAAAAATAATAAAGAAATAAATAATAACTTTAAAAAATATGGGCCAGAGCCTTTTGACCCATTATTTGATAAGAAATATATTTTTAATTACTTTAAAAATAAAAAAAAAAATATTAAGAATTTTTTAATTGATCAAAATTTTGTTTCAGGAATTGGTAACATTTATGCAAGTGAAATATTGTTTTTATGTAAGATTTTGCCATCTAAAGAGGTAAGTTTACTCAGTTTAAATGATTGTCAAAAAATTTCTCATTTTTCAAAAGTAGTTTTAAGGAAAGCAATTGACAAAGGAGGATCGAGTATTAGGGATTTTATGAATACAAGTGGAACCCAAGGTTCTTTTCAAAAAAATTTTAATGTTTATCAAAGAGAAAATAAAAAATGTTTAAAATATAGTTGTAAAGGGATAATACAAAAAAAATTTATTTCAAATAGGTCTAGTTTTTTTTGTAATTTATGTCAAAAATAAACAATTATTGTATTGACCCAATCATTATCTGAAGATATACACTCTCGCTTATGGCGAATACAAAATCAGCAATTAAACGTACTAGAAAAATTAAAAGGCAAACGGCTGTTAACAGGTCCAGAAAGAGTCGTTATAGAAATGCATTGAAAAAAATGAACTCTATAATCGAAAAAAAAGATAAAAAAGAAGCTTTAGCATTCTTACCAAAGCTAAACTCTGAATTGATGTCAATTGCAAAAACTGGAATCATCAAAAGGCAAAATGCCTCAAGGAACGTGTCAAGAATTACAAAAAAAATTAATTCTTTGTAACAACCTCTGATTAGTAAAAATTCTTTTGAATACAACTTTAACGTACAATCTACTAATTAATTACTATATCTAAAATATTAATCCTTTAAATCACTAGATATAGATTTAGTAAATTTTTAAACTTTTAATTTCTTGCCCTACTCAGTTGAAAAAAAAATTTTAAAAGATTCAATCTAAGATTTATTCAATCATAAATTTTATTTTTTTTAGTTTTTATAAATAAACTTATTGCAATAATTTTTCATAAGTCTTAAGTGGAATTCCCTCATGAAAAATAATTTACAAAACAAAAAATCACTCGAAAAGAAAATTGATTGGAAAAATATAAAAAATGAAATGCGTGAAAAGTTTGGTAATGAGATTTTTGAGAGTTGGATAAAAAAAATTGAGTTAGTTGAAGAATTCCACAATTATATTTTATTTTCAGTTTCAACAAGATTTATTAGAGACTGGATAGTATCAAGATATTTAGACCAAATATTGGGGATAATTAAAGAATATAAAAAAGACCTGGTGAGGATTGAATTTACTATAAAAGATAACAAAGATACTGAAATAAAGGAGTCAAATGTATCATCTCAAAATTTTATTGAAACAAATAACGATAATGTTTCGTTTATAAAAGATTCTTATCTTCAATATAATAGAATAGATCCAAATAAAAATTTTGAAAATTTTATAACTGGAGGAAGTAATAAGTTAGCATTTGAAGCTTCAAAAAAAGTATCAAAAGATATAGCGCATTATAATCCATTATATTTATATGGAGGAGTAGGAATGGGAAAAACTCATTTATTAAATGCAATTGGTCTAGAATTGAAAGAAAAGAATAAAGTAATGTTTATATCAGCTGAAAGATTTATGTACCAATTTGTTAAGTCCATAAAATCAAATGAAATGGTTAAGTTTAAAGAGTACTTTAGGAATACAGATATTTTACTAATTGATGATATTCAATTTATGAATGGCAAAGAAGCCATGCAAGAAGAATTTTTTCATACATTCAATGCCTTATTAGATAAAAATTCACAGATAATAATATCTGCAGATCGACCACCTAATAAACTTTCAAGAATACAAGAGAGAATAAAATCTAGATTTTCTGGAGGTTTGGTTGTCGATATTCAAAATCCTGATTATGAGCTTAGATATAAAATTATTAAATCAAAAACCGAAGAGTTAAAATTATCATTTTCAAATCAAGTTGTTATTTCTGAGGAAATACAAAGATTCATAAGTACAGAAATTAAAACTAGTATTAGAGAATTAGTTGGAGCATTAAATAGAATAGTATCCTTTACTAGGATTTATAATAAAGTTCCAAGCCTATCTGAAGTTAAAATAGTTTTAAAAGATTTACTTAACCTTACTGAGAATAAAGTAGATATTGATATAATACAGACAATAGTCTGTAAATTTTATAAAATTAGCAAAAATGAAATGCTTTCTCCAAGAAGATCAAGATATCTTGTCAGACCAAGACAGACAGCAATTTATCTTGCTAAAATGCTAACATCTAAATCTTTACCTGAGATAGGTAGATCCTTTTCTAATAGAGATCATACAACTGTAATTCACTCCGTAAAAACTATAGAAAGATTAAGGAAAGAGGATAGCGAATTAAATATTAATATTGATAGTTTAAAAAATAAGATTTTGTATAATAAAGAAAATGAAGTTTAGTTTAAATCAACAAGATCTTCAAAAATCTTTGAATTATTGTCAAGGTGTAATTGAAAAAAGAAGTACCTTACCAATACTTTCAAATGTATTGTTAGATGTTAGTAATGGAAAATTGACAATTACAGCTACTGATCTTGATTTAATTTTCATTCATCAAATTCCAAACGTCGAAATAATAGAAGAGGGTAAAACTACTTCATCTTCATCAATAATATACGATATCGTTAGAAAGTTTTCATCTGGAAGTAAAATTAACTTTTCTAATCTTAGTGAAAATAAATTGCATTTAGAGTCAGATAAATCAGTTTTCAACTTAAATTGTATAAGTGCTTCTGAATTTCCGTTAACAGATGAAAACTTTAATGAAAATGAGTTTACGATAAAATCAAAAGAATTACTAAAACTGTTAAATAAATGTAAATTTTCAGTATCTAATGACGAAACAAGACATTATTTAAGTGGAATTTTTTTACATCAGACAGAAGTCGAAGATAAAATTTTTTTAACAGCTGCAGCTACTGATAGTCATAGAATGTCTATATCAAAGATAAGACTCCAAAATAAAGTCCAATTTGATCAAATAATATTACCAAAAAAGACTATTTTTCAGCTTTGTTCATTATTAGAGGACTACGAAGGCGAGGTAAAAATATCAAATATTAAATCAAAAATTAAATTTGAAATTAACAATAGTATATTGATATCTAAACTTATTGATGGAAAATTTCCAAATTACGTACAGGTAATACCAAAAGAAAACCAAAAAAAATTAGAAGTTGATCTAAAATCATTTTTGAATTCGGTAGATAGAGTTGCTTCAGTCTCTTTAGATAAAAAAGATGGTGTAAAATTTAATCTTTCAAAAGATAACCTTGATCTTTCAGTTAACAATACAAATAGTGGTGATGGTAAAGAAAGTTTAAGTGTTAAGTTTGATCACGAGCTTGATATAAGCTTTAATTCTAGATATTTAATTGATGTTGCTTCCCAACTTGATGGAGATAACATTGAGATTTATTTAAAAGATACAGGTTCACCAGCCTTAATTAGAGATCCAGCTGATTATGATAGCATATATGTTGTAATGCCAATGAAGGGCTAATTCATAAATTTTAACTCAGTATATATTTTATTCTCTATATAACTTGTAAAGTCTGCTGACTCCATTCCAGGTTTTACTGCTGGAAGAATTGATATTGTTATTGTTTTTTTTGAAGATAATTTTCCATCTTTTGGCCAAACATTTCCAGAATTTATCGCCACAGGTTGACAATTTATTTTTAGTTCGTCATAAATTCTACCAACACCTTTTTTAAAAGGAACTATTTCATTTGGCAAAACTCTTGTTCCTTGAGGAAAAATAATTAATGGTCTTTCTGAATTTCTTATAGAATTTTTTATTTTATCTATTAAACCTAAATTATCTTTACTAATTTTATTTCTATTAATTGAAATTGATCCTATCTTTTTTAAATACCAGCCAAATATAGGCATTTTGATTAATTCATATTTTAAAATAAATATTGGAGAATTAAAAATTGTTTGTAGATAAAAAGTCTCAAACATCGATTGATGAGAGCAAGCAATAAAAAACTTTTCATTTTTAATAATATTTTCCTTACCCTTAATAATAATTTTTGTTTGTAAAAAAATCCGAAGGCAAACGGAAGCCCACCTTCCCATCATTTTTCCACCGAATAAAACTATTTTAGTTGGCATCATTAATGTTGGCAAAAATATTATTGAAATTAAAGATATACCTAGGAAGAAAAAAAATAAAAATAGAAGTTTTCTTATCATTTTTGTCAAAAACTAAATTATATCTTTTAGTTTTTGTCTTTTTTTAATCACACTTATTTTCGAACCTTTAATTAATATTTCAGCAGGTTTAGGTCTAATATTATAATTTGAAGATAACGATGATCCATATGCTCCTACGTCACAAATAATAATATAATCTTTCTCATTTAATTTTTGAAATTTATTTGTCGTTAAGAATTTATCTGTAGTTTCACAAATCGGACCTACAAAATCATAACTTTTTTTAGTCATTTTATTGGTTTTTTTTAATGGAATTATTTTATGCTTAGCCCCATATAACGCAGGTCTCATAAAATCATTCATAGCCGCATCCATAATAATAAAATCTTTTTTAGAATTTTCTTTTATATAAATAATTTTTGAAATTAATATTGCAGTATCACCAATAATTGATCTACCAGGTTCAAAAACAATTTTTGATTTATGCTTTTTTAAAAATTTTTTAATAATTTGATTATATTTTTTATAATTAAATTTTTTATTGTCTTTCTTATAATCAATACCCATACCACCACCAAGATCTATATACTCGAAATCAAAGTTAATTTTTTTTATTAATTTATCTATAACGTTTAGCATTTTTTGGTATGGCTTATGATCTAGGATTTGACTTCCAATATGCACACTTAAACATTTTAGATTTAAAAATTTTGAATTTTTAATATATTTTGTAACCTCAACAAATGTCTTTTCACTAACGCCAAATTTATTTTCTTTTTTACCAGTTGAAATTTGTTTTATTGTTTTTGCGTCTGTATTTGGATTTAATCTAATTCCAATATTTACCTTTTTATTCTTAGATTTTGCTATACTTTCTATTTCTAATATTTCACTTTTTGACTCACAATTAATCAATAAAATATTTTTATCTATCGCATAAATCAATTCTGACCTAGTTTTACCCACTCCAGAAAAAACAATTTTTTTGCAATTTATTCCTGCTTTAAGAGCAATCATTAGTTCACCTTTTGAGACAACATCAGCTCCCAATCCGCTTCGTTTAATTAGTTTAAGTATTTCTAGATTACAGTTTGATTTTGTTGAAAAACATATAATTGGAGAAAACGATTTAAAACATCTTTTAAAGTTACTTATATTTTCATTAATTTTTTTCTCCGAATAGCAAAAAATTGGTGTTTCAAATTTTTCAATTACTTTAGTGAGTCTGGATTTTTCAACAGTAAAAATATTATTGATATATTTCATCTTTTTTTGGCATTTTAAATACGTCATTAAAATTATTAAATTTCATAACATTATTATTTAATGATGCCTCATATTTTGGCTCATTTTTTCTTCCACATGAAATTAATAAAATTAGACACATGGAAATTAAAGCTATTTTTTTAATCATAGTTATTTCTTTTTGTAACTTAATATCATTTTCTTTATATTGTCGAAAGAAGTTCCACCATAAGAAACTTTAGAATTAACAGATTTTTTAAGTTCAAATACTTTCAGAACATCAGCGGTTAAACCTTTTTCAATTTTATTTATCTCTTTTATAGTGAGTTCTGACAATTTTTTTTTATTTTTTTCGGCAAAATTTATGATTTTAGCAGTTTGTAAATAGGCTTTTCTAAATGGATAATTTAATTCTCTAACCATATAATCTGCTAAATCAGTTGCTGTAATGTAGCCACTTTCTGCAAGTTCGATCATCCTTTTCTTATCTGGTGAAAAATTTTTAAGAACATCATTTAATATAATTAACGAATTTTTTAATTGATCAAACGATTTAAAAACAATTTCTTTATCATCTTGTAAATCTTTAAAATAAGAAAGGGGCAATCCTTTTAATGTTGTAAGCATAGAAAATAGATTTCCAAATATGAAACCTGTTTTGCCTCTCAAGTACTCTAGTGGATCAGGATTTTTTTTTTGGGGCATAATGGATGATCCAGTTACAATTTTATCATTCAAATTAATAAGTTTAAAAGCATCTGAATTCCAGATTATAAACTCCTCTGCAATTCTAGAGATATGAACAGCACATGCAGAGCAAGAATATAGAAAATCAATTACAAAATCTCTATCAGAAACAGTATCAATTGAGTTTTTAGTTGGTCTGTCGAAACCTAATTTTTTTGAAGTATAAAATCTATCAATTTTAAAAGAAGTACCTGTTAAAGCAGCCACACCAAGTGGATTTTCATTAAGACTCTCTAAATTATTTTGAAATCTATTTTTATCCCTGTTAAACATCTCTAAGTAAGCCATTAAGTAATGAGCAAAAGAAACTGGTTGTGCATTTTTAAGGTGTGTGAAACCAGGCATAACTGTCTCAACATTTTTTTCTGCTTTTTTTAAAATATTTTTAATTGTTGCGTCAATGTTTTTAACAATTTCTTTATTAGCATTTCTTAACCAAATTTTAAAATCTGTGACAACCTGATCATTTCTTGATCTTGCAGTGTGAATATATCCTGCGTCTTCTCCAATCAGTTCAAAGAGTCTGTGCTCTATATTCATATGAATATCCTCAAGCTTATCATTAAAAATAAATTTTTTTTTTATAATTTCGTTCTTAATTCTATTCAAACCCCATACTATTTTATTTTTAATTTTAAAATTTATAATTTTTTGTCTAAACAGCATCTCAACATGTACAATTGAAGCTTTAATGTCTTCTCTAAATAATCTTTTATCGATTGAAATTGATCCACCAACCTTTTTAAAAAGGTTTGTTTTTTCCTTTTTAATTCTAGTATTCCAAATTGGCTGATTGTTTTTATTTTTACTCATGATATTTACTTACTCTAAATTGTATGAAAATCATTTTTTTTAATTATCTTTTAATAATATTTTACTTAATATCATCTAGTGTCTCATATTCAATAGAACGTCCAGAAATAAAGAATCTTATAGTACATAAAGACAAGAAAAAAATTGAAAATATAGAATTTATTAAATCTGAAGGTCAAAAAGTAAGTTTAGATAATTTTAAATCAAACCCATTAATAATAAATTTCTGGGCCACTTGGTGCGCTCCTTGCAAAAAAGAAATGCCATCTTTGGATAAACTTAAAACTTTAAATGAATTTAAAAATATAAATATAATTCCAATTAATATTGGTGGTGAAAGTTATAAAAAATCTAAAGAATTTTTTGAAAAAATCAAAATTAAGAATTTAGATATATTCACAGGATCTGGACCAGAGTTTTCCCAGATATTTAAACTTCGAGGATTACCCACAACAATTCTAATAGACCGAAACGGTTTTGAAGTTGGAAGAATCGTTGGCTATATTGACTTTAATGATCAATCTTTACTTAACTGGTTAACAAAAAACTTATGAAATTTTCTTTGAATACAACAATAGTAAAACCAGAAAATAATGAGGAAATTAAAAGTGCAGTAATTTTACTTCATGGATATGGAGGTGATGGCAAAGACATTAGTATGCTTTCTTTAAATTGGAAAAGATTTTTGAAAAATACAGTTTTTTTGTGCCCCGATGCTCATGAAGTATGCAGTATAAATCCAACAGGCTTTCAATGGTTTGATTTAAATAATGAGCTTCCAGATTATACGCTTCAAGAATCAAAAAAAGCAGAAAACGTTCTAAATAATTATATTGTAGAGGTAAGTGACTATTTTAATTTAGAATACTCTCAAATTTGTATATCTGGTTTTAGTCAAGGATGTATGATGTCTTTAAATGTTGGTCTCACATCAGAAAAAGAATTTGGTTGTATTGTGGGGTTTTCTGGAAGAATCATAAACATGAAAGATCTATCTACAAGAATAAAAAATAAAACTGAAATTTTAATGATACACGGTGAAAATGATCCAATTGTCCCACCAAATAATTTACTAGAAGCTGAGGATTTTTTTATTAGAAATAAAATTAAAATTGAAACGTTAATGATCAAAAACTGTGATCACCATATACCTATGGAAGCCTCAAGTGCGGCATTAAACTTTATTAAGAAAAAATTAATTAGTTAATAAATATTTAATATAACAATAGATTTATTGATAAAAAATTTATTTAATGTATGTTTTGAGCATGATTGAGTTCTCTGATCAAAATATCTCTTTAGAAAAATGTCCTGCATTAGTTTTAAATGCAGATTATAGACCTTTGAGTTATTATCCACTTTCATTATGGAGTTGGCAAGATTCAATAAAATCTGTTTTCTTAGATAGAGTTTCAATTGTTAGTTATTATGACAGACAAATTAGAAGTCCTTCGTTTAGTATGAAACTTCCCAGTGTAATTGCTCTTAAATCGTACATTAGACCTCAATCAAATCCTAACTTCACAAGGTTTAATGTATTTTTGAGAGATAAGTTTAGCTGCCAATATTGTGGTAGCAAAAATGAACTTACATTTGATCACTTACTGCCAAGATCAAAAGGTGGAAAAACTAACTGGGACAATGTTGTAACGGCCTGTTCATCTTGTAACGTTAAAAAGGGAGGAAGACTTATAAAACATTCAGGTATGACTTTAAATCAGTGGCCTTTTCAACCTACCACAGAGGATCTTCATAAAAATGGTAAAAATTTTCCACCAAATTTTTTACATAAAAGTTGGATGGACTATTTATATTGGGATGTTGAACTTGAACCGTAACTAAATTTTTTCAGAAATTTTTATAGCAACCTTGGAGCCAGTTTTAATTAATTTGTCCATAATGGAATAAAGTCCTTTTTTTGTGGCTCCTTCTTCATAAGCTATATCTTTATGATCTAACTCATCTTGTCTAAATTTTATCATTTTTTCTCTTAAATCCTTTTCATCCACCTCTATTTGATCAATTTGACTTTTGTAATGTTCATCAATTACCTCTTCAACAGAAGCTGTGCATAACATTGCAGCTTTTTTTCCAAGGATTGTTGAACTAAACCCAAGACCCAATCCAAGTAAATCCCATAATGGCAGTAATTTAGTTGGTTTGATATTTCTTTTTTCTATTTCATCTTCAAAAAAATTCGAGTGTTCCTCCTCATGCTTTTTCATTTTATAAATAGTTTTTTTTAAATCATCATTTTTTACAATAGTATTTAGCGCAAGTAATTGACCCTCATATATTTTAATCGCACCTCTTTCTCCAGCATGATCTACTCTTATAAATTCTTCTAATTTTTTTTTATTGGTTTTTTTCATACGTCAAAGTTCTAATTGAAAAAATGACAATTAAAATTGATAAAATTGTATTAATTGCCGCTAGTGAAACTCCAAAAATTTTAAATGTAGCATCTTTACAATCAATTGGCATACTTTTATTAAGAGTCTCTAGTAATTTTGACTTATTTGATATATCTAGTGAATTATTGCTACAACTAGAAGTTTCCTCAATTAAATTATTTTCAATTCCAAAATGATAGCCAGAGATTATAGAACTTATGGCAAATATCATAATTATAATTATTAAAATTTTATCATTACCAGAATAATTTAATCCAATAAAACTTACAAATATTGCAGCTATATAAGGTAATCTTTGATAATTACATAACTTACATGGTTCATACTGAAGTATATATTCAATATATAAAGCTGAAATTATTGAAATTAATGAAATAAATAAAATAACTAAATAAAAATTTTTTCTATTTGGAAATTGGACCATATTTAATCAATAAAATAATTTAAAAATTTATAAATAAAATAAGCAAAAATAATTAAAATAATTGATAAAACAATAGAGAATTTTAGAAGTTTTTTTTCAATAATTTTTTTCATTGTAGGTCCAAAGTTTCCAATTAAAAAAGATATTAAAAAAAAACGTGAACCTCTTGTTAAAAGAGAAATGATAATAAAGTACAAAATATTAAAGTTTATAAAACCACTTGTGATTGTGAGTAACTTAAAAGGTACTGGTGAAAAACCAGCAATTGCTAAGAGAGTTATCCAGGCTATAACACCACCTTCTGAAGACACTTTATCTTTTAAAAATGAAGCATCATCTACACCATAAATCTCAAAAATTTTAAGCCCAATTTCATTAAAGAAGACATATCCTATGAAATACCCAAGGCACGCTCCTAAAACAGAACCTAAAGTTGCAATCAATGCAATTCTAATCCATTCATGTTTTCGAGCTATTGTCATAGGAATTATCAAAACATCTGGAGGAATTGGGAATATAAAACTTTCAATAAAAGATATAAATCCTAAAATTGACTTTGATCTTTTATGGCCTGCAAGTTTAATAGTTTTGTTGTATAGCTCTTTAAACATATTTTCTTTTAATACAATAAATGATTTAATACTATTAGTTAAAATATGCAAAGCTCTGGGCGAATGGCGGAACTGGTAGACGCGTTGGACTCAAAATCCAATAGTAGCAATACTGTGAGAGTTCGATTCTCTCTTTGCCCACCATAAAATTATGAATAAACAAGATATAAATAATTTAGTTGAACTATTTTTTATTAATTACAAAAAACAAAAAAAAGAGAATATTCTTTTAACATCCCTTAAAGATACTGATAATATTTTTACATGGGAAAAAACATTTCATTCAATTAAGAAACTCTCCTCAGAAATAAAAAAATATATAAATAAAGGTGATAGGTGTTTATTAATATCTGAAAATAGACCAGAGTGGTTCATAACCGATCTTTCGGTAATGTTGTCTGAGGCTATCACTGTTCCAGCTTATACAACTTATGCTGAAAAAGATTATGAATATATAATTGAAAATTGTAATCCAAAATTAATTTTTGTTTCTAATCAAGATCAATTTAATAAAGTAAAACAAATTATAAAAAAAAAAGATTTTGTCGTTAAAATATTTTCTTTTGAAGAATTGGATGTAGATACTGATACTTACATTAATGTTAATAAATTATTTTCTGATTTAGATTATCAAGATTTAAATGTTCCAGACTTATCAATTAAAAGAAATGACCCGGCTTGTATAATTTATACTTCAGGAACACAAGGAAACCCGAAAGGTGTAATCTTAAGTCATGGTGGAATTTTAAATAATTGTGATGGTGCACTCGATATATTGAAACCTTTGTTAACAGAGCAGACAAGATTTTTAACTTGGTTGCCTCTTTCACATTCTTATGAACACACTGTACAATTTGTTCAAATAAGTGTTGGAGCAAAAATATTTTATGCTGAAAGTATAGAGAAATTAATTAAAAATATGAATGATTGTAAACCTCAGCTAATGACTGCAGTGCCTAGGTTTTACCAAAATTTATTTCAAAAGATTAGTGCAAGTTTTAATAAAGCAACTGGTATAAAGAAAAGTTTAATATTAAAAATGTTACAACTTGGAACTAAAAAGATTAACAAACAACCTTTAACAATTTTAGAAAAATTAATAGATAAAATTTTAGAAAAAATTGTAAGAAAAAAAATCAAAGCTCAATTTGGAGGAGAACTTAAAACTTTCGTTTCAGGTGGTGGAGCGCTTGATAAAGAAGTTGGTATTTTTTTAAATGCCATTGGTCTTCCTACCTTGCAAGGTTATGGATTAACCGAAACCTCTCCAGTTGTAAGTTGTAACCCTATTAACGATATCAGGGTCGAAACAGTGGGACCACCCTTTAAAGGTAATGAGGTGAAAATAGCTCAGGATGGTGAAATTTTAGTAAAAGGTGAAAATGTTATGTTAGGTTATTGGAATAATGCAGAAGAAACGAATAAAGTTTTAAAAGATGGATGGTTACATACAGGAGATATAGGAATTTTTGAAAATGGATATTTAAAAATAACTGATAGAAAAAAAGATATTTTGATTACACCAGGCGGAGATAATATCTCACCAGTAAAAATTGAAAACGAGTTATCAAATTCTAAATTAATCGATCAATCAATTGTTTATGGAGATAATAAACCTTTTTTGGTAGCTTTATTAGTTTTATCAGATGATAATATTAATTCAACTAATGATCAAATTAGAAAAGAAATAGAAAATATAAATAGAAATCTTTCTAAAATAGAAAATATAAAAAAATTTTTCGTAATTAACGAAAAATTTTCAATTGAAAATGGAATGTTAACCCCAACTTTAAAACTTAAAAGATATAAAATTATTCAGAAATATAAAAATGAATTTGAAAAACTTTATTGAAATATTTTCAAAAAACACTTTATTAATAGCGATTTCACTAACTTTTTTTTAATAAATAAAAAAATAAAAAAAATAAATTTTTTTTTAATTTTTTAGAAAAATTATATATTTGACATAACTATTCAAAAAAAATAAAAATTAGTTAATAACGAATCATAAAGATTCGTTAATAAAAAAAGGGAGCTAAAGATGGCTAAAAGAAAAAAGAAAGCTGCTAAAAAGAAAACTAAGAAAAAAGCTAAGAAAAAAGCTAAGAAGAAAAAAAGAAGATAGTTTAGTATTCTTTTTAACTGATAACGCTCTTCATGGCGCTAGCGTGGGGAGCGTTTTTTTTATTCTGTTAGTTCTTGATTTATAGGCTCTTCAACCACTTGTTTCTCAATAACCTTTTGTGCTTGTTTCTCTAAATTTCTCTTTAAAGCTTTATCCAGTTTTTTTTGAGCATCTTCTAAACTTGATCCCATCACAATCTGGAATTCAGTTAATAGTCTGTCGTAGGCTTTTTCGAATAATTGTCTTTCACTATAAGACTGATCGATCATAATATCATCACCTTTATTAAGATCTCTTACTACTTCTGCCAAATCATAGATCTTACCAGATGATATCTTAGCTTCATACTCTTGGGCTCTTCTACTCCACATCGATCTTTTTATTTTTGGTTTACTTTTTAATATACTTACACACTTATTAATTTGATTTATTGTTGCTAATGGTCTTAGATGTGATTGTTTATTTACAGGAACCATTCCATTTGCTTTATCTTTTTCAAATTTGAGAATATAAGTTTCAACATCAATTCCACCTATATTGATTTTTTTAGTTTCTGTAATTTGTCCCACACCATGTTTTGGATAAACTACATAATCCTTGACTTTAAATAATCTTTTTTCTGTTTCTTGCTTTTTAACTTTTTTGATTTCAGGTTTCTGCTCATTATTTTTAGGTATTCTTAGTGGGTCGGATTTTGTTTCGATTTTATTTTTTTTTGAATCTTTTATTCGCTTTTTTTTGTTTAATTCCTTTGCAACTTTTTTGATTTTAGTTGCCTTAGACACTTTTTTAATTTTAATAACTTTTTTTGCAGTTTTAGTTTTTTTCTTAACTACCTTTTTTGACTTTTTATTATTCAAGATTTTCTTTAAAATATTTTTCATACTTATCTTTTACATCTTTAAATTGTTCATGATCCGCTGGGGGATCTTTTTTTTCACTAATGTTTGGCCACAAGTCAGCATATTTTTTATTTACTTCCAACCACTTTCCATTGTTGTCATCATTATCTGATATTATGGCATCTACTGGACATTCTGGCTCACAAACGCCACAATCTATACACTCATCAGGTTTAATTACAAGCATATTTTTTCCCTCATAAAAGCAATCCACTGGACATACTTCAACACAATCCATCAATTTACATTTGATGCATTTATCATTTACTAAATATGTCATATTTTTTTTTGTCGAACTTTTTCTTTAATATCACCTACAACTTTTGGATCTAAATAAAGTAATCCAGATAATCTTCTCATTAAGTTAGTTTCATACATATCAGCATCTTCATCCGAATATATAATATCCCACAATGCCTCTATGATAATTTTTTTGTCCTCTTTATTAATATTTTTAATTTCTTTTGTAAAATCGAGAATTTGATTAGAGTCTTTTTCCCTTTCTTCAGCATCTTGTATTACTTTATCGATATTTTTAGTTTCAGCTCCCATTTCAATAATTGCATTTTTAATAATTTTTTTTTCTTTATCTGTATAATTTTCATCAATTCTTGCTGAATGAATTAATAAACAAGCTACTGCTATTATGGATGGATGATTATTTTCTTTTTCTGTTTCTTCTTTTTTAAAAATATTAAACATTATTTTAAGTTAAGTTGTGAAAGTACATTAAACGGATTATCATTTATATTCTTCTTTATATTTTTTTTAATTCCTTTTTTAGATGGAATATATTTAAAGATAAGATTTTTATCTTTCTCATATGTTTTGTAATTCATTTTTTTTATTAATTTCACAAAATTTTCTTTATTACAACCTAACAAATTCAGCATTTCTGGAATTAATTTGATCTCTCTAATTTTATCTTCTGATTTAGTGTTAAAAATCATTAAAAATAACCTTTCTAAAATATCAATTCTAACATACAAATTTTCAAATTTTTCAAAACCACATAAAAGCATTAGATTTTTATTTAATATTTTCTTTTCTTCTAAAAAGTTCAATCCAAAAGTTGGTGGTGAAAAATTAAAATTTTTCTCATTAAAGTTTTTCCATAATAGAATTCTTAATGATACAGAACTTGGTTTAAATAGTTTAAATAAAAAAATATGATACCTTCCAAATTTTACACCTAAGTTTCTTAATTTTTTTCTTTCAACTTGGCTAAGTTTATTTAAATAATTTAATACTTCATCTCTTTTAACAACTCCATTATTTTCATAAAGATGATAAGCTAAGGCTCTTAATTCTGAATTATTATCTTTAACATTTTTTAAATCTATAAGACTTTTTAACTCTGTTTCAATTTTATCATTTATCCAGTTCTGTAAATAATCGTTAAGTCTTGATTTTTCAATATTTTCAATCATTTCATCAATAGTTAATTGAATTTGTGGGTTTAAATAGTCTGAACCAGGAATTAATTTTGCTATCTGGTTGCTGTTCCAATAAATTTTAAAATCATCTTTCAGTTCAATTAAGCCAGTATCAATTATTTGAGTTATTCTTTTTATAATTTCAGGAACTACGTTTTGTCTTGCGGCCTTTTTTAGTGATTTTACATCAGCATCTAATGTATCAACTTTAAGATCTAATTCTAATTTTAATCCTTTTAATCGACCAATAAATTGCTCATTTATCATTACATCTTCATTATTAACAATCTCTGTTTCAAACGTAATGTCTTGTTTTAAACCTCTGGCCAAAACACTTGCTCTTTTATCTATAAATGTTTTTGTTAATTCTTCATGAAGTCTATCTGATAGCTTATCTTCGAGGTTTTTAGCTCTTTCAATCCAATAGTCCTGATTTTCAACCCAATTTGATTTATTTGAAACATAAGCCCAGGTTCTGACATTAGCAATTCTGTTGGATAAAGAATCAACGTTTCCATCTAATTTGTCCAGTAAAGATAACTGTTCTTTCATATAGTGATTTGGGACTTTATTATCTCCACTAGTCAAAAATTTAAAAATTCTACTTACGACTTCAAAGTGATGTCCATAAGTTTTTTTTACAAAATCAGGTATTTGGCAACATTCCCATAATATTTGTAAAACTTCACTATTATCTTGAATATCAATATTAGTTGCCTCTTTTAAAAAATATTTTAATACTTTTTCATCTTGGCATTCACTTATTCTTCTAAGCCAGTCTTGCTGAGGTTTTTCTTCTAAAGATTTCAATAATAAAACTTTATTTCTAAAATTCAGTTTTGAGTTTCTCCAAAAAATAGTTTGTATATCTGGAAAGCTATGAGTTTCTAACGCTTCAATTTCCTCAGGTCCGACTTCTTTACATTCACCAGTTGTTCCAAATATTCCATCATTTAAATATCTTCCTGCTCTCCCAGCTATCTGTCCAATTTCTGAAATATTTAAATTTCTTAATTTTTTACCATCAAATTTTTTTAAATTTGAAAAATAAACATTATCTAGATCCATATTTATTCCCATTCCAATTGCATCAGTTGCGACCAAATAATCAACATCTCCAGATTGATATAAACTTACCTGTGAGTTTCTTGTTTTGGGGCTAAGTGAGCCCATAACAATAGCAGCGCCACCTTTTTGTCGTCTAATCAATTCAGCTATTGCATAAACTTCTTCAGTAGAAAAAGCAATTACAGCACTTTTTCTCTCTATTCTTGAAATTTTTTTGTGACCACCAAAAGATAATTTAGAAAGTCTTTCTCGATTTTTAAATTCAATATCATCACCAAGTTTTTGAATAATTTTTTTAATAGAGTTTGAACCCATAAACATGGTAAGCTTTTCACCTCTCATATTTAATAATCTATCTGTAAAAATATGACCTCTCTCATGGTCATTACACATTTGTATTTCATCTATACCAACAAATTCTAAACTTTTATCCAATGGCATAGACTCAACAGTACAAAGAAAATATTTTGCATTTATTGGAATTATTTTTTCTTCACCTGTGATTAAAGCAACTTTTGATGTATCAACTTTTTTGATAATTTTATCATAAACTTCTCTTGCTAAAAGTCTTAAAGGAAATCCAATCATACCCGAGTCAAAAGAAAGCATAGTTTCAATTGCTAGGAAGGTTTTTCCAGTATTTGTAGGTCCAAGAACTGCTGTGATTTTATTATTTGTCATTTCTAGCTTTGGTATAGGTTTTTTTACCAATACTATATATTGTTACCTCTAAAGAACAAAAATGGGCTAAAACTAGTCCGAATCATTGAGGAAAAAGTTCTCATTTTTATTATTTAATGTTTTAAGGTTATCATAATTTCTAAAAATTAAATATATTTTTTTATGCCTCAAAAACTGTGGGAAGCAAATTCTAAAACAAAATCAAAATCAAATTTATTTGAATTTGAAAAGTTTTTAGCAAATAAATTTAATTATAAGCCTGAGAAAAATTTTAAAAAATTATTTAATTGGACAATCAAAAATCCAAAACTTTTCTGGTCTTCTATATGGGAATTTTCAAATATAAAAGGTATTAAAAATAATAAGTTTTATTTTCCTAAAGAAATTATAAAAAGTAAATTTTTAGTAAAATCCAAATTAAATTATGCAGAAAACCTGTTGTCTAAAAACGACAATTCAAAAGCTATTACATTTATTAGTGAAAATGGATTTAGACAAGAAAAATCTTGGAACGAATTAAATAACAACACTTTAAAATTAATTAAATTTTTTAAAGATAATAAAATTAAAGAAAAAGATAGAATTGCAGCGTATACAGCAAATCAAATTGAGACAGTTGAAAGTTTTTTAGCAACTAGTACTATTGGTGCCATTTGGTCATCGTGTTCTCCAGACTTTGGTATACTAGGTGTTATAGAGAGATTTTCTCAAATTAAACCGAAACTATTAATAATTACAGATAGGTATTATTATAACGGTAAAGAGATTAATGTACTTGAAAGATTACCAGCTATTCTAAAAAAAATTAAATCGATTAAATGTGTTCTAATTGCTAATTATCCCGGTAAAAAAAGCTTAAAACAAAATAAGATCAAAGGAATTAAAATTTTTTATTATAATAAAATTAAATACAAAAAAGAGAGAGAATATATATTTAAAAAGTTTGATTTTGATAAAGAGCTAGCAATTTTATATTCAAGTGGAACAACAGGGAAACCAAAATGCATATGTCATAGAGCTGGTGGAGTTTTGTTACAGCATCTTAAAGAACATAAACTTCATTGTGATGTTAAGGAAGGAGATAATGTATTTTATTTTACTACTTGTGGCTGGATGATGTGGAATTGGTTAATGACTTTTTTAGCATCAAAAGCTTCTATTGTACTATTTGATGGTTTTCCAATGCATAAAAGAAATGATTTACTATTTAAAATAGCTGAGAAAGAAAAAATTTCTCTTTTTGGCATAAGTGCTAAGTACATTGATCAATTAAAAAAACTTAATTTAAAGATTAAAAATAAATATAAACTAAATTATCTCAAAATTATTTGTTCTACCGGATCACCATTATCATCTGAATGTTTTGATTATGTTTATAAAAATATAAAAAAAAATGTTCATTTGGCATCTATTGCAGGTGGAACAGACTTAGTATCATGCTTCGTATTAGGAAATATATACTCACCAGTTTACAGGGGACAGATTCAAAATAATGGATTAGGGATGAATACTGATGTTTTTTCTGAAAGAGGAAAATCTTTAATAAATCAAAAAGGGGAATTAGTTTGTAAATCTCCATTTCCTTCAATGCCAAAATTATTTTGGAATGATAAGAATAATAAAAAATATAAGGGTGCATATTTCAAAAAATTTAAAAATGTTTGGCATCATGGAGATTTTGCTGAAAGAAAATCTAACGGAGGTTATGTAATTTATGGAAGATCAGATGCTACACTAAATCCTGGTGGAGCAAGGTTGGGCACTGCTGAGATATACTCCGTAGTTGATAAATTTAAAGAAGTTAAAGAGTCAATTGTTATAGGCCAGAAATGGGATAATGATGTAAGAATTATATTATTTGTTGTTCTAAAGAAACCCAAGTCGTTAAATGAAGATTTATCCTTTAATTTAAAGAAGGCTATACGTAAAGATGCATCCCCAAGGCATGTACCCAAAAAAATAATTCAGGTCTCAGATATACCGAGAACAAAAAATGGAAAAATAGTTGAGATCGCTGTTAGAAATGCTGTTGAAGGAATAAAAATAAAAAATATTCAAGCTCTTGTAAATCCTAATATTTTAAATGAATTTAAAAATTTGGATGAACTTAAGGCACCATAAATACTACTAAATTTATATAGACAATAATAATTGATTAATATTAAATAGTAATAATAATTAATAGATTGGAGTAAAAATGATAAAAAACTTATTCAAAAGTTCTCTAATGATATTACTTCTGACACTTGGTTTGTCAGGTAAATCGTTTGCTCAAGAACTAAAATTTTTTACAATTGGCACAGGAGGAACGGCTTACACTTATTATCCAGTTGGTGGAATGATTGCAAATGCAATTTCTAAACCGCCAGGATCAAGAGAATGTGGTAAAGGTGGAAGTTGTGGAGTTCCTAACTTAATTGCATCAGCTGTTTCATCAAGAGGATCAGTAGATAATGTAAATGCTATTATTTCAGGTTTAAGAAATTCAGGATTTGCACAGTCTGATGTTGCTTATTGGGCTTACACTGGTACTGGAACTATGGAAGGAAAAGAGCCAGCAAAAGATTTAAGAACTATCGCAGCACTTTTCCAAGAACATATTCATTTAGTTGCGCTTAAAAAAAGCAATATTAATTCTGTAAAAGACCTAAAGGGTAAAAGAGTTTCACTCGATGAACCTGGATCTGGTACGTATGTTGACGCTAAATTAATTTTAGAGTCAAATGGTTTAAGTACTAGTGATGTAAAAGCTGAGGCTTTAAAAGGTAAAGCAGCTACAGATGCATTAAGAAATGGTAAAGTTGATGCAATTTTTGTTGTAGCAGGTTTTCCAACAGGAGCAATTGTTGAGCTAGCATCTGCAGTTGATGTAAAATTAGTTCCTATAGATGGTGCAGGAGCTAAAGCGTTAACTTCAAAATATGGATTTTTCTCACAAAGCCCAATTCCTTCAGGAACTTATGAAGGAGTTGATGAGGTAAATACTGTAGCGGTAGGTGCCCAATGGTTTACTTCTGCAAAAGAAGATAATGAGTTAATCTATCAAATCACTAAAGCTTTATGGAATAAAGAATCTAGAAAGCTAATGGATGTTGGTCATGCTAAAGGTAAAACAATAACGCCTGATACAGCTCTTTCTGGAGTAGGAGTACCATTACATCCTGGTGCAGAAAAGTTTTATAAAGAAGCTGGACTTATAAATTAATTTTATAAGTATTCTAAATATATTGTGCCCTAGGTCGTTAGACCTAGGGCATTATTATGTCTCAATTCAATATTTCTCCTGAGGAAGTTTCAAAACTTGAAGAAAAGTTTGAAATAAAAAGTAACGAAAGAAAATTAAAAAATTTTCTGAAATTATTGACGTTTATTGCTTTAGTTACAATGTCAATTTACCATTTTTATGCTTCAGGATTTGGAACAATTAGAGATATTCTTCATAGAGGTATTCATATTTCTTTTGTAGTTGGTCTAGTATTCTTATTTTATAATTGGAAAAATTTCCCTGATGACAAATCAAAAGGAAAAGTTCCAATAATAGATATAATTTTTTCAATTTTGGTTGTCATAACCGCACTTTATTTACCTTTATTGCCTCCTGAAATATTAGCTAGCAGAGTAGGAAATCCGTCTAGTACTGAAGTTATAATGGGATCAATCCTTATAATTTTGACCCTTGAAGCTGCCAGAAGATCTATTGGATACACACTGCCATTAATATGCTTAATATTTATGATTTTTGCACTTTATGGTCCTATTTTCCCTGGAGCTTTAAAGCACGGTGGTAGCAGTTGGGCAGGGTTTGTAAATCACATTTATATAACAAATCAGGGCATTTACGGAATCGCTGTTGGTGTTATGGCTCAATATGTTTTTTTATTTATTTTATTTGGTGTACTTGCAACACGAATAGGACTAGGACAATTATTTATTGATTTAGCGATGGTAATAGCTGGAAGATATTCTGGAGGACCTGCAAAAGTAGCAATATTTTCTTCAGCATTTTTAGGAACCATATCGGGGTCTTCAATTGCAAATACAGTAACAACTGGATCTTTAACAATACCTGCAATGAAAAAAGTTGGATATCCCCCACATTTTTCTGGAGCTGTAGAAGCCACAGCATCTACTGGAGGACAAATAACCCCGCCTATCCTAGGGGCTGCTGCTTTTATTATGGTAGAATATTTAGAATTACCCTTAAGAGACATTTTAGCAGCTGCGTTAGTTCCTGCACTACTTCACTATTTTGGAATTTTTGTAATGGTTCATTTAGAGGCAAAAAAATTAGGACTTAGAGGTTTAAACGAAAGTGAGGTTCCTAAATTTATAAAAATTATACAAGATAATTGGCTTTCAATAGTTCCATTATTTATTTTGGTATATTTAATTTTAGTTGGTCGTACTCCAGATTATGCTGCAGTAAATGGAATAATTGCATGTGTCGTTATTGGATTTATTAGAAAAAAAAATAGACTCACTTTTAAAGATTTATTTGAGTGTCTTGCAAGAGGTGCAAAAAATACCTTAGCTGTTGGAGCCGCTGCAACATCAATAGGGATTATAGTTGGTGTAGTTACACTAACAGGTGTTGGTTTTAGATTAGGTTATGTAGTAATTCAAACAGCTGGTGATATTGGAGGTTTCTTCTTAAACTTTTTACCTTTTAATTATTTTTCTTTAGCCGATCTAACATTATTTTTCTCATTAATATTAATTGCAATATCATGCATATTTATGGGTACAGGAGTACCAACTACTGCAACATACATAATACTAGTTGCTGTTGCTGCGCCTGCTCTCACTCAATTACAAATTGAGCCCATTGTTTCCCACTTTTTTGTATTTTATTATGGTGTCTTAGCTGACATAACACCGCCTGTTGCTCTTGCAGCATATGCTGCTGCTGGAATCGCAGGTTCAAATCCATTTACCACGGGTAATACTGCATTTAGATTAGGAATTGCAAAAGCTCTTGTGCCTTTTGTATTTGTTTATTCACCATCTCTATTACTGGTTGCCCAAGGATTTAATTTTTATGATTTTTTTGTAACTTTAATATCTGCAATGATTGGAATTGGTTTGATTGGAATTGGATTTACTGGCTATCTATTTAAAAGAGTTTCTACCTTTCAAAGATGGTATTTGGGAATTATTTCATTATTATTTATTGCACCTGGTTTAGGTTCATCAATTATTGGCTTAGTTTTAGTGTTGCCAATATTTATTCTTCAATTAAGAAAATAAAACTTATCCACCTAGTCCAGCATTTGGAAGAGGTCTTCTCAAAATTTTCCAAATCCCGACCGCGCTTGCAATTAATTTATTTTTATACTTGAGTTTGCAATTTATAAATACCATTGACTTTGTAACTTTTTGAATTTCTACTGTTCCCAATAATTCGTCTCCAATGTTAGAGGGAGCTATAAATTTTATATCCAATGAAATAGTTACGCATGGTTTATTTCCACTTGCTCTATGACAAGCAGTACCTGCTCCAGCATCAATGATTGTACAAATATAACCACCATGGGTTATCCCAGCTTTATTTAAATGTGTTTTTTTAATCTTAGTTTTAAACTCGAATTTTTTTTTATTAATTGATCTAAATAATAAACCACCATTATGTTTCATATAGCTTGGCTTATTACTTAATTGTTCAAATTTTTTTTTCATTAAAGGATTATTGTCATAATTAGTATAAATAATAAAACTAAACAAAAGAAATATATTACAGATTTTTCAAGTGATATTTTCATTTATCCTTTCATTTTGGTGCGCCTGCTAGGAGTTGAACCCAGAACCTCCTGGTCCGTAGCCAAGCGCTCTATCCAATTGAGCTACAGGCGCAATTTGTACAGTTTTTATACATAATTAATAATGTAAATTATTTTTTTAGCAAATATTGATATATATATATTACAAAAATGAATCTAGACTTATTAGTTCCTGATATAGGAGACTTTGAAAACGTTGAAATAATCGAAGTGCTTGTAAAAAAAGGGGACAAAATCAATAAAAATGACCCTGTTGTAACTTTAGAAAGTGATAAATCAAGTGTTGAAGTACCATCCAATTATGAAGGAACAATTGAAAATATAAATGTAAAAATTGGTGATAAAGTTTCTAAAGGTGATTTAATATTAACTTTATCTTCAGAAAATAAAGATGAACATGAGAAAATTAGTAAAACTTTAGACGAAAAAATTCCACCTTCAACAGAGAAATTAATAGAGGAAGCAGAAACTGCTACAAAATCTGATACAAAAGTTGAAACAGAGGTTATAGAGCCAACGCAAATCAAGCAAACAAGATTAGTTAATGAAGTTAAAATGGTTAGTAGTAACGACGATATTGATCCAATTGAAACCAAAGAGTGGTTAGATTCATTAAGTGCAGTTTTGCAAAATGATGGCTCTGAAAGAGCTCATTTTTTAATTAAACAATTAATTGATCAATCTTATAAAGCTGGATCTAAAATTCCTCATACTCAAACTACTCCTTACGTAAATACTATACCTCCTGAAGAGGAAAAAAGATCACCTGGAGATCAAAACATAGAACGTAAGTTAAGATCATTAATTAGGTGGAATGCTGCTGCGATGGTAGTAAGAGCAAATAAAAAACATCCTGAACTTGGCGGTCACATAGGAACATTTGCATCAGCTGCAACTTTGTATGATGTTGGTATGAATCATTTTTGGCGAGCAAAAAATAATAAATTCGGAGGTGATCTAGTATATTTTCAAGGTCATAGTGCACCAGGAATGTATGCAAGAGCTTTTCTTGAGGGAAGACTAAATGAAAAGCAGTTAGATAGATTTAGACAAGAAGTACAAACTGGTGGACTTTCATCTTATCCACATCCTTGGCTCATGCCAAACTTTTGGCAGTTTCCAACAGTTTCAATGGGTATTGGTCCTATGTTAGCAATATATCAAGCAAGATTTATGAAATACCTAATCAATAGAGGATTAATTAAAGATGAGGGAAGAAAAGTTTGGGCTTTTCTTGGAGATGGAGAAATGGATGAACCCGAGTCACTTGGAGCAATTGGTTTAGCGGCGCGTGAAAATTTAGATAATTTAATATTTGTTGTAAACTGCAACTTACAAAGATTAGACGGTCCAGTAAGAGGAAATGGAAAAATAATTCAAGAATTGGAGGGTATTTTTAGAGGAGGTGGCTGGAACGTTTTAAAAGTTATTTGGGGATCTTATTGGGACTCACTTTTAGCAAATGATAAAACAGGACATTTAGTAAAAATCATGAATGAGACCGTAGATGGTGAATATCAAGCATTTAAAGCAAGAAATGGGCTTTATGTGAGAGAAAAGTTTTTTGGCAAATACCCTGAAACTACAGAATTAGTTTCATCAATGTCAGATACTGATATTTGGAGACTTAATAGAGGAGGCCATGATCCACACAAAGTTTATGCTGCATATGATAAAGCGGTTAATCACAAAGGAAGCCCTACAGTCATAATAGCTAAAACTATAAAAGGTTATGGTATGGGTAAAAGTGGTGAAAGTGTAAACACTACTCACCAACAAAAAAAATTAGATGTTGATGATTTAATGTATTACAGGGATAGGTTTGATGTTCCTTTAACAGATTCTCAAGTCAAAAATATTGAATATTTTAAACCAGACGAAAACTCTGAAGAAATTAAATACTTAAAAAAAAGAAGATTAGAACTTGGTGGATTTATTCCAGAAAGAACATCATATTCAAAACCGATTAAAGCCCCAGTTAAAGATATTTTTGATTTTATGAAAAAGTCTACTGGCGAAAAAGAAATGTCTACAACAATGGCATTAGTAAGAATGTTAACTAATCTTTTGAGAGATAAAAATGTTGCACCAAAATTGGTTCCAATTATTCCCGATGAAGCTAGAACATTTGGAATGGAGGGTTTCTTTCAAAAAATAGGTATTTATGCTCATGAAGGTCAAAAATATGAGCCGGAGGACTCAGCACAACTTTCATCTTATAGAGAAGAAAAAAGTGGTCAGGTATTAGAAGAAGGTATTACAGAAGCTGGTTCAATGTCTTCTTGGATAGCAGCTGGAACAGCATATACAAATCATGATATTGAAATGATACCAATTTATCTTTTCTATTCAATGTTTGGCTTTCAAAGAATTGGAGATTTTGCTTGGGCTGCAGGAGATAGTCAAGCGAGAGGCTTTTTAATTGGTGCGACTGCAGGAAGAACAACACTTGCAGGAGAAGGTCTTCAACACCAAGACGGTCATAGTCATTTGCTAGCATCAACAATTCCAAACTGTATTTCTTATGATCCAACATTCCATTATGAATTAGCTGTGATTTTTAGAGAAGGTTTAAGAAGGATGCATGAAAAAAATGAAAATATTTTTTATTATATTACAACAATGAACGAAAATTACTCCCACCCTGCAATGCCAGATGATTGTGAGGATGGAATTCTCAAGGGAATGTATAAAATTAAAGAAACATCAGGTTCTAAAGAAGCAAAAATTCAATTATTAGGCTCTGGAACAATACTAAGAGAAATGATGGCAGCATCAGATATTCTTAAAAAAGAATATCAGGTCGATAGTGAAGTTTGGAGTGTTACTAGTTTTAATGAGTTAAGAAAAAATGGAATGGAAGTTGAACGATTTAACCTTCTAAATCCCGCAGAAACAAATAAAAAATCATATGTAGAGGAATGTTTAGGCAAACAACAAGGTCCTATCCTTACAGCCACTGACTATATGAGAATAAATGCTGATCAAATAAGACCTTTTACAAAAAAGAGCTTTTATTCATTAGGTACGGATGGATATGGGAGAAGTGATACAAGAAAAAACTTAAGAAATTTTTTTGAAGTAGATAAGGAACACATAGTTGCTTATAGCCTTAGTGTTTTAGCAAATGAACAGCTTGTTGCATCAAAGTATGCTGAAGATGCAATCAAAAAGTATAAAATTGATAAAAACAAACCCATGCCAACAAAAATGTAAATGTCTGATCAATCAAATAAAGTATCTGCAAGTCCAAAAGTTAGAAAATTTGCAAGAGAACTTGGAGTAGATATAAATAATGTTAAGGGAACAGAGAGATCAGGTAGGGTTGTTGAAAAAGATTTAAAAGACTTTGTCTCATCAAGAATCAATCATCCTCAGAATAATAGTGAAAGACAAAAAGAAAAAATTAATAAAAGCGAATATCACCATTCAGATTTTGGGGAAGTTGAAATTAAAGATATTCCTAGAGTAAAAAAAATAGCTGCCCCACATCTTGTAAATTCGTGGACAAACATTCCTCATGTAACTAACCATGATGAAGCTGATATTACAGAAATGGAAGAATTTAGAAGCTCGATAAAAGATAATTATACAGGAGAAAGAATAAAAATTACTCCTCTTGCATTTATTATAAAAGCATTGGTACTTTCACTAAAAAAATTTCCATCATTTAATTCATCAATTGATGATATTGAAAATGGAAAGATTACTTTTAAAAAGTATTTTCATGTTGGTATCGCAGTTGATACTCAACATGGACTTATGGTTCCTAAAATTAGAGATGCTAATCAAAAAGATATCAATCAGTTAAGTGAGGAATTAAAAAAAGTAAGTGATGATTGTAGAAATTTAAAAATTGATAAAAAAGAGTTCTTTGGAGGATCAATGACTATCACAAGCTTAGGTGGCATAGGTGGTTCGTTTTTTACACCAATAATTAACTTTCCAGAAGTTGCTATACTTGGCGTTGGTAGAAGTTATAAAAAACAGGTATTTATTGATGGTAAATTTGTTCCAAGAACCATGCTTCCACTATCTCTCTCATATGATCACAGAATTATAGATGGTGCTGAGGCTGCGAAGTTTAATAACGAATTAAAAGATAATCTTGGGTCTAATTTTGCATATAACTTGAGTAAATGATTACTAAAATTGAAATACTAGCAGATGATGTGCACGTCCACTTTAATGGAGAAAATTCTGAAATTTTTCCTAATATTTGGCTAAGAGATCATGCAAAAGATGAGCAAAATTGGGATAAAAGGTCTAGCCAAAGGAAAACATTTACGGCAGCTTTAGATATAAATTTAAAAGTTAAAAAGGCAGAAATAATTGAAAATGGAAAATATTTGTGTGTCTCATGGCCTGATTTAGAAAAACCAGTTAAATATTCATTTGAATTTCTAACTAATAATAAAATAAAAAAGAAAAAAGATGTGGAATCTAATTTAAAAATCTGGAAAGCTGATGAAATAAAAGAAGAAATTTTTTTAGATTATAATTCAATTTTATCAAATGAAGGATTTAAAAATTTTTTGAAAAATATTCACGACTATGGATTTTCAGTAATTAAAAATTGTGAAACCAATTTAAAGTCTGTTGAAATAATTGCAAATAAAATTGGTTATGTAAGAAACTC
>QCEU01000006.1 GCA_003280485.1 Pelagibacteraceae bacterium AG-359-O02
CTGAGGCACATAAATACATTCCCAGTCCATAAAATAAAATATTTCCAAAAGTATTATAGCCCATTTCACCACCTTGGACGTTCCAAGTGATAGCTAGAATTATTAATATACAAAGGATCGATAATTGAACTTTAAATGCTGGAAAAATAAAAGGTGCGGCAATACCAAATATTAAAATAGCACAATATAAAATAATATTTTTGTTCATTATTTTAGATATTCTCTTTTTCTTGAAAGTTTAAATCTTCTATAAACAAGTATTAAAACCAATAGTAAAAATACTGATCCAATTCTAAATTCTGTTCCTAAAATATAATCTGCAAACTCCTCAAATACACCCAGTCCCATACCTGACATTGCAACACCAGGTAAATTTCCAAGTCCAGCAACAATTACAATCATAAAGGATCTAATTGTGTAAGGTAAGCCCATATAAGGGTGTATAGTAAATGTAATAGAAATAAGTGCTCCAGCTACTCCACAAAGAGCAGCATTTATTCCAAAAGTTGCTGCATAAACTTTTTCAGTATCTACGCCTAATATTTTTGCGGCTCTAGCATTTTGAGCTGTAGCTCTAATAGCCCTTCCAAGCTTTGATTTTTTCATATAAATCACAAGTCCGATAGCAAAAACAATACTTATAAATGCTGAAAAAATCTTTGAATTTGGCAATGTAACTGAATTATCAAACAACATCGTTGTTCCATATCCAGAGTTTGCAAGAACTACATCTGCACCAAATGCAAAATTCATTAATTGCATAAATAAAATGCTTATTCCAAACGTCGCTAAAATCGAAATGAATAAGTCTCTATCAACAACTTTGTTAATAACTAATTTGTAAATAATAACTCCAACAAAATACATTATTATTGGTGAAACTATTACTCCCCACGCTGGATGAATTCCATACAGATACATAAAGTATGCAATGTATCCTCCTAATATAACTAAATCACCTTGAGCAATGTTAATAATATTCATAACTCCCCACTGGAGAGCCATTCCGTAGGCGATTAAAGCAAATAAAACTCCAAGTAACAAACCATCTAGCACAGCTTGTAAAGTTAACATCGGAACTTGGAAAATTAAAAAATCCATAATTTCTAAATGCTATATAAAAAAAAGCCCCCTATTACTAGGGGGCTAACATTATTTTTAATTATCTTTCAGACCACTTAGGAATTGGGTGAATTAATTCTGCTGAAGCCCATTTTAATGGAGCTACAACTTTATTTTCACATTTTCCTGCATCGTCACACATAACTTGGAACAATACCATTGGTTTGTCAACATTTTGACCACCTTCTGCAAATTTGATATTTCCATAGAATGTTTGCATATTAGTATCAGCAAGTGCATCTCTTACTTTCTTTTGATCAAAAGAATTTGCTCTTTCAAATGCATCTTTAAAAACTAACAAAGCAGCTGAAGACTCTGCTGATTGATATGGCGGATCATAACCAAATAATTTTTCAAAGTCTGCAGCGTATGTCATGCCATCCTTGAAGAAATCATCTTTGTAAGTTAATGTTTTATGCCATTGAGATGCACATAAAGCGTACTGTGAGTTCTTACCATGTTGCTTAGATAATTTAGCAGCATCACAGTGTGTCATTGCTAACATTGGAACGTCAACTTTCATTTCAGCAATTTGTCTAATAGCCGTTAATGCACCTTTTGTGTGTCCAGATACAACTAAAACATCTGGTTTAACAGCTTTAACTTTTGCTAAAGTTGCAGCCATGTCGTTTAGCTCTTTTGGAAGTTTATCATCGATTATAATTTTAGATCCAGTTCTCTCTGCAGCATCTAAAATACCTAATCTAACGTCTTGTGAGAATGCATCTTGCTCAAAAGCTTGTGCTATTCTTACGCCTTTTCCACCGTTTAACTCCACAGCTGTTTCAATCGCAACATCTAAATATAAGTTCGCTGGAGCAAGCACTGCGAATAAATATTTATAACCTTTTGTAAACAAAGATCTTGATGCACCATTAGCTTCAACCATTGGAACACCATATTTCTCTGTTACAGGTGCAATCGCTTTAGTTAATCCTGAACTGTAAGGTCCAAGCATAAACTCAACACCATCTTGTGAAATTAATCTTTCTGCAAGTTGCGCTGCTCTTTTAGGATTTGACTCATCATCATAATAGATAATATCAAACTTATAAGTTTTTCCTCCAACTTTAATACCACCCATGTCGTTAATTCTGTCAACGGCCATATTGTAACCATTTTGAGTATGAACTCCATTAGATGAATATTTTCCAGTTAAAGAAATTGCAGCACCTAAAATAATTTTATCTCCAACAACTTTTGCTAAAGAAACAACTGAAGTTGAGAATAAAATTGCTATTGCAGAAACAAATGTAATTATAATGTTTTTAATTTTCATTTATCTCCTCTTTATTATTAATTAATTAATTTAAACCTTATTAAACTAAGAAATTAATTTTTTTGCAAGTAACAGTAGTATCGCATTAAAGACTAATATTGTTGCATAAATGCAATTATTGCTGCAATTACAATTAAAACGCACGCAGAAATTGTGTTTATAATCTTTGCATTAGCTTTAACCCAGGTAATCATTTTATTTGCTAGAATGGCGTAACCGATTAAAGATAAAAAATCCAAAATTACATATGTAGTTATTAAAATAATGAATTGAGCAACATAATTAGAGTTGAAATCAATAAATTGTGGAAAAATAAAAGGAAAAAACATCCAAGCTTTAGGGCTTGTTCCAGCAACTAAAAAACCATCTTTATAAAAAGATAAAAAAGTTTTTTCTGATTTTTTATCAGAGTTTATACTTTTTGGTCGAGATTTATAAATATCATAAGCAAGATATAGAATATAAATTATTCCTATCCACTTAATTGTATTAAGCAACTTAGGGTTATCAGAAATAAATGAGCCAATAACAAATATAACAAGAGTTGCTTGAATTATATTTGCAGTAATATCGCCCAGTGCAGTCCACACACATTTCTTTACACCATAATTCATTGAGTACGAAATGATTACAATTCTAGGTGTTCCAGGAGTGATAAACATGAAAAGAATGATTTGAAGAAATAGAAAATAGTTTAATGGGAGCATTTAAGGATAGTCCTAAAAAACCGGGAGCTAAAGATGGCTAGATAGGACTATCTAAAAGTGATAATATCATAGGCATTAAAATTTGCATTAAAATTTATTTAAAGTTTTGTTGAAAAATCTATGAAAAAAAGTCACAGGCCTACAACCAAAGTCAAAAATCCTGAGCCAAAACCAGGAAGTCCAGACTGGGTTATCTGGGCAGCTTGGGCTGATAGAATAACATTTGAAGAGATAGAAAAAAAAACAGGCAAAACTGAATCTGATGTAATTAAGATAATGAGAAGAAGTCTTAAACCTTCATCTTTTAGGTTATGGAGAAAAAGAGTAAATTCACAAAGTATTAAACATAGAAAAAAATTTGAATATTCAAGAAAACAAATAAGAGTAAAAATTAAGAAAAATGAAATTCTTAACTGGTAAATTATAAAAATATAATTATATCTTTAGTATGAAAAATATTACCATGTATTCTGGCCCAATGTGTGCTTTTTGTGATGCAGCAAAAAGGTTACTGAATAGAAACAATCTTGAATACAAAGTTATTGATGTATCTACAGGCCCAGAGCTAAGAGATGAAATGATACAAAAAGCTAATGGAAGAAGAACAATACCTCAAATCTTTTTTAATGATGAACATATTGGTGGTTATCAAGAACTAAGAGATCTAGAAAAAAATGGTACTTTAGAAGCATCTTTAAAGTAAATTAATTCCAATCAACTAAACCTAATTGTTTTTTTGCTAACTCACTTAAATCATTTAAGGTAACTCTACCTTTATAATTAATTTCATAGTCTTCAGCAGCAAAATCTGGAGGACTTTTTCCTTCTAAAAACTTTTTTGATTGCTTATTAATATAATCCAAATTTTTTTTACAATATGGTGTTGATCCTACATAAATAACATTAGAAAAATTTTTTCCTAAATGCTTATCTTCTACTGCATGTATAACATCGGGATGCCACCAAATAGTATCCCCTGGATACATTTTGGGAATAGAAATTAATCCTTCTAAGAGCAAGCTATGATAAGTTTCATTGACTGATAAAGCCTTTCCTACTTTTGATCCACATAATTCATTTTCTGGAACATCTTCTAATAATGCTCTAGTTAAAACATATGCCATGGCTTTTGTGATTGGAATTAACTGTAATGTTCCATCTTTAGGACCTTGTTCAGTTAAGGCTGTCCATCCTTGAAAAGTTCTAAAAACATGGGCAACTGCTGGAGACTCAAATTCTATTGTCCTATCTCTGAATTTTGCATCAAATGGATTAAAATTTTTAAATCTATCAGCAAATATATCGTTATAAATTTTTTGATATGAAGGATCGATCCACCTTTCAACTGATCCTGCATCACAATGTGGAGATAAACCTAAACTATCATCACCTGGTTCCCTTCTTCTAATCCTGTCAGCGTATGAAAGTTCTCGATTTGGATCAAATACCTCATACTCCTCATTTTTAAAAACCCATAGATTATTTAAAAATTTTTTAATTTTGGCCATTTTCTGGGAGTGCCTGATTTTAATTTGAGCCTTTGACCAATACAATCCATAAATTTGAGGCTTACCAGATTTTAAATCACTAAAGTAATTATCTAGACCCTCTTTCTTTTTTTGATCATTGTAATATCCATTATGTTCAATATATTTTTCTAGATCATTGTTAAGTTTACGTATTTTTTTTTGATCAAATACATCTCTAATAATAATACATCCTCTTTTTTTTATTTGATCATTTATTCTTAAATCAGGTGATAAAAGTTCTTTATACTTTATTTCAGGAATAATATTTTTAGATAATTTCTTTAACCTCTTTATTTTATAAATCTCTTTTTTTATATAATTTTCAATATTTTTAAAATTTTGCTTAAAATCTTTAGATAATTTTCTTAGCTTTTTTTTTGCTGGAATAATTTTATGTTCAACTTTTCTATACATAAATATAGTCTAAATTAAATTATGAAGATTATGAAGTTTTATTGAATAGTTATTGTAACTACTGGTTCTTGTGGGTCAAACATACAAAAATTGGAACCAACATCTGTTGCTTTGATTGCTGCTGAAGTACCAAAACTAATATCTATAATTGGAGGGGTTAAAGACACAGTGTAAGGCGATGTAAGAGTATAGACCATTACATGATCGTCCGAGGTGCTCCCATCTGCATGCTGAGTTTGGTAAGTAGACGATCCACTACCTTGAGCATAAGTGATTGTATTTGCATCACCCACTCCAGTACAAGTAGCATTTCCACAAACTTTCATTTGATCATTTTTTAAATATAATTCTGCTTCTGCAGCAGTGCCCCCGTCAGCAAGAATTGGTGTTGTGTCATATTTTTCATTATCACTTAAAGCTCCTGCAGGATAAGCAGAGCCAGAGAGTGCTGCAGTCGTCGTGCAATTATCTGTAACACCTGAAACTTCTAAATCAGCTTGAATGGTAAATTTTCTATCTATAGTAACCCTCATATGAGTATAAGTTTCTCCTAAAGGTAAAAGTGCTGGATCTCCATATGAAGCAGCTGCAGCACCTGCATTTACGGATGCAATATCCACAACTTTTTCGGTATTTCCTATTACGACTGCACCAACACAACTTGAAACACTTGTGCTCGCTGTACATAACTCTACTTTTTTCATTGTTACTTTGTATACACTTGCAAGGCCAGTTGTGCTTGCAGCATGCAAAGTTGAAATTGAAAAGAACATTATGATTTTTACGAAAATTAATATTCTAAAAGTCATTTTCATTAATCAGCTCTCGATATTGTTGATTTACCATTAAATTCTACAAAAATTTTATTATTACGTTTTACTTTTGTTAACAATTGACCAGACATATCTTTTTGATCTCTCCACGTATTTGCACTTATGAAACCATCTTGTAAAGAATTTTTATTTCTTGGTGGATGAACAAACATTATTTTTGCATACCACTCATCTTCTAATCCCTTTTTGTCTTTATCATCATACGCAATTTCTAGATTTAATGTTGGACTTAATAATAATTCTGATCCAATTTTTGTGCCTTTTACATCGTCTCTAGAAACACCTTCCCATTCATAAGTATTAATAAATACATCTGCCCAATGAAGATAAGGAATTTGTGATGCCAAACCTAATTCGTATCCATCTAAAACTTTTTCATCTGACGCATCATCTAGTCCAAAATAATAATTGTACATAAATTCTAAAACTGCACTTCTTGCTTCTATACCAAAACTAGATCTTAAGTTTCCAGCATCATCATAATCGAGAAAAACATTGAAACCAGTCATTAGCGTATTATCTTGGCTTAATGATCTTTTACCTAAGCCAATATTTGCTACAATTCTTTCATCATTATCTTTTTCTGTATTAAATAAAGATAACTGCGAAAAAAAATTTCCATTTTCAGTTTTTTCAATCTCTCTTACTGTAAGAATACTATAATCGGGTTTATTATTTTCTCTTAAATCAATACTAACCTCTGTATCACCCTCACCAGGGATTAAATTAGATATATATTGTGAAATATTATTGGATACATCTGCGCTCAAATTACTTGTAAATAAAACGAGAAATGAGACCAAAAGTATTTTTTTCATAACTTGTATTTATATAAAAACCTATATTGGACAAGAAAATTTAACAAGATAATTTTAAGTTTGTATTATTTGTTTGGTTTAAAAACCAAGCAAACACCATTATTGCAGTATCTTTTGCCCGTGGGTTGTGGACCGTCGTCAAATATATGACCATGATGACCTCCACAATTCTTGCAATGGTACTCGGTTCTGGCATAACCAATATGATAGTCTGTTGTAGTTTCAAATGCATCAGGTAGAGACTCGTAAAATGATGGCCAGCCAGAGCCACTTTCATACTTTGTGTTAGACTCAAACAATTTCACTCCACAGTTTGCACAATGATAACTACCCTCTCTCTTTTCAAAATTAAGTTCACTTGAACCTGGAGGTTCTGTTGCTTCTTCAAATAAAACTTTATTTTGTTGATGAGTTAAATTTGGATTATTTTTTGTCATTTAAATATTTAGCACAATTTTTATGTAAACTTGCATGTAATTCAATAAGTTTTTTAAAGTCTTTGTTATAACCACCACCTAAAACTCCACAAATAGGAACTTTTCTTTTAAAAAAGTTTCCAATAACCATCTCGTCTCTTTTATTAATTCCTTTGTCAGTAATACACAACTTTCCTAATCTATCATCTAAGTGAATGTCAACACCTGCAATGTAAAACACGAAATCAAAATTAAAATCGTTTAGAAAAATTAAATTTTTTTTTAAAATATTTAAATACTCATCATCTTCCATGTTTTGTTCAAGTTCAATATCCAGATCACTTTTTGATTTAATTGGTGGATAATTCACTTTTGTGTGCATACTAAATGTAAAAACGTTATCTTCATTTTTAAATATTTCTGAATTTCCGTTACCTTGGTGAACATCTAAATCAACTATAAGGATTTTGTTTGCTAACCCTCTGTTCAAGAGATATTTTGCGGCAACAGCCACATCATTAAAAACACAAAAACCAGCTCCCTCGTCATAAATAGCGTGATGACTTCCACCAGCTGTGTTACAAGCTATTCCATAATTTATTGCTAATTTAGAGGCCAATACCGTTCCGCCTGTTGCAACTAAAGATCTTCTGACCACACTATCAACTAAAGGGAACCCTATTTTTTTAACCAATGTTTGCTCTAATGTTTTATTTTTAATTTTTAAAATATACTCCTCTGAGTGAACTTCTTTTAATGTATCAATTGAGCAGGGCTCAGGTTTATAAAACTTCTTAACTACATTTTCTTTTTTAAGAAAATTTGCCAATTCACCAAATTTTTTAATCGGAAATTTATTATCATCGCCAATTTTTGCCTCATAATCAGGATGATTTACAACTGGTAATTCCACTTTACTTTATTTCTCTAATAGGCTTACCAGCAACACAAGCTTCTAAATTTTCTATCATTTGTGAATAAAAAATAGAATAATTTTCAGCTGTTACATAGCCTACATGTGGAAGCAAAAGTGCATTGGGCACAAATCTTAATTTGTGACCACTAGGTAGAGGTTCTTTATCATAAACATCTATACCAGCACCAGCTATTACATTAGTTGATAGAGCAGTAATTAAATCATCTTCGTTAACAATTGGACCTCTTGAAGTATTAATTATAAATGCAGTTTTTTTCATTTTATAAAATTCAGCGAGCTTTATACAATCCTTGTATCTTTCTCCTCCTTGGACATGAATTGATATAAAGTCAGAGTTTTGGATAAGATCCTCTTTATTAGATGGTAAAACATCAAGTTCTTTACACTTATCAAGACTGAGATTTTCGCTCCATGCCATGACTTGCATTCCAAAAGCTTTTCCTATTTTAGCAACCTGGGATCCTACTTTTCCTAAACCAATAAGGCCCAGAATTTTTCCTTTTATTTCAACTCCCACTGTTGTCTGCCAATAGCCTTGGTACATATTATCAACTTCCACCTTAATATTTCTAGCTAGCCCTAAAATTAATGCCCATGTTAATTCAGAGGTAGGGTTTGAGTTAATTTCTGTTCCAGTAACGACAATTTTAGCTTTTTTTGTTGCTTCAAAATCTATGGCTTTATTTCTCATTCCGCTTGTAGAAATGTATTTTAGTTTTTTCAAACTTTTAATAAGATTTGAAGTAATTGATGTTCTTTCTCTCATAATAAGCAGAGCTTCAAATTCTTTTAATTTTTCTATAGCATCATCCTCGTTTTCAAAAGGTTCACTGAAAATCTCAATATCAAACTTTGATGAAAGATTTTTCAAATCTATAAATTCTTGAGCAACGTTTTGATAATCGTCTAAAATAGCTACTTTAAGCATTTTGAGTTTTTTTGTTCGAAATTGTAATACCAGCAATTATAAAAATTGCACCTAAGAAATGATAAAATAAAATTTTTTCATTGAAAATTATCATAGCCATTATTGCACCTAGAATTGGCATCAAATGAAGAAAAACTCCAGATCTATTAGGCCCAATAAGTTTCACACCTTTTATCCAAAACAGAAATGAGATTAGACCAGGGAAAAAAACAACATAGAATAAAACTAAATAAAAAGAGGATTGTAATTTGATTACACTGCCCAAACTATAATCAATAAAATACATCGGAATCAGAAAAATAACTCCAAAGGTTATAACGACCTGCAATAGAGAAATTGGAGATAGATTGAATTCCTTTTTTTTCAGAAGCGCTGAATAAAGAGACCATGCAAACATTGCAATTAATGCGAAAATATCTCCTTTGTTAAATGACAAATTTAATAAATTATTTAAATTTGCTTTTGTTATTATAAACAAAACACCTGTAAGTGAGAGAAATACTCCTATTATTTGAAATGAATTTGTTTTCTCAATTTTAAGTAAGAATGAAAATAATATAATCATAACTGGTACCGTTGAAATCATAAGTAATCCAGTAATAACTTGAGTATGTCTCAGAGAGTAAAAAAGAGCTGAATTAAAAACTGTCACAGCCAAAATTCCCAATAATGAAAATAAAAAAATATTATCTATTATAATTTTTTGGTTATTTAATAATTCTTTATAAGTGAATGGAAGTAAAACTAACCAGGCCAAAAACCATCTATAAAAATTTAATGATATCGGAGGAATATCAATAATGCTTGCAGCTTTTCCTACTATAAAGTTGCCTGCCCAAAATAAACAAGCTAAAACTAAATAAAGAGAGGCTAAATATAAAGGGCTAAGTGTTTTCATGAAAAGAATTTAGTAAATCTGTTCTATAGTTTATTGCTTCTTTTATATTCTTTTCCTTAACATGTCCAAAACCTCTGATTTGATCAGGTATTGATGCTATTTTAACTGCTGTTTCATAGTTTGATTTATTTATTTTTGTTCCTATGCCAGTAATTGTTTGCTTATAATCTCTTATTAATTCTCTCTCCTTTTTTCTTTCATTTAAATAACCAAATGGATCAAGCTTTGTACCTCTTAAAAATTTTAATTTAGAGAGTAGTTTAAACACATTAAATAACCATCCTCCAAATTTTATTTTAAGCAATTTCCCATCAACTTTACTTTTTTTACTAAAAATTGGAGGGGCTAAATAAAAATTATAATTAAAATTACCCTCAAAGTTTTTGTTTACATCGTCTATGAATTTTTGATTAGTCATTAATCTCGATACTTCATACTCATCTTTGTATGCCATTAATTTGAAATAATTTTTTAAAACTGCAGTTGAGAATTGACTACCGTTTCCAATATTTTTATCTATCTTTCTTGCATAGCTTACGAGATCTCCAAATTTTTCAGCATATTTTATATTTTGATAATCTTCCAAAAACTTAAATCTATTCTTATATTTTTCCTCAAAACCATCTAACACTTCTGGCTCATCTTTAATTATATCTAAAACTTCATCTTTTAAATTTTCATAATGTCTTCCAAATCTGAATGCATCAATATTATCTTTTACACTTGCACCATTTAACTCAATTGCTTTTTCAATTGACGAAGCTGAAATTGGAATTAAACCTGATTGATATGCTACTCCAACATTAAACATATTTGATAAAATTGAATTTCCTAAAATCTTAGATGTAATTTTATTTGATGATATAAACTTTATATTTTCTTGACCTGCTATGTTAACTAAATTATCTCTCATTTCTTCAAATGGTAAGTAAAAATTTTTATCCCTAGTAAAATCTCCAGGCATAACCTCATCTGTATTAACTATTAACTTTGAAATTTTTTTATCTAAGGTTTTTATTATTTCTAAATCATTTGATACAAGTAAATCAAATCCCAGAAGTAAGTTTGTATCACCATAAGATAATCTTATGGCTCCGACATCTTCTGGTTTTTCAAAAATTCTTAAGAAACTTTTAACAGCTCCACCTTTTTGAGCTAACCCAGTCATATCTAAAACCCCTGATCCTTTTCCATCTATTTGAGCAGCAGTTGCAAGCACAGCTCCAATTGTAACAACTCCTGTTCCACCAATTCCAGCAATCATTATCCCAAAAGATTTAGTAATTTCAGGCAATATTGGATCTTCTATCTTTGAATTTATTTTATTAATTAAATTATCGTCATAATTTTTCTTAAGCCTTATATCTCCCTCAAGACTTACAAAGCTTGGACAAAATCCATCAACACATGTGTAATCCTTGTTACAAGAAGATTGGTCAATTTGTCTTTTTCTTCCGTATTCAGTTTCAACAGGTGCAATAGAAACACAATTAGATTGTATTCCACAATCTCCACAACCTTCGCACAGGTCTTTATTAATAAAAATTTTTTTCTTAGGCTCTTCTAAGATGCCTTTTTTTCTTCTCCTTCTTTTCTCAGCCGCGCAGGTTTGATCATAAATAATAACCGTTGTTCCATTAATTTTGCTTAATTCAATTTGAACATCTATAATATTTTTTCTGTCATAAACTTTTGAATTTTTCGCAAAACCTCCTCTATCACTATATTTTTCAATTTCATCTGTGATTATTGCAATTTCTTCAACACCTTCTGCTTCAAGCTGTTTAGACATTTGTGCAACTGTTGGTAATCCGTCTAATGCTTGACCTCCTGTCAAAGCGACAGCATCGTTATACAAAATCTTAAATGTCATTTTAGTTTTTGCTGCAACTGCATGTCTTATAGATAGAATTCCTGAATGAATGTAAGTCCCATCTCCCATATTTTGAAAAACATGGTCAGTATTGCTAAAAACAGACTCACCAACCCAAGTTGCCCCCTCTGATCCCATTTGTGAAAAGCCTTCATTATCTCTTTCCATATGTTCCACAAGGTATGCACAACTGATACCTGTAATTGCTCTACTACCCTCTGGTATTCTAGTTGAAGTATTATGAGGGCACCCAGAGCAGAAATGTGGAACTCTTTTTAAGGAGATATTTGAATTAGTTTTTTCTTTCAAAGACTTTAATTTTTTTGAAAGATTATGTACTTCATCTGGTAAGTTAAGGTAATTAATAATTTCATATATTTTTAAACCAATTTCTCCTGGGTCTAAAGCTCCAGAAGAAACAAATAAATCATTATTATTTTCGTCATTTTTTCCAACTACTTTTATATTTAAATTTTTATTAAATAATATTTCCTTGACTTGTGTTTCAATGATTGATCTTTTTTCTTCAACAACAATGATTTTTTCTAAACTTTCTGCAAAATTTTCAATTATCGTTTCTTCTAATGGCCAAGGCATAGCAATTTTAAGAAATTTAATTCCTACTTTATTAGCAACATGTTCGTTTATTCCAATTTTTTCTAGTCCTAATTTTGTATCTAAAAAAGACTTTCCAGTGCTAATTATTCCAACTTTTGGATTTTCTGAGTCAAAAATTAATTTATTTAAACTATTTAGTTTACAAAATTCTTTTACATATTTTATTTTATGATGATGCAAACGATATTCTTTTTCTTGAGCGGTATCTTTGAGTCTTATATTTAAACCTTCAGATGGATAGGTTTCACTTGAAATATCTAAAAGATTTAACCTATTTTCATCTAAGTCAACTGTTGCTCCTGAACTCACATTATCATGAACACACTTTATCCCTACCCAACATCCACTTTTTCTTGATAATTCTATCCCTATTATTCCATAATCTAGTATTTCTTGAACACCACTTGGGTTAAAAAAAGGTATCATCGCATCAATCATTGCAAATTCACTTTGATGAGAGGTTGTTGAGGACTCACATATATGGTCATCTCCCATTAAAGCAATGACGCCTCCAAACTTTGAGGTACCTGCCAGATTTACATGTTTTAATGCATCTCCTGCTCTATCTACTCCTGGCCCTTTACCATACCATATGCCAAAAACACCATCGTATTTATCTTGTTTTCTAAGATTGACTTGCTGTGTTCCCCATAAAGAAGTTGCAGCGAGTTCCTCATTTATTCCTGGTTGAAAATAAATATTGTTTTCATTCAAATATTTTTTGTTTTTTAAAATTTGCTGATCGTAGCCCCCTAGAGGAGATCCCCTATAGCCAGAGATATAACATGCAGTATTTAAGTTTTTTTGTTTATCTCTTCTTGCTTGAACAATTGGAACTCGAACAAGAGCTTGGGCACCAGTTAAAAATCTAGTGCCTTTACTTAATTTATATTTGTCTTCAAGTTTAATTTCCACACTATTTAACTTTTTTAAGCAAATCTAACTGAACTGTAAGGCTTTAAATCCATATTAGTATTTTCATTTGCAATCATACCAGACACTATTTTTCCAGAAATTGCACCTAAAGTCCATCCTAAATGATGATGACCAAATGAGTAAAATACATTTTTATAATTTTTTGATGGTCCAATTATTGGTAAAAAATCCGGCAGTGTAGGTCTAAACCCTAACCACTCATCTTTATGCTCAGGTAAGCCGTCAAGCATATCCTTTGCATTTAATATTAAGTTTTTGATCCTGGATTTTGATAAAGCATTTTCTAAACCGCCAAACTCCACAGTGCCAACTACTCTTAAACCTTGGTCCATTGGTGACATTCCAAACCCTCTGTTAGAATAAACCACTGGTCTAGAAATTAAATGATCAAAATCTTTAAAATGAACATGATACCCTCTTTCGGTATCCAGTGGAATATTTTCATGAAGTTTATCAGTAAGTTTTTTTTGAAAACGCACCACATGCAATAACTAGTTTATCAAAAACAAATCTCTGGGTTTCTGATCTTAAAACAGGTTTTTCCTCATCAAAATTTAGATCTTGAATATTTAGTTTTAAAAACTTTCCACCTTTTTGTATAAAATTTTCAAATAGCTTTATTAATATTTTTTTTGGATTTCTTGCATGCCTTGCATAATCATAGAAAACACCTCCATGATAAAATGGTTTTAAATTTGGTTCCAAATCATGTATTTCTTTTTTGTTTACCACTTGTTGTTTAACACCTAGATCGTCTCTAATTTTTATTTCTAATTCTCTACTTTTTAAATTTTTTTCATTCCAGACATATAAAATTCCATTATTTTCAACTAAACCCTCTAGATCTATCTCTTCGAATAGTTCATCATAAGCCAGTAATGATTGATCTAAAATTTGATGCATATTTTTTGCGGTATGCATCATTTTATCATTAGTACAATTCATTAAAAATTTTGAAAACCAAGGGATCATTTTTGGAACATAATTCCATTTAAGCGCCAAAGGTCCTCTTGAGCTCATAAGCATTGATGGAACATCACTTACAATATCTGGTCTGTTTAAAGGGACTGATGCATAAGGAGAAAAATGACCTGCATTACCATAAGAGGCTGCATTTCCAGGCTCATCTCTATCGAACAAAATTACTTGATAGCCTTTTTTTTGAAGAAAAAGAGCATTACACACTCCTTGAATTCCTGCTCCTATTATACCAACTTTTAAAATTTTTTTTGACACGAGAAAAAATATAGTTGGTAGGATAAATTATAATAGATGTTATTTGATCGCGGTGGATAACTGTTTACAATATCTTAATTGCCGATCGGATCTCGACTATAAATTTTGCAGCTCATTACGATACCTAAACCAAGCATTATTGATAACATAGATGATCCTCCGTATGACATGATAGGAAGTGGTGCTCCAACAATTGGCAACAACCCAACTACCATTGCTATATTTACAAATATATATAAGAATAAAGCAGATGCAAAACCAAAACAGTATAGTTTTGCAAAAAATGATCTACTAGAAAAACCAATCCTTATTATTCTATAAATTAATAAAGCATATAATAAAATTAGAACCATTGAACCGGCAAAGCCAAATTCTTCAGAAAAAAGAGTAAAAATAAAGTCAGTATGTTTTTCAGGTAGGAATTCAAGATAACTTTGTGTACCTTGTAAGAAACCTTTACCTAACAATCCTCCTGAACCAATTGCTATTTTAGATTGAATTATTTGATAACCTGCACCCAAAGGGTCTCTGTCTGGATTAAAAAAAGTTAATATTCTTGATTTTTGATATGGTTTTAAAATTGAAATTACAAAAGGTAATGAGACTAACAATATTAATCCTGAATATATAAAATATTTTAAATTAAGTCCTGCTAACCAAATAATAGCCAACCCACTTCCTGCTATTAAAATTGCTGTTCCTAAATCAGGTTGAGTTATAACTAAATAGCAAGGTATCAACAAAAGTATGATTGGTTGTAATAAATATTTATAACTTTGAATATCTGAGCTTTGAATACGATGGTAATATCTTGCAAAACAAACTATTATTGCAATTTTCATCAGTTCTGAAGGCTGAAGATTCATTATGAAAAAATTTATCCATCGTTTAGACCCTGACGCTGAAATTCCAAAAAAAATTACAAGTATTAAAAGTAAAATTCCTAGAATATAAAAAATATATGCCTGCCTATACCAAAATGAAACTCTTACAAATGACAGAACTAAAAACATAAAAAAAAATACTAGAAATCTAGTTAGATGATTTTTAGTATAAAAAGAAAAGTTCCCACTTTCTGTAGAATAAATTGAAAAAACACTCATTGAACCAATGATAGCAACAATTATTATTAAAAAGTAATCAACCGCTTTCAGTTTATCAATAAATGAATAGCTAGTAGAATTTAGTGACGTTGAAAGTATCATGCAATATTTTTTAAATCTTTTCTAATTTTTTCTCTTAATTCATGTCTATCTAAAATTTTTTTTATTAATTTGTTTGCTAGTGGGGCAGCTGCTTTACTACCAGAGCCTCCATGCTCTATTAAAACACTAAGGGAATATCTTGGTTTATCATAAGGTGCAAATGCAATAAATAAAGCATGATCTCTACTTTTATATTCTATCTCATCAAGGTCCAAATCAAGCTCTCTATCTTGGTCAGTAATTCTTTTAACTTGAGAAGTCCCGGTTTTTCCAGCAAACTTGTATTTATCTTCTTTATGTCTAGATCTGAAGGAGGTTCCAAATTGTTCATTGGTTGACCCATACATTGCATCCAGAACTAACTTTAAATTATTTTGATTTCTGTAAAGTCTTTCATAGTGTTTAAATTCATGATCTTTCAAAATTTTTTGACTTACAGATTTATTTTTTTCACTTTCAATTTTAGATTTAATTTTATCTAAATCTATTTCTTTATCATAAATTAAATTTGGCTTGATCTTATAGCCTCCATTAGCCAATTGCGCTGTCATCAAACATAATTGAAGTGGAGTAGTCTGAATGTAACCCTGTCCTATTCCAGTAATTACAGTTTCACCAAGGTACCAAGACTGTTCTAAAACTTGTTTTTTCCATTTCGTTGAGGGGACAATTCCTTTTTTTTCTTCTGAAAAAAAATCTTCTAAAACTTTTGAACCTAGACCATATCTTTTTGCAATTAGGGAAAGCTTATCTACACCTAAAAGCCTTGCGACTTCATAAAAATAAATATCACATGACTGTTTAATGGCATTTCTCATGCTCATTAATCCATGACCATTTTTTTTCCAACAATGATATCTTTCTCCATACAATTCATATGGATGATCATGGCCTTCACAGTTTACTTTAAACTTTGTGTCTATTATCCCATATTCTAGTGCAGCAAGTGCAACCAAGGGTTTTATAGTTGATCCAGGAGAATATAATCCAGCTAAGGATTTATTTAGTAAAGGTCTTAACTTGTTATTTTTAATTTCATTCCAGTCTTTAGTGCTTATTCCATGCGTAAACTTATTTGGATCGTAGGTTGGAGACGATGCCATGGTAATTACTTCACCTGTGTATATATCCATAACACATATTGAACCTGCCTGATTTTTTAATAACTCTTGAGCCAATTGCTGAATTTCCAAGTCTATGGTTGTTCTTAAATTTTCACCTTGAGTTTCTTTATTATAACTAATTTCACTTATTTTTTTTCCTGATGCATTTACTTCATATCTTTTAGTTCCATGATTTCCAATTAAGTCAATATCTTTTGAATTTTCAATACCAATTTTTCCAACTTTTAAACCTGGTACAAAGTTTTCCTCTATTTTTTTTTTATTTTGAATATCTTGAATAGTTGCATCACCAACATAACCAACAACATGTACTAAATCATTGGAATAAGGGTAATATCTTGAAGTAGACAAAACTGGCTTCGCTCCATCCAATTCATGCAAGTACAAATTTAATTTAGAAAATTCGTTCCATGATAAATTTTCAGAAATTATTAAAGTATCCCACGGCTTAGATTTTTCTTTCTTCTCATATATTTTTTTTATTTCATCCTCTTTAAGACTTATAATATTTTTAAGTTTAAAAATTGAATTATTAAAATTAGAAACTTCTTCAAGAGATAAATGAACTTGATAAACTCTTTGATTATCTGCAATAACATTATTAAAATAATCAGTTATTATTCCTCTTTGAGGTGGGGTTTTCCATTCTCTAATTCTATTTTTGTCAGATAAAACTTCATATTTTTGCTTTTCAGAAATTTGCAGATTATATAATCTTGAAGTAACAATCCCAAGTAACCCAATTTTTGCTGCAACTAAAACAAAAAGTCTTCTACTTATAATTTTGTTTTTATTTAAATTATCAGTTTTTTTTATCATTCTTTTTAACTAGCACCATATTATCTATCCAAATAAATATTTTGAAAAATATAGGGTAGATTAAAAATGTAACAAATAAACCCAATATTAGACTTTCATAGACAATTGGAATTTTAAATATTGTTATTAATATAATGTAATTTATTGATCCTACAATTAAAATTGCTATGAAAAATGATATCCAATCATAAATTAAATTGTATATAATTGTCCTATTTCTTATAAATGCTCCAATCGCAGATAATAATAAATAATCTATGGAAGATATTCCAATTGGCAAACTTTGAACTACATCATTTATAATACCTGCAAAAAAAATTAATCCATAACCTAGATGCTCCGGTTTTTTTAAACTCCAGAAGAATACAATTATGTAGCTAAAGTTTATGATAAAATTATAATTTTTATAAATAATATTAATATTTAAACCTAAAATTACGACAAAAAATAAAATTAAAGTGGGTAAACTTGTAATTGTCTTAGAATAAATTCTGTTAGCAAATAAACTCACTTTTTAAAATAAACCTTAACAAATTTAATTTGATCGAAATCTGCAAAAAAATTCACATATTTTTTGTTATTTATAATAATTATTTTGCCTATGGGTATTCCAGAGGAAATTATCCCATCAGCTCCTGAAGTATAAACAATATAACCCTCTTCGACTTGATCTTTTTCGGGCAGATACTCAATGTCACCATTAAATTTACTTCCATTCCCTGAAACTATTGCGCTGGTTCCATTAGGTTCAATTATTACTGGTATCTTGCTATTAAGATCATTTATTAATAAAACTCTCGAGGTTAAGTTATTAACTCCAACTACCTTACCTATAAAATATGATCCACTTCTCACACCTGAACCTATTTTTATATCATGTTTGAAACCTTTATTTATCACAATTGATCGTAAATATGGGCTCTTCTGATCTAGTAAAATCTTAGTTAAATGGTAATTATCTGAAAACAGGTTTTTTTCTTCAATCAATGCATTAAGCCTTAAATTCTCTTCTTTTAAAAATTGATTTTCAAGTTTTAACTCTTCAATATTTAAATCAACAATCTTAAGTTGTTTATTTTCATCATATATTTTTAAAAGATCACCAAAACCGTAATAAGCATTTTTTAAAGATAAAAATGGAAATGATATAACATATGAAGTTTTAAAAACAGCATCTTTGGCTACAGACCTAAACTGATTAATAGGTCCTGTTTTAAAATATTCTAATGATAGAACAATTATGGATACTACAATTAAAGTTAAAAGTGAAAATTTTCGTCTATTACCTTTATTCAAAAAAATTGAACGAGCAGATATAACCAAATCATCTCTGCCCATTTCTCTAGACATTTTGATTAATACTCAGATAAGACTGATGAAAAAGTTTCCTCTTGATCTAAAGCTTTACCAGTTCCAATTGCAACACAAGACAAAGGATCATCAGCAACATTTACTGGAAGACCTGTTTCCTTTGAAAATCTTTTATCTATATTATTTAAAAGAGAGCCACCGCCTGTAAGAGTTAAGCCCATATCAACTAAATCAGCAGATAGCTCTGGTGGAGTATTCTCTAAAGCTTTTTTTATTGCAGATACTATATCTTTTAGAATTGGATTTAGTGCTTCTGCAGTATCTTCTTCTGAAATATTTACCTCTTTGGGAGTTCCAGATCTTAAATCTCTACCTTTAACTGCATATGTATTATTATTTGTTGGGATAGCTGTACCAATATCTTTTTTTATTTTTTCTGCTGTACTATCGCCAATCATTAAATTGTACTCTTCTCTCATATATTCTTTCAAAGAATTATCCATTGCGTCTCCAGCTACTCTTAATGACTCTGAGTATACGACTCCTCCCAACGATAAAACTGCAATTTCAGTTGTACCTCCACCTATATCAACAACCATTGACCCAGTTGCTTCTGATATTGGTAGTCCAGCTCCTACAGCCGCAGCTATTGGTTCCTCAATTAAGTTAACTTTACGAGCTCCAGCTGCAAGGGCGCTATCTTGAATTGCTTTTCTTTCAACTGGTGTTGAACCAGTTGGTACACAAATTAAAATTCTTGGATTGGCTAATGTTTTTTTATGAACTTTTTTAATAAAGTGTTTAATCATCTCCTCAGTGACAACAAAGTCTGCAATAACACCATCTCTCAAAGGTCTAATTGCTTGAATATTTCCTGGCGTTCTTCCAAGCATAGTCTTTGCTTCATCTCCAACAGCTAAAACTGATTTTTTTCCTTTATTGTCAACAACTGCAACTACTGATGGTTCATTGAGAACTACACCTTTACCCTTTAACACTACAAGTGTGTTTGCTGTACCAAGATCTATTGCCATATCTTGACTCCATAATTTCTTCAAGTTGCTGAACATTGCCATTTTTATATACCTTTCATCTTTTGATTTTCAAAATTTTGATTTTCTATGTTTGTCTCTGGTGCTGTTTTATCTCTTTTTATAATCATTTTATTAAGTGAATTTATATAAGCATTTGCAGATGCAACTAAGGTGTCAGTATCTGCAGCTTGTCCTACAGTTGTTTTTCCATTCTCCTCAATTTTAACACTTACTGTGGCTTGAGCATCTGTTCCCTCTGTAACAGCATGCACTTGGTAAAGTTGTAAATTTACTTCGTGCGGATAAAGTTTTTTTATACATTTAAAGATTGCATCAACTGGTCCGTCGCCTGTTTCTGATGCTTTTTTGACTTCACCAAAAACATCTAATGTCATTTCTGCTCTTTGAGGTTCACCAGTACCAGCAAATACTTTCAAAGATTTCAAATTGATAGCACTTACTTTATTGTCTGTTATTAAACTATCATCTATTAAAGCGATTATATCTTCATCGTAAACATGTTTTTTTTTATCTGCTAAGATTTTAAATTTTGCAAATGCATTATCGACTACATCATCAGTGAGATCTGGATATCCTAAACTGGTCAATTTATCTTTAAATGCATGTCTACCTGAGTGTTTACCCATTACAAGAGATGTCTGTTTAACACCTACACTTTCTGGTGTCATAATTTCGTATGTTTGCCTATTTTTTAACATTCCATCTTGATGAATTCCTGCTTCATGAGCAAAAGCATTTTTTCCAACAATAGCTTTATTATATTGGACAGGAAAACCTGTGGCATTTGATACTATCTTGGATGCTTTACTTAAAAGAGTAGTTTCAATTCCTGTTTCATATGGCATTAAATCAGGTCTTGTTTTCATAGCCATCACAACTTCTTCAAGAGCTGCATTTCCAGCTCTTTCTCCTAGACCATTTATAGTACATTCAATTTGTCTAGCTCCTGCTTGAACACCTGCCAAAGAATTGGCAACTGCCAAACCTAAATCGTTATGGCAATGAGTTGAAAGAATTGCTTTATCTATGTTTGGAACTTTATTTAACAGAGTTTCAATAATTTTTGTAAATTCAGATGGTATAGTATATCCAACAGTATCAGGAATATTAATGGTTCTAGCACCACATTTAATTGCTAGTTCAACTGTCTTACACATATAATCCATATCTGTTCTAGTCCCATCTTCACAAGACCATTCCACATCATCAGTAAAATTTCTTGCATAAGTTACATTTTGTTTTATTGCTTCATAAACTTCTTCTGGTGATTTATTAAGCTTATGCTTCATATGTAAAGGACTTGTGGAAATAAAAGTATGAATTCTAAATCTTGGAGCATGTTTAAGAGCCTCATAGCATCTATCAATATCTTTTTTTGAATGTCTTGCTAAACCTGCAGGAATTGATTTTTTTAATATTTTACTGACTTCGGTTACAGCTTCAAAATCTCCTGGAGATGCAATTGGAAATCCAGCTTCAATAATGTCTATTCCAAGTTCATCAAATACTCTAGCTATTTGGATTTTTTCTTCCAAACTCATTGATGCGCCAGGAGACTGCTCTCCATCACGCATTGTAGTATCAAAAATGTATACTCTGTTATTATCAGTCATTTAATTATTATAAGCACACATATCATACATGCTCACGCTCAGATTGCAAAATAAAATGGCTATTTTAGGCCAAATAAAACAATAATTTAACTACTTCTTATCGCTATCAACAAGTTTCTTTTTTGAAATCCAAGGCATCATAGCCCGAAGTTCAGCACCTACTTTTTCAACAGAGTGTTCTGCTAATTTAGCTCTAGTTGCAAGAAAGTTTTTTTGCCCATTTTTGCATTCTTCCATCCATTCTTTAGTAAATTTACCAGATTGAATTTCTGTTAAAACTTCTTTCATTCTTTGCTTGGTTTCATCTTTTTTAATTATTCTTGGACCTGACTGATACTCACCATACTCTGCGGTATTTGAAATTGAATAATTCATATTAGCAATTCCACCTTCATATATTAAATCTACAATCAGTTTCACTTCGTGAACAGTTTCAAAATAAGCCATTTCTGGTTCATATCCAGCCTCAACTAAAGTTTCATATCCATTTTTAATTAATTCAACAAGTCCACCACATAATACTGTTTGCTCTCCAAATAAATCAGTTTCTACCTCATCTTTAAATGTAGTTTCAATTATTCCAGATCTACCACCACCAACAGCTGATGCATATGACATTGCCAAATCTCTTGCTTTACCAGAACCATCTTGGTGAACAGCAAATAAACAAGGAACTCCACCACCTTTTTCATATTCACTTCTTACTAAATGCCCAGGTCCCTTTGGTGCAACCATAAATACATCCAAATCTTTTCTAGCTTTTATAAGATCATAGTGAACATTTAAACCATGAGCGAAAGCAATTGATGTTCCTTCTTTTACACGTTGCTCTATATGGTTTTTATATATTGATGCTTGTAATTCGTCTGGAGTTAAAATCATAACTACATCTGCCCATTCTGCAGCATCAGATAAATTCATAACTTTTAAACCTTTAGACTCAGCTTTTTCAATACTTGATGAACCTTCTCTTAAAGCTACCACAACTTCTTTAACACCGCTATCTCTTAGATTAAGTGCATGCGCATGTCCTTGGCTTCCATAGCCAAAAATTGCTACTTTCTTATCTTTTATTAAATCTACATTAGTATCTTTTTCATAAAACATTTTCATAATTTCTCTCCTTTAATTTTTATTTTATTTAAATATTTCTGATCCTCTTGTCATAGCGACTGCGCCTGTTCTTGAAACACTCACTAAACCAAATTTTTTTAAATTTTTTGACATTGTATCTATTTCTCTTCTTAAAGCTGTAATTTGTATAACATTTGATTTATTTGTTTTATCTAATATTACTGGATTAAAATTTTTGCAAGCTTCAAAAGCTTTATTTAGTTTACCATTGTTTGCAACAAACTTGAATAATGCCATTTCTTTAAAAATAACATTTTTGTCTTCTCTTTTAAAATCTGCAACTTTATGAACTGGAACTAATTTTTTTAATTGAAGTTTAATCTGATTTACTACTTGTGGTGTACCAGTAGTTACAATTGTTATTCTTGAAATATTTTGCTTCTGATCAACTTCAGCTACTGCAAGAGACTCAATATTGTAGCCTCTTCCAGAAAATAAGCCAACTACACGAGCTAAAACTCCAGCCTCATTATCTACCCATACAACTATTATATGAGTATCAGGCTTCTGTTTTTTTCCTGCAAAACTATATGCTGATTTTGAGTTCGCCATTAAACCAGTGTTCTACCCTTTCCAGTAATCTTTTTTTCTTTTTGATCTTTGGGACCAAGCAACATTTGATTATGAGGTTTTCCAGAAGGTATCATTGGAAAACAGTTTTCTTGTTTATCTACAAGGCAATCAAATATTACTGGTCGATCTATATTTAACATTTCAATAATCTTATCATCTAATTCTTCAGGTGTTTTTGCTCTTATGCCTACACAACCATAAGCTTCTGCCATTTTAACAAAATCTGGCAATGCGGCTGTATAACTTTCTGAATAATTTTTATCATGTAATAATTCCTGCCATTGTCTTACCATTCCCATGTACTCATTATTCAAAATAAATATTTTTATAGGCAAATTGTACTGAACTGCAGTTGACATTTCCTGCATAGTCATCAAAACAGACGCCTCGCCGGCAATATCAATTACTAATTTTTTAGGATGTGCAATCTGAACTCCAACAGCTGCAGGTAAACCATATCCCATCGTACCAAGACCTCCAGAAGTCATCCATCTATTTGGTTTATTGAATTTGTAGTGTTGAGCAGCCCACATTTGATGTTGGCCTACTTCAGTTGTTATATATGTATCTTTATCTTTAGTCAGTTCATATAATCTTTCAATCGCATATTGAGGTTTAATAGTTTCTTCACTACCAATGTAGTCTAATGATCTTTTAGATCTCCATTTCTGAATTTGTTCCCACCAATTTGATATTTGATGTTTGTTTGATTTAGAAAAATTATTTTTAGATTTTTTTAAAGTTTTTAGTGTTGATGTTAAAACCGACTTAATATCTCCTACAATTGCTAAATCTACTTTTACATTTTTATTTATTGAGGATGGATCTATATCAATATGAACTTTTTTAGACTTAGGTGAGAACTCATCAATCTTACCTGTAATTCTATCATCAAACCTCGCGCCAACATTTATCATTAAGTCACATGAATACATGGCGTTGTTTGCTTCGTAGGTTCCATGCATACCTAACATTCCTAAAAACTGATTATCATCAGCAGGAAAAGAACCAAGACCCTGTAAAGTTGAAGTTATTGGAAAACCTGTAGAATACACAAGTTCTCTTAAAAGCTCACTTGCTTTTGTTCCTGAGTTTATTACTCCACCTCCAGTATAAAAAATTGGTTTTTTTGCTTTGCTAATTAAATTAATTAATTCATCAATATTTTTTTGTGAATAGTTATCATGAGATTTACCATTTAATTTTTTATTATTTTTAAAATTTTTGTATTTAGATTTTTGAAATTGAATATCTTTCGGTATATCGACTAAAACAGGTCCTGGTCTGCCTGTTGTTGCTACCTCAAAAGCTTTATGCATTATTTCAGCTAAGTCATTAACATCTTTGACTAACCAGTTATGTTTAGTACAAGGTCTAGTAATTCCAGTTGTGTCGCATTCTTGAAATGCATCAGTACCAATTAAATGTGTTGGAACTTGTCCTGTGATGCAAACTAATGGGACAGAGTCCATGTAAGCGTCTGTTAAGGCAGTAACAGCATTGGTAGCTCCAGGACCTGAAGTTACTAACAATACACCAGGTTTTCCAGTTGATCTTGCATAGCCCTCTGCAGCGTGCCCTGCACCCTGTTCATGTCTTACTAAAATATGTTTTATTGAGTTAAAATTTTTTAATTCATCATATATTGGAAGGACTGCTCCTCCCGGATAACCAAATATGTGACTTACATTTTGATCTTCCAAACATTTGAATACTATCTCGGCTCCTGAATAAAATTTTGGCATTCAGCCAATCTAGCTGAAGTTGTACTGATTGGTCAAGTTATTGTGAGAATTTTTATAATTTTTTTATAAATTTTGAAAGAGCCTCAGCATTAAATTTTTGCCAATCTCTCATTTGACCTCTAGACCAAGTTCTTTGTCTTTTAGCGTATTGTCTGGTTTTTATAACAATATTTAGTTTTAAATCACGCGTAGAAGTTTTTTTATCAATAAATTCTTTAATCTCTCTTATTCCTATAACTTTGAAGATGTTACTATCACTCTTCAAATTAAGCTTTAAAAAATGCTTAACTTCTTGAATAGCTCCATTTTTTTATCATTTGATCTACTCTTTTAGAAATATTACTGATTAGATCATCTCTAGGATAATCAATATAAATTTTAATAAATTGCTCCTTTTTAAACGATGGTTTTGTTTTCTTATACCATTCAAAAATTGATTTCTTTGTAAATGAAATAACTTCATACGCTCTGATAGATCTTTGAGCATCAGTTGGGTCAATCCTATTTTTTACTGATGGATCGATTTTTAAGAGTTTTGAATAAAATTTTTTTTGACCTAAACTAATTTGCATTTGTCTTATTTTATTACGAGAAGAAATTGGTATATTTGGGATTTTTACCAAGCCATCAGTCAGTGCTTTGAAATAAAGACCGGTCCCACCAACTAAAACTGGTATTTTATTTTTATCTCTAATTTTTTTTATATTTTTTTTTGCTAATTTTAACCATTCGCCAGATGAAAAATCTTTTTTAACAGTTCTAAAACCATATAAATGATGTTCTATTTTTTTTAAATCAATTTCCGAAGGTCTAGCAGTCAATATCTTCAATTCCTTATAAACCTGCATACTATCTGCATTTATAATTTCCCCATTTATTTTTTTAGCAATTTTTAATGCAAGTTTAGATTTGCCTGATGCTGTAGGACCTGAAATTAATATTATTTTGGACTTAAGGTCCATTTGGTTATTTTAATTTAACACCAACATATGTTCTTTGATTTTGGTTATTATATATTGCAATCAGTAAGTTATTTTCATCACTTCTTAATTTCAATTTTACCACATTATCAAGATCACCTATTGTATTAATTTTTTTTCTATTAGCCTCAACAATAACATTATTTACTTGGAGATAATTAATTGGACTATCTTTATCTATTTTTGTAATTACTACTCCACTTGTACTCTTTGGAAGGTTTCTAGCCTCAATATCATCTTTAATTAATAAACGAACATCGATTTTTAAACCCTCAATTCTCCTCACCTTTGGTTTTTCAATTACAGGTTTTTGTGCTTTAAAGTCCTCGGATGTTTCTAATCTTCCAAGAACTATTTCTTTTGTAATTTCTCTTTTATTTCTCCAAACTTTAACAATTACTTTTTTTCCAACATCCGTTTCAGCAACAATTTTAGGTAGTTCTTTCATTTCATTAATTGGTTTTCCATCAAACTCTAAAATTATATCTCCGGGTTTAATTCCTCCTTTATCGGATGGACTGTTATCCGCAACACTTGCAACTAGAGCACCTCTAGGTTTATCTAGCTTTTCCGCATCTGCAATTCCTTGATCTACTACTTGAATTCTAACTCCAAGCCATCCTCTTTTTGTTTCTCCAAATTCAATTAATTGATCAATAACTTTTTGAGCACTATTAGATGGTATTGCAAAACCTATTCCAATTGAGCCAGATTGGCCAAGTATAGCTGTATTAATTCCAATAACATCTCCGTTCATATTAAATAGTGGGCCTCCTGAATTTCCTTGGTTTATTGAAGCATCAGTTTGTATGTAGTCCTCATATCTTGATAATCCTATGCTTCTATTTCTAGCAGAGATTATTCCTGCTGTTACTGTACCTCCGAGACCAAATGGGTTACCAATTGCAATAACCCAATCTCCAATTCTAGATTTGTCTGAGTTACCAAATTTTACTGGCTTAAATTTTTCGTCAGACTTTATTTTTAATACTGCAATATCCATTCCTGCGTCAGCACCAAGTACTTCGGCTTTATAATCTTCGTCTCCATTAACTCTAACAAATATATCTGAAGCTCCTTGAATAACATGGTTGTTTGTTATTACAATTCCCTCTTCGTCAATTATAAAACCTGATCCTAGCGCACTAGTTTGCCTTTGTTGAGGAGAACCAAACATATCTTCAAATGGTGAACCTGGTGGAAATTCAAATGGCAAAGGGTTTGATCTAGTTGTTACGGTAGTAGTAGTTGAAATATTTACAACTGACGGCATTAATTTTTCTGCCAAATCTGCAAATGATGATGGAATTTCCTGCGTTTTGGAGATTGTAAAATAATTTAATGAAATTATTAATATTGATAAAATTTTGTAAATATTTTTCATGTCTTTAAATACCAAATAATTATAAATCCTATAATTGCAAATACTAACCCACCTGTTCTCAGTTGTTTATCAGCTACAGTATCAAGTTTTTTTAACATATTTTTCATTTTTGATGGAAATAAGGCATACAAAATACCTTCGATGAATAGGAAAAGACCAAATGCAATGATCAATTCTTTCATCTTATATAAAAAATTGTTTATTTTTCTTTATTTCCAAAAAATTTAAAAAATTCACTATCAGGAGATAAAATCATAGAAGTTTCACCACCAATTAAAGCATTTTGATAAGCTTGCATTGCTCTGTAAAATCCGAAAAATTCAGGGTCTTGTCCGAATGCATCAGCAAAAATTTTATTTTTTTGACCATCACCTTCCCCTTTCATAATTTCTGATTTTTTTTGTGCGTCAGCTAGAATTACTGTAACTTCTTTATCTGCAGTTGATGTTATGGTAACTGCCATTTCAGCACCTTTTGCTCTAAATTCTTTTGCTTCTCTCTCCCTTTCAGTTTGCATTCTTCTAAAGATTGCATCACTATTTGCTTGAGGTAAATCAGCTCTTTTAATTCTTACGTCAACTATCTTAATACCAAAGTTTTCAGCTTCATTGTTAACACCTTGTTGAATTAAAGCCATTTGTTTTGATCTATCTTCAGATAATAATGTTTGTAGTTTTTGCTGACCTAATACATTTCTTATTCTTGAATTAATAATCGTTGCTAATCTTGATCTCGCAACTCTTTCGTTTCCTACGGAAATATAAAATTTCAATGGATCAATAATTTGAAATCTTGCGAATGCATCAACTATTAGACGTTTTTGATCAGATGCAATAACTTCTTCTGGTGGAGTATCTAAATTTAAAACTCTTTTATCTAAAAACACTACGTTTTGAATGAAAGGTAGCTTAAAGTTTAAACCTGGCTTTAAAATAATTCTTTTGGGATCACCAAATTGTAGAACTATAGCTTGATTTACTTCTTTAACTATAAATATTGAAAAAAATAAAGTTGCTCCTATCAAAATGATAATGGGTAATATAAATTTTCCAGCTTTCATTAGTTTGTCCCTGATTTTAATTCTTGTAATGGAAGATATGGCACAACACCTGAGCCTGAATCTTTATCAATTATAATTTTATTAATATCAGCAAGAACCTGCTCCATTGTCTCCAAATACATTCTTTCTTGAGTAACCTCTTTTGCTTTAGCATACTCAGTGTAAATTGATAAAAATCTACTTGCTTCACCTTCTGCTTTTGCAACAACCTCTTTTTTATAAGCTTCAGCAGCTTGTAAAATTTTTGCTGCTTCTCCCCGAGCTCTTGGTATTACATCATTGGCGTAAGCTTCTGCTTCGTTTTTTGACCTTTCCATGTCAGCTCTTGCAGCTTGCACATCTCTAAAAGCATCAATAACCTGGTCTGGTGGGTCAGCTTTTTGAGTTTGAACTTGTGTAATTTGAACTCCACTTTCATATTCATCAAGTATTCCCTGAATTATATCTTGAGTATCTCTTTCAATAACCGCTCTTCCTTCTGTAAGAATAGGTTGAATATTTGATCTCGCAATCACTTCTCTCATTGCAGTTTCTGCTGCAGCTTTTACTGTGCCCTCTGGATCTTGGATTTTAAAAAGAAAGTTTCCAGCATCTTTTATTACCCAAAATACTGAAAAGTCTATGTTAACAATATTTTCATCACCAGTTAGCATCAAGCTTTCCTCTGGAACATCCGCAACACCACCACCTTGACCAAATCCACTATCTCTCTCTGATCTAAAACCGATGTCCATTCTATTAACTTTTGTAACTTTTGGAGTTAACACACTCTCAATTGGGAATGGAAAATGATAATTTAATCCTGGTTGAGTGGTATTTACAAACTTTCCAAATCTTAAGACCACTCCCTGTTCGTCAGGTAAAACTCTATACAAACCACTCAATGCCCAAATTACAACTAAAATGATTAAACCTAATATAATAGGTTTTTTACCACCTGTGCCACTTCCAGTAAATTTATTTATAGTGTCTTGCAATTTTTTAATTGCTTCATCTAAATTAGGAGGTGTTGGGCCTCTTCTGAAACCTCCACCATTTCCGCTTCCTCCACCACTACCTGGAGGGCTTCCCCATGGACTTTGATTTTTGTAAATCGTCATTATGACATTCTATATAGTGTCTTTATGTTCAAAAACAAGGTAAGTGTATTTTGATGAGTGATAAAAAAGTAGGTCTTAGTGACACAATGAAGGCAAAAACTGAGCCAAAAACCTTCAAAAGAAACCCAATTCCAGGCACTAAATTTACAATTGCAATATCTAGTGCAAAAGGTGGTGTTGGGAAATCTACTTTTGCTACAAATTTAGCTTTAGCCCTTAAAACTGTTGGATGTAAAGTAGGTCTGTTAGATGCTGATATTTATGGACCTTCTTTACCAAAACTATTCTCTATAAATGAAAAGCCAGATAGCGACGGTCAAACTTTAAAACCAATTGTAAAGTATGATATTCAATGTATGTCCATTGGATTTCTGACAGATGAGCAAACACCGATGATCTGGAGAGGACCAATGGTTACTAGTGCCATTAAAACATTTACTCAAAAAGTTGGTTGGAAAGATTTAGACTTTATTATTGTTGATATGCCCCCAGGCACTGGTGATACTCAACTGACATTTGCACAAGAAATTAGTGTAGATGGTGCAATCATAGTATCAACTCCTCAAGAGATAGCACTCCAAGATGTAAAAAGAGGAATTAGAATGTTCGAAAAATTAAAAGTAAATATTATTGGATTAATCGACAATATGAGTCACTTTATCGGAGATGATGGGAAAAAATATGCAATTTTTGGAGAGAATGGTGTTGAGAGAACCGCACATGAATTTGACAAGAAATTTTTAGGACAAATACCAATAAACTCTGATGTTGGGAAATATGGGGATATGGGAATTCCTATTGTTGAGAAAGATCCAGAACATGAAATTACAAAAATTTATTTGAAATTTGCAGAAAAGATTAAACAATCCTATCTTTAATTTCGAAAGCTTCCATAAGTTCATTCCATTCTCTTTTTGAAAGTCCAGATTGCTCTAAATTTATGCCTTCACCTTTTAATAATTTTTGAATAATAACTTTTCCTTTAGCAGAAACTTCTGTGCCACCTACTCTATAATCCATAAATGCATCATATGTTATAGGAACCCATCTCTTAAGTGTATCTAACATTATATCCGCATAAACTCTAATTTCATATTGAGCATGATGGTCAGCACGTAATCTTAAAAAATTCATTAAGTTTAAAAGATCAGTTTTCCAATACCACTGGGTATAAGTATTCAAAGTTAGGTTCATTCTAGCTAACTCTCTAGCTAATCCTTTTTTATTTTCGTCAATTGTGGAACCATCAAATTTCTGATTAAGCATAGTTTCATAATTATCATATGTTCTTTCAGCATCATTTTTTAAAAGTTCTAAAATTTCCTTTGCTTGCTCTCCCTCAATCAGATCACCTCTACCTTGTCTGTTTGCAATTGATTGAGCTGCTAAATTTTGTGGATCAGGTAAATAAAATTCTTTATCTAAAATTGAGTATCTTGCAGAGTATTCGTTGACGTTTGCAGTACGATGTCTAATCCATTGTCTTGCGATAAATATTGGTAATTTAACATGATATTTAATTTCACACATTTCGAATGGAGTGCTATGCCAATGACGCATTAGGTATTTTATTAGACCACTATCTGTTGAAACCTGTTTAGTTCCTTTACCATAAGAAACTCTTGCTGACTGAACAATTGAACTATCATCTCCCATGTAGTCAATAACTCTTACAAAGCCATGATCTAAAGCTGGGATAGCTTCATATAATACTTTTTCTAATTCAGGTGCAGTAACCCTTTTAGTAACATTCTCCTGGGATTGTTGATCTTTTATGTCGTTTATTTGTTCTTTTGTAAGTTTCATGAATAAATTATTGAATCTCTTGTATTTGGTTTTATATTAATAGTGTTGGTTTTCCAACTATGACGATAAACGAATTTCGTAATAACCATTACGGACGTGGGGGCAGTACCCACCACCTCCACCATTTACAACTTAAGGGGGTGAATTAGGATCGACGGGTGTCTAAAAGTTGTTCTTTCGTTCGGTATTGTTCCGCCGTGATGGGCTAATTTATAAATGCTAACGAAAGTTATGCACTTGCAGCTTAATTAGTTTACTAATTAAGTCACGGGGTTTGGGGCACCTGGCAACAGAACGCCCCTTTTTTTCATATATAATATTAATTAATGGTGCGGCCAGAGAGAATCGAACTCTCATGAGCTAAGCTCACACGGCCCTCAACCGTGCCTGTCTACCAATTTCAGCATGGCCGCAAATCATGCGTCAGATTAAATGAATGACAATTCTATTTCAAGTTGATAAGTTTTTATTATGGAATTCTCAACCCAAGTTAAAATTGCTACAGATCCTATTTATAAAAAGGTTTCTAAATCCATTCCTGAAATAGAGTGGGCTTCTCATGCACCTTATATTTATAAAATAAATAAACTTAAAAAAGAGAAGAACGCGGTAATTCTCGCTCATAATTACCAAACTCCTGAAATATATCATGGTATATCTGATTTTTCAGCAGACTCGTTAGCCTTAGCAATTGAAGCCTCAAAAACAGAGGCTGATATAATTGTTATGTGCGGTGTACATTTTATGGCGGAGACTGCCAAATTGATGAGTCCAGATAAAAAAGTTTTACTACCAGATATGAAAGCTGGTTGCTCTTTATCCTCATCTATAACTGGTGAAGATGTAAGAAACTTAAAAAAACAATATCCTGGTGTTCCTGTAGTTTCATACGTTAACACTTCTGCAGATGTTAAGGCTGAAACTGACGTTTGTTGTACATCAGCAAATGCTGTTAAAATTGTAAACTCTTTAGGTGTAAAAAAAGTAATTTTCTTACCAGATGATTATTTAGCAAAATATGTTGCTTCTCAAACTGATGTAGAAATAATTTCATGGAGAGGGACTTGTGAGGTTCATGAACAATTTAATGATGAAGAGATTAATGAAATAAGAAAAAATAATCCTGGAATTAAAATTATTGCTCATCCTGAATGTCCTCCTGATGTAATAAAAGCAAGTGATTTTGCTGGCTCAACAAGTGGAATGATTAAATATGTAAAAGATAATCAACCTGAAAAAGTTATGATGGTTACAGAATGCTCAATGAGTGATAATGTTCAAATTGATAATCCTAATGTAGAATTTATTAGACCTTGTAACTTATGTCCTCACATGAAAAGAATTACACTGCCTAAAATACTTGATTGTTTAGAAAATGAAACAAACGAATTAACAATGGACCACGAAACAATTGAGAGAGCTAGAAAATCAGTGGAGAGAATGGCTGAAATAGGCAGATAAATGCTGTGCCGAAAATTCAATTAAGTAAAAATTTTATCCGATCAACCTGTAAGTTAGCTCTTAATGAGGATCTATATCCTTTAGGAGATATTACAACTAATCTATTAAATAATAATTCAATTTCAAAAGCTAACCTAATAAGTAATGAAAATGGTATTATAGGTGGATTAGAATTTGCTAAACAAACATTTAATTTATTAGACAGAAATATTAAATTTCATATAAAAAAAAAAGAAGGATCAAAAATTAGCAAAGGATCTGTAATTGCTGTAATTGAAGGTAAAATTAAAAATATATTAATTGGAGAAAGAGTTGCTCTAAATTTTCTCTCTCATATCTCAGGTATTGCAACTAAAACCAATAAATTTGTTAAAAAAGTAGGAATTAAAACAAAAATTTGTTGCACTAGAAAAACAATTCCCAATCTGAGGGTTATTCAAAAATATGCCGTAAAACTAGGAGGTGGTACTAACCACAGGTTTAATTTAAGTGACGAATTTTTAATTAAGGATAATCATCTAGCCTCATCAAAAAAATTTGAGGAAATAGTGAAAAAGGCAATTAAAAATAAAAAAAAAAGAAAAATTACTGTCGAAGTTGATACTTTAAAGCAATTTAAAAAAATAAATGGACTTAATTTTAATACAGTTCTGTTTGATAATATGAGCCCGAAAACTCTAAGAGTGGCTATTAAATATGCAAAAGGCAAATATGAGACTGAAGCCTCTGGGGGAATAACTTTAAAAAATGTAAAAAAACTAGCTGCAACAAAAGTTGATAGAATATCTGTAGGTGAATTAACACATAGTATTCAAGCTTTGGATTTAAAATTAGAGATTTAATTTTTTCTTATTTGAGCCTGTGCTGCCGCTAATCTTGCAACTGGAACTCTGTAAGGAGAACAAGACACATAATCTAATCCAGTTTTTGCACAAAATTCTATACTTTTAGGATCCCCGCCATGCTCACCACAAATTCCAAGTTTGATATTTTTGTTTTGTTTTCTTCCTTTGTCAGTTGCAATTTTTATTAAGTCTCCAACTCCATCATCAATTGATACAAAAGGATCAATATCGAAAATTTTGTTCTCAATATAATCATTTAGAAATTTACCACTATCATCTCTACTAATTCCAAATGTAGTTTGAGTTAAATCATTAGTTCCAAAACTAAAAAATTCAGCGTGTCTAGCGATATCTTTTGCCTTTATCGCTGCTCTGGGTAATTCAATCATTGTTCCAACTAAAAAATCGATTTTAATTTTATTCTCATCTTGAACTTTTTTTGCAACCCTAATGACCAAATCTTTCATGATTTTTATTTCTGCTTCTGTTGAAACTAAAGGTATCATAATTTCAGGCATTGTTGATTGAATTTTTTGTTTTTTACATTCCACTAAAGCCTCAAAAATTGCAGTACACTGCATCTCATAAATTTCAGGGAATGAAATTGCTAATCTACAGCCTCTATGACCTAGCATGGGATTTTGTTCATGAAGTTCTGAAATTCTAACTTCAAGTTCTTTAACAGGAATATTTAGTGAAACTGCAACATCATTAATTTCATTGTTACTTTTTGGTAAAAATTCATGTAGGGGTGGGTCAAGTAACCTTACTGTTACTGGCAAGCCTTTCATTATCTTAAATATTTCAATAAAATCTTTTTTTTGATGTGGTAATAACTTTTTGAGTGCATTAGATCGATCTTCAATTGTTTTTGATAATATCATTTCTCTTACTGATAAAATTCTTTCTTCGTCAAAAAACATATGTTCAGTTCTACACAAACCAATACCCTCTGCACCAAATTCTCTAGCAGTTTTGCTATCCAATGGTGTTTCCGAATTAGTTCTAATTTTTAATTTTCTAAAATCATCAGACCAACTCATTATTTTTGAAAAATCACCTGATACTTCTGGTTTAACTGTTTTTACCTCACCAATAATTATTCTACCTGTTGAACCATCAATTGTAATTATTTCACCCTCTTTAATTACTTTATTGTTTGTTTTGAACAATTTATTTTCATAATCAATTTCTATTTCACTAGATCCAGAAACACATGGTCGTCCCATCCCTCTAGCAACTACTGCGGCATGACTTGTCATACCTCCTCTTGAGGTAAGTATTCCTTTTGCTGCGTGCATACCATGTATATCTTCTGGTGAAGTTTCTACACGAACTAATATTGTACTTTGCATCATACTATTTAGTCTTTCAGCCTCTTCAGATGTGAAAACAACTTTTCCGCTTGCAGCACCTGGTGACGCGGGCAGGCCTGTCCCAATTACATCTAAGTTTACTTTCTCATCTAAAGTTGGATGAAGCAAAGTATCTAAAGAACTAGGTTCTATTCGTAATATTGCATCCTTTTTAGTAATCAATTTTTCTTCAACCATATCTACAGCTATTTTAACAGCAGACTTGGCTGTTCTTTTTCCAGCACGTGTTTGAAGCATCCATAGTTTTTTGTTTTCAACAGTAAACTCAACATCCTGCATATCTTTGTAATGTTTTTCTAATTTAATTAAAATATTTTTTAGTTGCTTGTATGTTTTTGGCATTGCCTCTTCCATTGACTTAAGAGTTTCTTTTGACTCAACTCTCGCTTTTTTTGTAATATGTTGTGGTGTTCTAGTTCCTGCAACTACATCTTCGCCCTGTGCATTTATTAAATATTCGCCATATATATCTTTTGATCCATCAGATGGATTTCTAGTAAACACTACGCCTGTTGCACAGTCATTTCCCATATTTCCAAAAACCATTGATTGTACATTAACCGCTGTGCCCCAATTAGACGGTATTTGATTTAATTTTCTATACACTTTTGCTCTATTACTTTCCCAAGATAAAAAAACTGCACTTATAGCTCCTATCAGTTGTTCATTGACATTTTGAGGAAAATCTTTTTTTGTTTTTTCTTTTACAATGTTTTTAAAATCTTTTATTAAAGCTTCCCAGTCATACTCGTCTAATTCTGTGTCAAGTAATACTCCTTTTGTTAACTTATAGTTCTCAATTATATCCTCAAAGTGATATCCTTCGATTCCCAACACAACATTAGAATACATTTGAATAAAACGTCTATAACTATCATTTGCAAATCTCAAATTCGAAGTTTTTTTTGCAAGTGCTATTACCGTATTATCATTTAGGCCTAGATTTAAAATTGTGTCCATCATACCTGGCATAGAAACTCTAGCTCCTGATCTTACAGAAACTAGAAGAGGATTTTTTATATCTCCAAATTTTTTTCCTGAGTCTTTTTCAATAAATTTTAATTCTTTATTTATTTCATTGAGTATTTTTTTATTCAATTTTTTTTTATTCTTATAAAATAAATCACATACCTCTGTAGATATTGTAAAACCAGAGGGTACAGGTAGCCCCATTCTTCCCATCTCAGAAAGATTTGCACCTTTACCTCCAAGAATGTTTTTTGGCAGTTTAATTTTTTTTATTTTATTTGATTTAAAATTAAAAATAAATTTTTTCATACTATGCTTCTATTTTTGAAAAATTAAAGTAGTTATCAAAAGTTTTACACAACATATTTAATAATTCTAATCTATTTTTTTTAATTATTATATCTGCATCATTAACAATAACATTATCGAAAAAATCGTTTACTTCATTCTTAATGCTTGATAAGATTTTCAGACTTTCTTCGTAATTTTCATCTTTTCCAATACTCAAAAAATATTTTCTTATATCATTTATCTTTTTATATAATTTTTTCTCATAATCATTTTTAAATAAACCTGGGTCTGCAAAACCAAGAGTTTCAATAGATATTTTTTCTTCACTATTTATTATATTTGAAGATCTTTTGTATGCTGAAATGGTTTCATAACCAATTTCTTTTTTAATATTTTTATTTAAACATAAAGATTTTTTATAAGCCTTTAATAAATTATCCAATCCAAGCACATATGTTGAGCTTTCAATTATATCTTGTCTTATTTTTTTTTCTTTTAAATAATTTTTTAATCTTTCAATTATGAAATCACTTAATTCGTTTTGTATCTTTTTAGTGTCAAATTCATAGCCCTGATCTCTGTATACTGAACACGTGTAAACAATTAGATCTTTTAATTTAATTTTTATTTCATTTTCAACAATTAATCTAACAAGACTTATAGCCATTCTTCTTATGGCATATGGGTCTTTTGAACTAGTAGGTTTGAGATTAATTCCAAAAAAACCTACTAATGAATCTAGTTTATCACTTAAAGATAAAGCAATACTGTACATTTTTTTTGGTAATTTGCTTTCCATCCCGTTAGGCAAATATTGTTCAGATACGGCAAGACAAACTTCTTTATCAAACCCTTGAAACTTTGCAAAATGTCCTCCAACAATACCTTGGAGTTCTGGAAACTCTCCAACAAGGTCGGACATTAAATCAATTTTACAAATTGATGAGGCTATTTCAATTTTATCTTTACTAATTAAAAAATCATCAGAAATTAATGATGAAATCTTTCTCATACGTTGAATTTTGTCAAAGTAGGATCCTAAACCTTTAAAATAATTTATATTTTTTAATTTATCGACTTGTTTAACTAAATTTTGGGTTTTATTTTTTTCCCAAAAAAACTTGGCATCGCTTAATCTTGCTTCAATAACTCTTTCATTTCCTAATTTAACAAACCCTTTTGTGTCTTTTATGTCTGAAACTACAAAAAAAATATTTGTAAGATTATTTTTTTTATCAAAAGTTGGTAAATATTTTTGATGACTCTGCATTGTTGTAGTCAATATTTCACTTGGTATATTTAAAAATTTTTTGTCAAAATTACAAAGAATTACAACCGGCTTTTCAACTATATTTACTATTTCATCTATAAGCCTACTATTCTGTTCGATTTTTAAATTTTTTTTATTAACTAGTTCGTTAATCTTATTCTGTATCATTTTTTTTCTTAAATCTTGATCAATTAAAATACCTTTTTGTTTAAAAAATTTTAAATACGAATTAAAATCTTTAAAAATTTTCATGCCTTCTTCTAGTGATTTATCTATAAAAGTTTTGTTGGAGCTATTTATGTGGTTTAAATCAAAATTTAGAGGTTTTTTATTAAATATTGCTAAAATAGATTTAAGAGGTCTTCCCCAATAAAGATCATAATTTGCCCATTTCATTGATTTATTCCAAGCAATCTTTTTTAAGATTTCACTTAAATTTTTTTCTAGTAAATCTGAAACTTTTATTTTTCTAGACTCTTTAATAAAAAAATAAAATTCGCCTTTCTCAGTATTTTTTTTAAAGATTTTTTCTAATATTGTATTGTTTGATCTAATAAATCCTTCTAATGCTTTTTCAGGAGCATTAACATTTGGGCCTTTAATTTCCTCTGAGCTTAATTTGATTTCATTAGGAATTTTATCAACATGTAGAACTAATCTATTTGGTGTCGAATAAACATTGAAATTTTCATTGAATTTGATTTGGTTATCAATAAAAAAATTTTTAATATTTTTTTTTAATTCATTCCTTGCATTTGTTTGAAGCCTTGCAGGAATTTCCTCACTAAATATCTCTACAAATAATTCTGACATTAACTTTGGCTTTCAATCCAAACTTTCCCAATTGATTTAGTTAGTTCTCTTATTCTTGCAATATATTCAGCCCTTTGTGCTACACTAATTACCCCTCTTGCATCTAAAATATTGAAGACATGACTACATTTTAAACATTGATCATAAGCTGGGAGAGAAATCTTTTTTTCAACTAATAATTTTGTTTCTTCTTCAAGCATTTCAAATATTTTAAATAAATTATCAGTATTGGCATATTCAAAATTATATGCTGAAAATTCATTCTCTGACTGATGAAAAACATCTTTGTAAGTAATTCCTTCATCATTCCAAATTAAGTCAAAAACACTTTTTTTGTTTTGAATAAACATGCACAATCTCTCTAATCCATATGTAATTTCAACAGATACAGGTTTACATTCAACTCCAGCCATTTGTTGGAAATAGGTAAATTGTGTAACTTCCATTCCATCACACCAAACTTCCCATCCAAGACCTGCTGCTCCTAATGTAGGACTTTCCCAGTCATCTTCAACAAACCTTATATCGTGTTCCTTATGATTAATACCTATTGATGACAAGCTATTTAAATACATTTTTTTTATTTCTTTTGGTGAAGGTTTAATTAAAACTTGGAATTGATAGTAATGTTGCAATCTATTAGGGTTGTCTCCATATCTTCCATCAGTCGGGCGACGTGATGGTTGTACATATGCAGTTTTCCATGGTTTTGGACCAAGCGATCTTAAGGTGGTTGCTGGATGGAATGTCCCAGCACCGACCTCAAGATCGTACGGTTGTAATATTACACAACCTTTTTTAGACCAGTACTTTTGTAAGTTAAAGATTGTATCTTGAAAAGATAAAGTTTTTTTTTTTATTTTAGAGGCCATACCTTTGCCAGATTGATCTTTCTTCTAATACACTAATTACTTTATCAGTATAATTTTCAGAAGATGCTAGCTTTTTTGATAACCATCCTTTACTTTTTCCAAATTTCTTAATTTCTAAATCATCTCCGTATTTCTCTCTTAATATTTGATCTGCATTTCCTATTCCATCGATTAGTCCTAATTCTTTTGCTTTTTTTCCTGCCCAAAATTCTCCAGAGAAAAGTTCAATACCAGAGTTTTTGTTTAGTTTTTCTTTTCTACTTTCTTCAACAACATCTATAAAATCTTGATGAATTTCTAATTGGATATTTTTTAAACGATTAATATCTTCTTCTTTTTCATCCAAAAAAGGATCTAAAGTGCTTTTATTTTTTCCAGCGGTATAAACTCTTCTTTCAATCCCAATTTTTTCAATTAAATTTTTAAAACCAAATGAAGCAGAAATAACTCCGATAGATCCTATGATTGAGCTTGAGTTAGCATAAATTTCATCACCTGCACATGCAATAAGATATCCCCCAGATGCTGCCACATCCTCAGCAAAAATAATTACTTTCTTTTTTGTTTTCTTAGATTGTTCTTTTATTAATTTACATATCAAATGTGATTGTACTGGAGATCCACCAGGTGAATTAATTGTAATTGCAACAGCTAATGCTTTCTTTACTGAAAAGGCCTTTTTTATAATTTCTTCTTCACTTGAATATTCTATTCCTTGCCTGAACCTTCCAACATTTCCTATAACCCCTGATAATTTGAGATGGCTTATTATCTTTTTTTTTTTAAAAAATGAGAACATTAGAATTGTTATAAGTTTTTTAAATATATTATAAACCCTAGTTATAATTAAAGAATAAGGTGCGTCAATTGATAAGTATATTAATAAATTGGATATAATAGTTTTAGTTAATGGGAACTGTAATACAGCTAAAAAAACAAATTAATAATTCATATGCAGATTTAAAAAATTCGGTCGATGATAAATTGATTCTAGTTGAGGAAAAAATCAATTCTAGACTAGCAAGTAAAGTTGAATTGGTTCAAAAGATGACCAAGTATCACTTAAAAACTGGTGGAAAAAGACTAAGAGCACTCTTAACCTTGCAATGTGCTAAAATTTGTGAATATCAAAAAGGATTAAGAGATGTAAATCTTGCCGCTTGTGTAGAACTTATACATGCAGCCACTTTAATGCATGACGATGTAATAGATAGTGCTGAAATTAGACGAGGTAAAAAAACACTCAATATAATTTGGGGAAATCATTCATCAATTTTGGTAGGTGATTATTTACTTAGTAAATGTTTCGAAATGATGGTAGAGGACGGGAATTTAGAACTATTAAAACTTTTAGCAACTACATCATCTGAAATTGCCCAAGGTGAAGTTCTTCAATTACAACACAATAAAGAAATAGATATCTTGGAAGAAACATATCTAAATATTATTTCATCAAAAACAGCTTCTTTATTTGCAGCAGCTACTAAAGTTGGCGCAATTATTGCTGAAAAAGATTTAAAATATAAAAATGCTTTGGAATTTTATGGAAAAAACTTAGGGCTTACATTTCAAATAGCAGATGACACATTAGACTATAATTCCGAATTAAAATTGTTTGGGAAAAATATTGGCAATGACTTTTACGAAGGTAAAGTTACTTTGCCTATAATTTTACTTTATCAAAAAGTTGATAAGTTTGAAAAAGAAATATTAAAATCTTTTTTTGAAAAAAATATTCGTGAAAAGCAAGATTTAGATCATGTACTATTTCTAATTAAAAAAAATAATATTATTAATGAGTGTTATAAAAAAGCAGAACATTATATTAATTTAGCTTCTAATTCTTTAAGTGTGTTTGAAGAGTCTGAAGAAAAAAATATATTAAAAAATTTAACTTCTTTTAGTATTGAAAGAAATTTTTAAGGACTTAATAATACTTTTTTCCATTTTTTGGGTAATCTAATATATTTTAACCTTTCATGAATTCGATTCTTTCCGTCTAGCCAAAATTCAATTTCCTTTGGTTTAATTCTCCATCCAGACCAATGCTTAGGACGTGGTATATTATTTTTATTTGGATATTTTTTCCTGAATTCCTCAATGGACTTATATAAATCTTGTCTTTGTTTTAAAATAGAACTTTGCTTTGACGCCCAAGCACCTATTCTACTTCCATAGGCTCTTGAATTATAATAATCATCAGCTTCTTTTTTTGATACTTTAAATGCAATGCCAACTATTCTAATTTGCCTTTGCAAACTTTTCCAGTGAAAGCACATCGAAATTTTTGAGGTATTTCTGATTGCTTTGCTTTTATCACTATTAAGGTTTGTATAAAAAACAAATCCATTTTTATCAAAATCTTTAAGGAGCACCATTCTAACTGTTGGAAACCCATTTTTATTTACAGTTCCAACTGCAAAGGCGTTTGGATCATTAATTTCTGTTTTTTTTGCTTTATTGAACCATTCTTCAAAAAGTTTTATTGGGTTATTATGTTCTTTAAAGCAAAGATTTAGTCCAAGTGAGTTTTTTTCGTTCATAAATTTAAAAAAATAATTTATACATTAAAATAATGTCATTTAATACTTTTGGAAAGTTATTTAGGTTTACCACTTGGGGAGAGTCACATGGTCCGGCTATTGGATGCGTTGTAGATGGCTGCCCTCCAAATATTCCTATAAAAGAAAGTGATATACAAAAAGAACTTAATAAAAGAAAACCAGGACAATCTAAATTTACAACTCAAAGAAAAGAGGACGACAAAATTAATATTTTATCTGGTGTTTTTGAGGGTAGAACAACTGGAACTCCAATTTCCCTAATAATTTATAATAAAGATATGAGATCTAGAGACTATGAGACAATAAAGAATAAATTTAGACCAGGACATGCAGATTATACTTATTTCAAAAAATACGGTATCCGGGATTACAGAGGTGGTGGAAGACAATCTGCTCGCGAGACTGCGGCTAGAGTTGCGGCGGGTGCTATTGCAAAGGTTGTTTTGAAAAGTAAAATTGGAAAGAAGTATCAAGCTGTTGGTGCTGTTACGCAATTAGGGATATTAGGATGTGACTTAAAGAAATGGAAAGATAAAACAATTTCTAGTAACCCATTTTTTTGTCCTGATAAAACTGTGATTAAACTTTGGGAAAAATATTTACTTGGGATAAGAAAAGCTGGATCATCTTGTGGAGCAATAATTGAAGTAAGAGCTAGAGGAGTTCCTTTGGGACTTGGAGCACCAATATACTCAAAATTAGATATGGATCTTGCGGCAGCAATGATGAGCATTAATGCAGTAAAGGGTGTAAATATTGGATCAGGAATGAATTCTGCAATGTTAACTGGTGAGGAAAACTCTGATGAAATTTTGAAAAAAAAAGGTAAAACTAGTTTCAAATCAAATAATGCAGGAGGAATTCTTGGAGGAATATCTACTGGACAAGAAATAAATGTTTCATTTGCAGTAAAACCAACATCATCTATTTTGTCATCGAGGAAAACAATCGATAGATTTGGGAAGAATACGACAATATCTGTAAAAGGAAGACATGACCCGTGTGTTGGAATTAGAGCGGTTCCAATAGGAGAAGCGATGATGCATTGTGTAATTCTTGATCACTATTTAATGAATGCAGCTCAAAATAAAATTTAATTAGATTTTTTAATTAAAACTTTTGAATTCAAAGTATCTAATATTTTATTTTCAATACCAATAGAGTCTAAATTAGCAAACTTATACATTAGTTCTGGTTTATCATGATCAATAAATCTATCAGGCAATATCATTGATCTAAATTTAAGATTACTGTCTAATAAATTTTTTTCACTTAAAAATTGGCTCACGTGAGATCCAAATCCCCCTATTGAACCTTCTTCTATTGTAATCAAAACCTCATGTTCTGTAGCGATTTGCCATATTAGGTTTTCATCTAACGGTTTTGCAAATCTTGCATCAATAATAGAGATATCAATTCCTTTTTTTATTAAATTTTCGGAAGCCAAAATACACTCCTGTAATCTTGCTCCAAAATTTAAAATCGCAACTTTTTTTCCTTCTTTAATTATTTTTGCTTTACCCAACTCAATTTTCTCAGTTATTTCAGGTAATTGAACTCCTACACCATTGCCCCTTGGATATCTAAAAGCTGATGGTCTATCGTTTATATCCATTGATGTATTTATCATTCTTACAAGCTCGGCTTCGTCACTTGCAGCCATTACTACAAAATTTGGTAATGTTGAAAGGTATGTTATATCAAAAGATCCGGCATGTGTTGGGCCATCAGCACCAACTAAACCCGCTCTATCAATTGCAAATCTAACAGGCAAAGATTGTATAGCAACATCGTGAACGACCTGATCGTAAGCTCTTTGAAGAAAGGTTGAGTATATTGCAGCGTAAGGTTTATACCCTTCGGTAGCCATACCCGCAGCAAAAGTAACCGCATGTTGCTCAGCTATCCCGACATCAAACATTCTTTCTGGAAATTTTTTTCCAAATAAATCCATTCCTGTTCCTGATGGCATAGCTGCAGTTATACCTACAACCTTGCTATCTTTTTCTGCGTGTTTAATTAATGAATTAGCGAATACCTTTGTATAAGAAGGTGTGTTAGATTTTGACTTTTCCTGCTCTCCAGTTTTTATATTAAATTTTGAAACACCATGAAATTTATCCTCTGATTTTTCAGCAAAGGAATAACCTTTTCCTTTTTCAGTTTTAACATGGATTAAAATTGGTCCATCATAATTGATATCCTTTGCATTATTAAATACTGAAACCATTGAGTCAATATCGTGTCCATCTATTGGTCCAATATAGTAAAATCCCATAGAATTAAATAATGTTCCACCAGTGACTGCGGATCTTAAAAAATCTTCAGCTTTTCCAGCTTGATTTTTAAATCTTTTTGAAAAAGCAGATATAATTAATTTTAATGTTTCTCTAAAACTAAAATAAACTTTGCCAGATAAAATTTTTTGCTAGATATTTTCTCATAGCACCAACGGGTTTTGCAATCGACATATCGTTGTCATTTAATACAACAATCATCTTTGTTTTGCTTCCTCCTGCATTATTCATAGCCTCATAAGCCATACCAGCACTTATCGCTCCATCACCTATGACTGCAATTACATTGCCTGATTTATTTGATAACTTATTAGCTACTGCTATTCCTAATGCAGATGAAATAGAAGTTGAACTATGAGCAGCACCAAATGGATCATACTCACTTTCTGATCTTTTTGTAAAACCTGATAATCCTTCACCTTTTCTAAGAGTTCTTATTTGTTTTTTTCTACCAGTTAATATTTTATGCGGATAAGTTTGATGCCCTACATCCCAAATTAATTTATCATGAGGAGTATTAAATATATAGTGTAAGACAACAGTCAATTCTACAACTCCTAGTCCAGCACCTAAATGCCCTCCTGTTTCAGAAACAACATCAATTAACTCTTGTCGAACCTCGTCTGCCAAAATTTTAATATCAGATTGGGATAATTTTCTTACATCATCAGGAAAATTGATATGATCTAGAAATTTATACTTATTGTTCACTTTGTTCTATTTAAAATATAATTTATTGTTTCTCTAAAATCGTCGCCTTTTTTTCCAAAAATTTTTAAACTTTTAAATATTTTTAATTTTAAGTTATATGCATATTTAATAGTATTATTAGTACCTAGTAAACTTATTAAAGTAGCTTTTCCCATTTTTAAATCTTTTTTGGTTTTTTTTCCCGCACTAGATGTTTTGCCTCTTAAATCTATCAAGTCATCAGCAATTTGGAATAATAATCCAATTTCGTTGCCTATTTTAGCAAACTTATTCAGGTATTTTGTTTTACCAGACATTATAATAGGGGCAACACAACAGAAACTAAATAGCTTTCCAGTTTTTTTAATTTGCATATTTATAATTTGTTTTTTATTTTTTTTAATTTTTTCATAGCTTAAGTCTAAAAACTGCCCACCAGCAATTCCTGTATGTCCGGAGCTTTCGGAAAGTAGGTTTATTAATTCTATTTTTTTACGGTCGACTAAATTTAATCTTTTATCACTAAGAATTTGAAATGCAATAGTTAGTAGAGAATTACCAGCAAGAATTGCCGTTGACTCGCTAAACTTTTTATGTGTTGTCAATTTTCCTCTTCTCAAATTATCATTATCCATACATGGCAAGTCATCATGTATTAATGAATAAGCATGTATACATTCAACTGCTGCTGCAACTTGCAAAATATTTTTTTTATCTACTTCGAATATAGATCCAATATCAAAGAGTATTTTTGATCTTACTTTTTTACCTCCGGGCAAAAGTCCATAAAGCATTGGTTTGGTAAGTTCAGTTTTTTTTTGTTTGGAAAAATATTTATAAAGATAATTGTTAGTTCTATTAACTATTTTATTTAGCTTTTTTTGCATTTTTATTTGATTTTATATCTTTAATTTTAAAAATTGTTTTATCAGATATTTCTTTAAAATTTTTTTGGAATTTTTTTTCTATTAATCTATTAATTTTTAATAAATTTGCATAGTCTTCAGATGTATTTTCTAGATTATTTCTATTTTCCAAATTTTTAATAATTTCATCTGCCAAATCTGTAAGCTCATTTAAAGATTTTGACGCAATATCATCTGGCAAATTTTTTTCATTCATATATTAGTTGGTAATATTATATGAAAAAGAATGATTCAAATATTAAAAAAGCAATAAAATACTTAAATAATAATGAATGTATAGCAATCCCTACCGAGACAGTCTACGGACTGGCAGGAAATGCGTACTCGGATAAAGCAGTTTCAAGAGTATATAAATTAAAAAAAAGACCTAGAAACAATCCTTTAATTGCTCACTATTATAGCATCAATAGCTTAAAAAAAGATTGTGAAATTGATAATACTTTTGTTAAACTTTACAAAAAATTTTGTCCAGGACCGATATCATTTGTTTTAAAATTAAAAAAGAAAAGTAGGGTTTCAAAAATCATTACAAATAATTCAAATTCAGTAGCAGTAAGATTTCCAAGTCATCCTTTAACTAGAAAACTATTAAAAAAAATTAACTATCCACTCGCAGCACCTAGCGCAAATATTTCAACAAGTATAAGTCCTGTTTCAAAACAGGATGTGGTTGATGAATTTGGTCCTAAATTAAAGTTTATCTTAGATGGTGGTTCTTCGAAAATAGGTTTAGAATCAACGATTATAAATCTTATTGGAAAACCTCATATTTTAAGATTAGGGGGAATAAATAGTAAATTAATCTATAAGATAATTAATCAGTTAGAAAATAAGAATAAAAAAAAGATTAAAATAAAAGTACCAGGTACTAATAAATTGCATTATTCACCTGGAATACCTGTGAGACTAAATGCCAAAAAAAATTATCAAAATGAAGCATATATATTGATAAAAAAAAGAAAAAAATTAAACCGAAACTATTTTTATATAAGTAAAACAAGTAATTTAAAGCAAGCTGCAAAAAATTTATATAAGACGTTAAGAATAATAAAAAAAAAAGGTTACAAAAAAATTGCTATTGAAAAAATACCAAATATTAATATTGGTGAAGCTATTAATGATAGAATTTTAAGAGCATCAAAAAAATGAAAAATTTAATTGAAGTTCAAAACATAAAAAAAAATTATGGTAAAAAAGAAGCTGTAAAAGGAATATCATTTAATGTTGAGGAAGATGAAATTTTAGGTTTACTTGGTCCTAATGGATCTGGAAAAACAACAACTATTGGAATGTTGCTAGGCTTGCTTAAACCTACAAGTGGTCAAATATTTATCAATAATCTTAAACTTGAAGAAAATAGAATTCAAATTCTTGAAATGATTAATTTTATATCCCCATATATTGAACTACCCAAAAAACTTACCGTGAAACAGAATTTATATGTTTATTCTAAACTTTATAAAGTTAAAAATATTAAGGAACGAATTGAGTATTTATCGGAAAAGCTAAGAATAGGTGAATTATTAAACAGTATTACCGGGGAACTTTCATCAGGTCAAAAAAATAGAGTAAGTTTAGCCAAAGCCCTAGTTAATGAACCAAAAGTTCTGCTACTTGACGAACCAACTGCTTCTTTAGACCCAGAAGTAGGAGATTTTGTTAGAACATTTTTAGAAGATTATAAAAAAGAAAAAAAAATTTCAATACTTTTAGCTTCTCATAATATGAATGAAGTCACACGTTTATGTAAATCTGTATTAATGATGAAGAATGGGGAAATAATAGACCAAGGTAAACCTGAAGATTTAATTACAAAACATGGAAGAACAAATTTAGAGGAAGTTTTTTTAAAACTATCAAGGAGTAAAAGTGAGTATAACTAGAATATACGGTTTGTTTTTAAGGCATTTTTATCTAATCACTAGATCATTTCCTAGAATATTAGATCTAGTTTACTGGCCATCTATTCAAATTACATTATGGGGATTTATATCTAATTTTTTTGCAACACACACAACTTATTACAATAATGCAGTTGGTGTAATCCTTACGTGTGCAATTCTTTATGATTTTTTGTTTAGGACAAGTATTGGTTTCAATATGCTTTTTTTGGAAGAAATTTGGAGTAGAAATTTTACGAATCTTTTCATAGCACCAATGAGAATTGGTGAGATTTTAACCTCACTTGTTATAACTGCTTTAATTAGATCACTAATTGGCCTTGTTCCAGCAATTTTACTTACATCCCCATTGTTTGGAATTTCAATTTTAGATTTAGGAATATTTTTATTTTTTCTTTTTTTAAGTCTTTATATTTTTGGGATCACACTTGGGATTTTAGTTTCTTCAGGTCTGCTTAGATTTGGTCCATCATTTGAAAATATAGCATGGTCAACAATGTTTTTACTGGCACCTTTTGGATGCATTTATTATCCAATAGAAACTCTTCCCGAAATATTTCAAAAAATAGCTTATGTACTTCCATTGGTTTACATATTTGAAGAAGCTAGAAATATTTTGATTAATCAAACAGTTAATATCGAAAATGTTTACTATGCATTTATTTGGAACGCTTTTTATTTTTCTCTTTCAATTGCTTTATTTTATTATTCTTTCAATGCTGCAAAAAATAAAGGGACTTTGATTAATATGGGTGAATAATGGTGCGCCCGCAAGGAGTCGAACCCTGAACCTCCAGAGCCGAAATCTGGCGCTCTATCCAGTTGAGCTACAAGCGCATATTGTATATTTATATCAATATGAAAAGTTTTATAAATATAAAAGTTAAAAATAAAGAAAAAAATTTAAGAATAGACATTCTATTATCCAATCAGGATAATAAATTAAGTAGGTCAAGAGTAAAAAGTTTAATTTTAGAAAATAAATTAAGAATTAATAATATTATAATTACTGACCCCTCTAAGAAAATTAAATTGAATGACGAAATTTATTTTGAGATTTCAGAACCAAAAAAAGAGACCCTTGAGCCATTTGCATATCCTCTTGATATTATCCACGAAGATAGAGATTTAATAGTTATAAATAAGTCTGCAGGAATTTCTATGCATCCTGGACCTGGAAATTATGACAATACTATTGTAAATGCATTGATAAACTATGATAGCAAAAATTTATCAAATATTGGAAACGAACTAAGACCTGGTATTGTACACAGGATAGACAAAGATACATCTGGATTAATAGTTATTGCTAAAAATAATATTTCACACGAAAATTTATCTAAACAATTTTCTGATCATTCTATTACTAGAGTTTACCAAGCTTTAGTCTGGGGTAAAGTAAGACCTCAAAATGGAAAAATAGAGACTTTTATTACTCGAAGTTCAAGAAATAGACAGATGATGGAAGTTTCATCTAAGAAAGGCAAAAAGGCTGTGACTAATTATAAAACTCTAGAAATATTTGAAGATGAAAAAATTCCAACATTTAGTCTTGTTGAATGCCAACTAGAAACAGGGAGAACACATCAAATAAGAGTTCATTTGTCATACAAAGGTAATAATATTTTAGGTGATAAAAAATATAAAAAAAAGTATAAAAAATTTGTAGGTATTGATAGTCAACTTGAGGATAGTATAATCGGACTTAATAGACAATTTTTACATGCGAAAACTATTGGCTTTAATCACCCTAATAATAATGCAAGACTTGAATTTACATCAGAATTGCCATCAGATTTAGAACAGATTTTGAAAAAACTAAGAAAAATCTAGTAATATAAGCATTGTAAAAATTTATTTATTTATTAAATAAATACTCCTAATGAATAAAAATACATACAACTTACCAACACTTTCAAATGAAGGTGGATTATCTGCTTATCTTGCTCAGATTAAGAAATTTCCAATGCTTGCAGCTGAAGAAGAGTATATGTTAGCTAAAAATTGGCAATCAACGGGAAATGTAAAATCTGCAGAAAAACTTGTTACTAGCCATTTGAGATTGGTTGCAAAAATAGCAATGGGCTATAAGGGTTATGGTTTACCTCTAAACGAGATGATATCTGAAGGTAATGTGGGATTAATGCAGGCAGTAAAAAAATTTGAGCCAGAAAAAGGTTTTAGACTTGCAACTTATGCAATGTGGTGGATCAAAGCTTCAATACAAGAATATATATTAAGATCATGGAGTTTAGTAAAAATAGGAACAACGACAGCACAGAAAAAACTTTTTTTTAATCTAAAAAAAATTAAAAACCAAATAGCTCCTCGTTCAGAAGGAGATTTGAGAAAAGAACATGTTGAAGATATAGCTAAGAGACTTTCAGTAAGTGAAAGTGAAGTTGTTTCAATGAATAGAAGACTTTCAGGAAAAGAACAATCTTTAAATGCTCCAATAGGTGAAGATGGAGATGAGTGGCAAGACTGGGTGGTTGATAATGAAATGGATCATGAATTAAAAATCGCTCAAAGTGATGAAATGGAGCAAAGAAAAGATTTACTTCAAGATTCAATTAAAATTTTAAATGAAAGAGAAAAAAAGATTTTATACTCAAGAAGATTAACTGATGATCCTATAACTTTAGATGAGTTAAGTAAAAAGTATAAGATAAGTAGAGAAAGAGTAAGACAAATAGAAAACAAAGCTTTTGAAAAACTTCAACAGCACATGCTTAACTCTGCTAAATCAAAAAACTTATTGCCAGCAAATTAAACATTAAAAGGATCTTGGATTAAGATTGTATCATTTCTCTCTGGACTAGTGGAAATACTTGAAATTCTGGTCTCTACAAATTTTTCCAATTCTTTTATATAATTTTTTGCATTGTTTGGTAGTTCTTCAAATTTTTTTATACCCACTGTTGAAGATTTCCAACCCTTAAAAGATTTATATATTGGTTTAGCCATCAATTGGTCATCCACTGAAGCTGGAAGATAATCAAATTTTTTACCATCTATCTCATAAGCAATACACATTTTAATTTCATCTAGTTCGTCTAGTACATCTAATTTAGTAAGCGCAATACCATCAATTCCTGAAATTTTTAGAGTTTGTCTTACAAGGACACCGTCAAACCAACCGCATCTTCTCTTTCGGCTTGTGACAGTTCCAAATTCTTTTCCTCTAGTTCCTAGTAATTCACCAATCTCATCTGTTAGTTCTGTCGGAAAAGGTCCTTCTCCAACTCTTGTGGTATATGCTTTTGTGATACCTAAAACATAATTAATAGAGTTAATACCACAGCCTGAACCAGTCGCCGCAGACGAAGCGACAGTATTAGAGGAAGTTACAAATGGGTAAGTACCATGGTCAACATCTAAAAGAACGCCTTGAGCACCTTCAAATAATATTTTTTTTTTTTGATATTTAAATTCATCTATTTTTTTCCATACAGGCTGTGAAAATTTAAGTATTTGTGGCGCAATATTTAACAGATCTTTTTTTAATTGCTCTTTTTTAAATTCAGTTTTTCCTAAACCTTTTCTTATGGCATTATGATGACCTAACACTACGTCTAATCTTTTGTCCAAATTACTTTCTGATGCAAGATCCATTACTCTTATTGATCTTCTGCCAATCTTATCTTCGTACGCTGGTCCTATTCCTCTTCTTGTAGTACCTATTTTGGATTTTCCTGCTGCGTCTTCTCTGATCTCATCCATTTCTTTATGAAATGGCAAGATAAGAGTTGCTGCTTCAGATAAAATTAAATTGTCGGAGTTAACTTCTACACTTTTAGATTTAATTTCGTCAATCTCATCTAGAAGTGCCCATGGATCAACGACTACTCCATTTCCAATTATAGAAATTTTATTTTTTCTAACTATTCCTGATGGCAACAGTCTTAATTTATAAACTACACCATCTATAACAAGAGTATGACCAGCATTATGTCCACCTTGAAATCTTACTATTACATCAGCCTCACTAGAGAGCCAATCAACAATTTTACCTTTTCCTTCATCTCCCCACTGTGAACCGACTACAACTACGTTTTTCATCTAAAATTTTTTTTTATTTGTATACTATTTAAATGGTTAACAGGACCACGACCTTTTCCTAAGTTTGGTTGTGTTCTTAATGAATGATTTACATATTTAATTGCCATTTCACAAGATTTCTTTAAAGTTTTTCCACACGAAAAGTAGGAAGTTATAGCGCTAGAAAGAGTGCAGCCAGTGCCATGGCTATTTTTTGTATTTATTTTCTTATTTTTAAAGATTGTAATTTCTTTTTTATTAATAAATACATCTTGAATATTTTTATAATTTAAATGACCTCCTTTAATAAGGACATTTTTTGCACCTAATTTTATTAGATGGTTTCCTGCTAAAATTACATCCTGGATAGTTGATATTTTTAAATTGGTTAAAACTTCAGCCTCAGGTATGTTTGGTGTAATTAAATCTACTTTAGATAAAAGTTTATTTTTTAAAATTTTAATGGCTGGGTCATTAATTAATTTTTTTCCACCTTTTGCGACCATCACAGGATCTAAAATTATTTTTTTTGCTTTTATCTTTTTTAATGATTTTATTACTGAATTTATAACTTCTTTTGAATGAAGCATTCCTATTTTAACTGCGTCTGGTTTTATATCTTTTGCTGTAAATTCAATTTGATTAGAAATTTCTTTACTATTCACTGAAATAATTGATTTAACACCCGTTGTATTTTGTGATGTTATGGCAGTTATAGCAGTCATGGCATATGAACCAAGAGATGTAATAGTTTTAATATCTGCTTGTATACCTGCACCTCCAGAAGAATCTGAACCAGCAATAATTAAAATTTTAGATTTTATTTTCAAGTTAGATAATTGATTTTTTTACAATATTAACACATTTTGAAAGCATTGTTTTATCTTCACTTTCACACATTATTCTCACTACTGGTTCTGTTCCAGATTTTCTTACTAACATTCTGCCTTTTCCTTTTATTAAACTTTTTGCTTTTTTAATTGCATTTTTACACTTAAGATTATTGATTATTGATTTATCTTTTACTTCAACATTTTCTAACAATTGAGGAGTAGGTATAAAATTTTTAAATATTTCACTCGCTTTTTTGCCTTTTCTCATAGAAAAAAGGATTTCTAATGCGACTAATAAACCATCACCAGTAGTTGCAAATTTACCAAGGATAATATGACCAGATTGCTCACCTCCTAAGTTAAAATTATTTTTCTGCATTAATTCTTTTACGTATCTATCACCAACTTTGGATCTTAAGAACTTTACTTTTTTTTTTATAAAAAAATTTTGTAATCCATAATTAGACATTAAAGTACCTACAACACCTCCTTTTAAAATTTTTTTTCTATTCCACCTTTCCCCTAACATTGCTATAATTTTATCACCATCTATAATATTACCCTTTTCATCACAAATAATTATTCTATCTGCATCTCCATCTAAAGAAATTCCAATATGAGATTTATTTTTTTTTGTATGATATTTAATTTTATTTGGATATGTAGAACCACATTTATGATTAATATTAAATCCATTAGGAGAGGTTCCTATTTCATGAACTACAGCACCCAATGATCTAAATAATTGTGGTCCTACTTTATATGCGGCACCATTAGCACAATCAATTGTAATCCTTAAACCTCTTAAATTAAATTGTTTGGGAAAATTTTTTTTTATTATTTCTATGTATTTTTTCGATCCACTTTCCAATCTTTTAACTCTACCTAATATTTCAGGATGAGATAATTTTTTAGATATCTTGGAGTCAATTAGTTTTTCTATTTTCTTTTCTATTTTATCAGACAATTTTAATCCGTCTGGTCCAAATAATTTTAAACCATTATCATCATATGGATTGTGAGATGCTGTAATCATAATTCCCATATTAGCTCTCATTTTTTTTGTAAGCATTGCAAGACCATTTGTTGGTAATGGCCCAAAAGTGAAAACATGCATTCCAGCTGACGTTAAACCAGATACTAATGCTGGTTCTAGTGCATATCCTGATAACCTAGTATCTTTTGCAATTATTGCCATCTGTTTGGTTTTTTTTTGATTATTAAAATATGTACCAGCAGCCAAACCAAACTTAAAAAACATATCACCATTTATTTTATCTCCATTTACCTTTCCTCTTATTCCATCTGTACCAAAATATTTTTTTAGCATTAGTTAAAATTTATTTTTTTAAAAACTTTAATTCCTTGGTTAACTTCGTTAACATCATGAATTCTAAGTATTTGTACTCCTTGTAACATACTAAAGATACTTGAAGATACAGTCCCACCTATTCTCTCTATACTATCATTATGTCCAGATATATCTTTTATAAATCTCTTTCTTGAAATTCCCAACATTACTGGTAATCCTAAAGAATGAAAAATAGAAATATTATTGATTAGGGTAATATTATGTTTCATATTTTTACCAAATCCTATTCCTGGATCTAAAATAATGTGATTATGTGTAATTCCTTTTTTTCTTATTAATTTCAATTTATCTTCAAAATAATCATAAATATCTAACAAAACATTTTTATAACTTGGGTTTTTTTGCATAATTTCTGGAGTACCTTTCATGTGATGGACTACAAAAGGTATTTTACTATTTTTTAAAAAATTAATTGTTTCCTTGTCATAACTTAGGCCAGAAACATCATTAATTAGGTTTAGTTTATATTTGAAAGCTTTTTTCATTACAAAACTTTTTCTTGTATCTAATGAAACAAAAATCTTTTTAGATTTAAAATAGTCCATAACTTTATTTACTCTAAGCCACTCTTCTTTTTCAAGAATTTCTTTAGACCCTGGTCTTGTGGACTCACCTCCTACATCAATTATCTTAGCTCCATCAACTATTAATTTATTAATCTGTTTTATCGCAGAAAATTTATTATTAAATTTACCACCATCAGAAAAGCTATCTGGTGTAATATTTACAATACCCATTAAGATTGGTAAATTATCTAGTTTTAATTTTGGAATTTTTTTAATCTTAGATATATTATTTATATCAATTAAAACTTTTTTTTTAATCCTTGGTGGAAGATTATTAATATTTTTTATATTTATTTTTTTTTTTTTCGTCCTGGTAATTATTTCAACAGTATCGAAAGATAGCGATTTATTATCACCAATAGGAATTGATGTTTTTTTTTTTACTTTTTCTTTTGATATATTGTCATAATAAAAATTACACGCTCTTGTGTAATATTTTTGCATTAAATTTTAATGAACGATCTTCGGTTTCAAGCCCATTGAACCTAACGCAGAATTTTGATCATCTTCCTCTACTTTTAAATCTTCTTTATTTTTTGGATATAAATTTTTGTTTACTATGTCCTCAATTTCTTGACCCGTCAGTGTTTCATAAGTAAGTAGAGCTTTGGCTAACTTATGCAAGTCATCAATTTTATCAGTCAAAACTTTTTTTGCTCTATCATAGCCTTGATCAACAAATTTTCTTATCTCAGTATCTACTTTTCTTGCAGTTTCTTCAGACATATTTTGTTGTCTAGCAACTGATCTTCCAAGGAAAACTTCTTCCTCATTTTCACCGTAAGCAACTGGGCCAAGCTCTTTGCTTAATCCTGCTCTCATTACCATTGCTCTAGCTCTTTTTGTGGCTTGTTCTATGTCGCTGGCTGCACCTGTAGTCACTTTGTCATCGCCAAATATGATTTCCTCTGCAACTCTACCGCCCATAGCAATAGCCATTTGCGCGTGAAGTTGTTCTCTTGTTTGAGATACTTCGTCTCTTTCAGGAAGTTGCATTACCATTCCCAGTGCTCTTCCTCTTGGAATAATTGTTGCTTTATGAATTGGATATGCTGCCTTCTCGTTTATGGTAACAATGGCATGGCCAGCTTCATGGTAAGCAGTGAGTTTTTTTTCCTCCTCGGTCATTACCATCGATCTTCTCTCTGACCCCATCATTACTTTATCTTTTGCTTCTTCAAATTCCATATATGTAACTATTCTTTTATTTTTTCTTGCAGCTAGTAATGCAGCTTCGTTTACTAAATTTGCAAGATCAGCACCAGAGAAGCCTGGTGTTCCTCTTGCTATCGTTCTTAAATTTACATCTGGTGCCATTGATATTTTCTTAGCATGGACTTTTAATATTTTTTCTCTTCCAAGCAAGTCTGGATTAGATACTACTACTTGTCTATCGAATCTACCTGGTCTTAATAGAGCTGGATCAAGTACATCTGGTCTGTTAGTAGCTGCAATTATTATCACACCTTCATTGGTATCAAAGCCATCCATCTCTACAAGTAATTGGTTAAGTGTTTGTTCTCTCTCATCATTACCTCCGCCCAAGCCTGCACCTCTACTTCTCCCTACTGCGTCGATCTCATCAATAAATATGATGCATGGAGAATGCTTTTTTCCTTGTTCAAACATATCTCGAACTCTTGAGGCACCAACACCAACAAACATTTCAACAAAGTCAGATCCTGATATTGTAAAAAAGGGAACTCCAGCTTCGCCTGCAATTGCTCTTGCAAGTAAAGTTTTACCAGTTCCTGGAGGTCCAACTAGAAGACATCCACGAGGTATTTTACCTCCAAGTCTACTAAATTTTTTAGGATCTTTCAGAAATTCTACAACTTCTTCTACTTCTTCCTTTGCTTCCTCTACCCCAGCTACATCGTTAAATGTAACTTTACCTTTTAATTCATTCATCATCTTTGCTTTAGATTTTCCAAAGCCCATAGCTCCACCTTTACCTCCTTGCATCTGCCTCATAAAGAATATCCAGACAGCAATTAAAAGTAACATTGGAAACCATGATAAAAGTACTCCAAATAATGAAGGCATTTTTTCCTCTAATGGACTTGCCGAAATACTGACCCCCTTATCACTTAATTTTTGAATTAAATTTGGATCATCAGGGGCATAAGTATTAAATATTTCTCCATTAGACATAACACCCTTTATATTTTTTCCTTGAATTTCTACTTGAACAACTCTCCCATTATCTACTTGGGTTAAAAATTCTGAGAATATAATATTATTTTTTTGATTTACTGATCCTTGAGGGTTTTTAAACATATTGTATAGGCCGATAGTCAATATTACTATCACTGCCCACATGGCTAGATTTCTGAAATTCATAGATATAAATTAAGAGTTATTATTAATTTAACAAGTGTCAATTTGTGCCATTTTAGGAATATTCTACCTTTTTTCTGGAGAAATAATGACTGAATTCCCAAGTTTTTGAATTATGCATCCTGAAAGTGTTTTTTTTGAATAATCATTAGAGATTTTTAAATACTTAAGTAATTTATCAACTTTAACACCTCTAGTAAAATAATCTTTTTTTCCAACTTTTTGGATCACTTCTGAAAATGATCTAAAGACTATTTCATCTGGTTGTTTAAAAAAATCATTTTTTATAATTATTGTTTTAGTTAATTTTAAGAAATTTGAATTATCATTAACATTTTTTTTGACGTAGTAATCAATAGCATAATTACTTTTACTTAGATTGTTAAGAGATATTTTAAATTTGTTAAACGTTAATCCATCTCCCTCTAAATTTGAAATTAATTTTCTTACTTTTGCTCTTAAAAATTTATCATCTAAATTAGACGGATCATTTACATTAAAATTAAAAGTATTTTTTGAAATATATGCTAAGTCCTTTTTAGGTATATCAATTAATGGCCTCAGAATAAAAATTTTGTCATCGAACTTTAGATTAGATTTAATCTTACTAAATGATATTAATCCTTTTAAACCTGAACCCCTTAATAATCTTATAAAAAAATTTTCAACCAAATCATCAGAGTGATGCGCAGTTATAATCATATCTATTTTTTTAATTAAACTTTGTTTGATAATTAATTTGTATCTATTATCTCTTGCAAAAGATTGGATGTTTGTTGATATTTTTTCTTTTTTAAGAGTAAGAATCTTACTAGTAATTTGGAATGATTTTAGTTTTTTTTTTACTAAATTCGCCTCTAAAGTTGAATTTTTTCTTAAATTATGGTCTACGATAAAAAAGTAACCTTTTTTGTTATTTTCAATAGAATAACATTTAGCCAAGAATGATAATGCCATACTATCTACCCCTCCCGATACAGCTATACAGAAACCGTTTGTGATGTGGCTGGATATTTTTTTTTTAAAATTTAAGTAAATTTTTTTTATTCTTGGATCATCTAATTTCTTAGAATAAAAACTATGAATTTTCTTTTTTACACTCAAATTCTTTTTCTTCATAATACTTTGCTTTTTGAAGTACAGATTGAGTTGCATCAGGATATTGTTTTTTAACTCCAGAAATCATCATGCATCCTTGATCTTTTTCTCCCATCTGAACTAGTGATACTCCTAGTTTCAACAAATTTTCAGGAGCAATCTTACTTTTTGGATACTTTTGATAACCTTCCAAATATGCAGTAGCTGCGTCAGTGTACATTTGTCGTATTCTATATGTTTCTGCATACCAATATTGCGCATTTCCTGCTAATTCGTCATCAGGATTAGTCAATACAAATTCTCTAAATGCTATTTCAGCGCTAGTATAATCACCAACTTTTAAAAAATTTCTTGCAAATTGATATTGCTCCTTTGGACTAGCATCAGGCAATAGTTTTTCTTCTGCATTAAAAACTTCTGAGATTATTGCCTCAGTTTGTTCAACAGACTCTATTACCTGTGTATCTTCACTAGTAGTCATATCTTTATAAGATACTTCACCCAATGACTGTGGTTCTGAAGATCCAGGAAGTATTTTTTTTTGAGTTATCTTCTCATTTGTTGAAGTTTGCTCAGTTTTAGGTAAAGAAGTAAGAGAGTTATTATTTGTATTTACAATAGAGTTTTGTTCAATTTGCTCGAATCTTAATTGATTATCCTGTTGCATTTTAGAAAAATTATTAGAAAGTTTATCTAATTTAAAATTAATTTCTTCAAATTTATTAGTTAATTCCCGAAATTGCATTTCTATTTCACTTAATTTCAACAAATGTTTTGTTAACGCTTGCTCAGACTCTTTTGTTAAAGCTTTTTGGGTTGTATTTGTATCAGAGTTTTCAGAAAATGATTGAGAGTAAACTGCTCTTTCTAGAGTTCTAAGATCTTTTTGAATATTTTCTAAAATTTCTCCCACCTCTTGATCCTGAGAAAAAGAAATACTTGATGAAAATAATAAAAATGAAGCAAAGCTAATTAAAATCAACTTAATTAATGATCTCATAAAAACATTAGTAGTTATAATAATGGCAAAAAGAAGACCCTTACTTTTCTATAGTAAGGGTCTTTAAATTTTATTTTTAATTTGCTTTAACTGTTACAGATCTTCTATTTTTTGACCATGAAAGTGGATTTGAACCAGAGTCCACAGGTCTCTCTTTCCCATAACTCAAAACTTTTATTCGATCAGAAGAAACACCATAAGTCATCAAATAGTCTTTTGCGACATTTGCTCTTCTTTCACCTAAAGCCAAGTTATATTCTCTAGTACCTCTCTCATCTGCGTGACCCTCTACCATAACAGTAACATCTGAGTTCTGTCTTAACCAAGCAGCTTGTTTTCTTAAAGTCTCTCTAGAAGCTGTTGTTAATATTGTTTCATTTGTTGCAAAGAATACTCTGTCTGGAACTCCGCTCGCAAGCTCTCCTACAGTATCAGAGCCAACATAAACATCGCCCTTCATTAACGCATCTAATTTTTCAATTGGATCTGCTTTTTGAGTCTCTGCTGCTTTAGTAGTAGTAGATGACTCGGTTGTTGTTTTAACAGATTTCTTAGTTGCACAAGCGGTAACTATTAG
>QCEU01000007.1 GCA_003280485.1 Pelagibacteraceae bacterium AG-359-O02
ACGTAGTTTCAAGTCAATTTGATATTCACAAAGAATTTGGAGGTGTAGTTCCTGAGCTTGCAGCACGATCTCATGTTGAAAAAATTGATTTAATTGCAAAAAAAGCAATAAATGAAAGCGGTGTGAATTTAAAAGATGTTTCTGCAATTGCTTCAACATCTGGCCCAGGCTTAATTGTTTGCCTAACTGTTGGTTTAAATTTTGGCAAAGCATTATCTGCAAGCCTAAATATACCTTTTATTGGTGTAAACCATCTTGAAGGGCATGCGTTAAGTCCAAAACTCAATACAAGCTTAGATTTCCCATATTTATTATTATTAATTTCAGGGGGACATACGCAATATCTTAGTGTGAATGGACTTGGAAAATATAAGAGATTAGGAACAACAATTGATGATGCTTTAGGAGAAGCATTTGACAAAACTGCAAAGCTTTTAGGTATTAAATTTCCAGGAGGACCAAAGTTAGAAAGTTTTGCAAAGCTGGGAAGTGCAAATAAATTTAAACTTCCTAAACCAATTATAAATAAAGGGGGATGTAATTTATCATTTGCAGGTCTTAAAACTGCGATTTTAAGGATATCAAGTACCATAAAATCTAAAAAAGAAAAATATGATCTTGCAGCATCTTTTCAAAAAACAATTGAAGAAATTTTAGAGGTAAAGACACAAATAGCATTTGATGAGTTCAGAAAGACTAGTAAAAAGAAAAATAAGACTTTTGTAATCGCTGGAGGTGTTGCTGCTAATAAAGGTATCAGAAAAAAATTAATAAAAGTTTGTAATAAAAACGATTTTAAACCAATTTTCCCTGAACCAAAATTATGCGGAGATAATGCAGCCATGATTGCACTAGTTGGTCTTGAAAAGTATAAAATCAAAAAATTTGATAATTTAGATCTTCCTGCAAGTCCAAGACTACCACTTGATAAAAAAGCAAAGTTTTTAAAAGGAGCAGGAGTTAGATTATAAATGTCAAAAAGATATAGTGGTAAATCATTTAAGGATGCTAGCGTAATGAAACAAGCTAAACTTTCTTTAAAGCAAAAAAGAAAACTTAAAAAAGAAAAGAAAAAAAAAAAAATTAAATGCAATATTGGTTAATGAAATCAGAGCCAGATGTATGGTCAATTGATCAACAAATCAAAGCTGGAGAAAAAGGAGCTAACTGGGATGGGGTAAGAAATTATCAAGCAGCAAGTAACTTAAAAAAAATGGAAAAGGGAGATCTTTGTTTTTTTTATCATTCTAACATAGGAAAAGAGATAGTTGGTATAGTCGAAGTTATTAAAACGGCATTCATTGATCCAACTGATAAGGAAAAAAGGTTTGTTGCGGTTAAAGTAAGATTTAAAAGTAAACTTCAAAATCCTGTAACACTTGAAAACATCAAAAAAATTAAGGCTTTAGAGAACTTATCTCTAATTAGACAAAGTAGACTATCTGTTATGCCTATTGATACTAAAAGCTGGAAAATAATTTTGAAGATGGGTAAAATTAATTAAAAAAAAATTAATGCCTAATAAAAAAAAAGCAAAAAAAAAAGTAATCTCAAAAAAACCTAAAGAGACAATTTATAAAATTAAGAAAGAGTGGATAAGTAAAGCTACAGTTAATAAATCTCAATATACAAAAAAATATAACGAGTCGATTAAAGACAACGATGGATTTTGGAAAAAAGAGGGAAAAAGAATTAATTGGATTAAACCTTATAAAAAAATTAAAGACGTTAAATATAGTAAAGATGATGTTCATATAAAATGGTTCTATGATGGTACTTTAAATGCATCAGCGAATTGCATTGATAGACATCTTAAAAAGAATGCTAACAAAACTGCAATTATATGGGTAGGAGACGATCCTAAAGTTCAAAAAAAAATTACTTATAAAGAACTTCATAAAGAGGTTTCAAAAGCAGCAAATGGATTAAAAAATTTGGGAGTTCAAAAGGGTGATAGAGTAACTATTTATCTTACCATGATACCAGAACTTGCCTACACAATGCTTGCATGTGCAAGAATAGGTGCAGTTCACTCCATAATATTTGGAGGTTTTTCACCAGATAGTATTTCAGGTAGAATTAATGATTGCGAATCTGATTATGTCATAACTGCGGATGAAGGTGTAAGAGGAGGCAAAACAATCCCTTTAAAATCTATTACAGATGAAGCTTTGCAAAGCTGTCCCAATGTAAAAAAATGTATTGTGGTAAAGAGAACAGGTACCAAAAAAATTGATTGGTACAATGATCGTGATGTTTGGTATCATAAAATGATAAGTAAGGTCTCAGCAAAATGTGAGCCTGAAGAAATGAATGCTGAAGATCCATTATTCATTCTTTACACATCTGGTTCAACTGGGAAACCAAAAGGTGTACTACATACAACTGGCGGATATATAGTTTATGCATCAATGACCCACCAATATATTTTTAATTATAAACCTAAAGATATTTACTGGTGCACGGCTGATATAGGTTGGGTTACAGGACATAGTTATATTATTTATGGTCCACTAGCTAATGGTGCAACTACAATTATGTTTGAAGGAATACCTACTTATCCTGATACATCTAGATGGTGGCAAATAGTTGATAAATATAAAGTGAATATTTTCTATACAGCTCCAACAGCAATCAGAGCTTTAATGAGGGAAGGTGATAAACCTGTAAAGAAAACATCTAGAAAAACTTTAAAACTTTTAGGTACTGTTGGTGAACCGATTAATCCTGAAGCTTGGGAATGGTACTACAAAACTGTTGGTGACAGTAGATGTCCAATTGTTGATACATGGTGGCAAACAGAAACAGGTGGGATTTTGATCAGTCCGCAAACTGGAGCGATAGATTTAAAACCTGGTTCTGCAACAAAACCATTTTTCGGAATTAAACCAGAGATCCTAGATAAAGATGGCAAGGTTTTAAAAGGAGAAGCGCAAGGTAGACTTTGTATTTCACAATCGTGGCCTGGACAAATGAGAAGTGTCTATGGAGATCATCAAAGATTTATAGATACTTATTTTTCACAATTTGATGGGAAATATTTTACAGGCGATGGCTGCAGAAGAGATAAGGATGGATACTATTGGATTACAGGAAGAGTAGATGATGTAATAATTGTTTCTGGTCATAATTTAGGTACTGCAGAAATTGAAAGTGCGTTTGTAGCTCATCCAAAAGTGGCTGAAGCAGCGGTAGTTGGTTACCCACACGACATAAAAGGAAACGGTCTATACTGTTATGTAACTTTAAATGCTGGAGAAAAAAGTACTCTTGATTTAGAGAGAGATTTAAAACTTTGGGTTAGAAAACAAATTGGTCCAATAGCAACTCCTGACTTAATTCAATTTGCTCCAGGGCTACCAAAAACAAGATCGGGTAAAATAATGAGAAGAATTCTAAGAAAAATTGCTGCCAATGAACATGGTCAATTAGGAGATACAACCACTTTAGCTGATCCCTCTGTTGTTGAAAGCTTGGTCGATAATAGAAAAAATATTTAGATCTTTATTAGTTTAGAAAACTCTTCCTTAATATTATCCCATTTCAAAATCATAGAATTAAGGACTATCTTTCTATCTATAGATTTTAGTTCAGTAGCTACCGGGGCCCAATTATATAATGCAAGAGCACTTTCATTAAATGGCCAAGACTTATAATAGTCATCCCATTTAATTTGATCTAATCTTTTCTGAAAACTTGCCTTTGCTTCATCAACAATTTCCTTAGGCATACCATTCTCTAATTCTTTGTTCAAAATATTATTATAAATTTCAAAAGCTTGATCGGTTTCTTTATAATTATAAAAAACATTTAAATATGAAATTGTGTAAAACGATAAATCTTGAAGTGAAATTGCATATATGTTCCATTTGGCTGTGTTAATTGATTTTAAAAATTTTTCATCATCAAAATGGAGAACCCATTTCGTGCCCATTCTAGTTTTTAAATAATTATATAAAGTAACTTGTGATACCCATGCTGATTTTTGCTGAATAAATTCTTTCAAATCATCAACATTTTTTATTTTTTTCTTTGGCAAAATACCTTTGAACATTGCAACTAAATAAACTTTGAAATCTTCAAGTTTTATATCTTTTAAGTTGAATCTGTATTTAAGGGCCATTTATCTACTTAATATGTTGATGTATAATGTAAAAGTGACAGAATATCGAGTGTTTTTAGGGGTTTAAATAAATTTGATTATCGGTATGGTTCTTTCTTTAACCTATAGGAGAGAGAAAAAATGTCAAAACAAGAACAACACTGGGAAAAAACCAGGAACTTGCTCTTTATTACATTAGCAATTTGGTTTGTTTTCTCAATTGGCATCTTTCTTTTCGGAGCCGAAATGCAAGAATCAAGCATTAGACCATTTGGATATCCTTTAACGTATTGGTTTACATGTCAGGGATCGCTTGCAATCTTCGTCATTCTAATTTTCTGGTTTGCCGGTCGACAAGAGAAGATAGATGATGAATTCGGATTTACTGAAAGAGAGGGTGATCAATGATAAAAGGTAAATTTATAGATAACTTACCTAAAGTCTACGGGATATATACTGGAGGTTTTTTAGTATTTATCATCATAATGGCAATAGCTGAACAAGCTGGAATGACAGCAAAGATGATTGGTATCTTTTTCGTATCATTTACAGTTTTGATTTATGCTTTAATTGGTTGGTTATCTAGAACACTTCAAACAGATGCTTATTACGTAGCTGGAAGGCAGGTACCTACCGTATTTAATGGAATGGCAACTGCAGCAGACTGGATGTCTGGTGCATCTTTTGTAGCCATGGCTGGTGGTATTTACTTTAAAGGTTATGGTTATATGGCACTGCTTGTTGGATGGACTGGCGGATATGTACTAGTTGCCTCTTTGTTAGCACCATATCTTAGAAAATTTGGATGTTACACTGTTCCAGATTTTATAGGAACTCGTTATGGTGGTAACTTAGCAAGATTTAGTGCTGTTATAGTCTTAACCGTTGCATCATTCACTTATGTGACTGCTCAAATTAACGCTACAGGAACAATTGCTTCTGTTGCTTTAGATATTCCATTTGAAATTGCAGTTTACGTTGGATTAGCTAGTATTTTGATGTGCTCAATGCTTGGTGGAATGAGAGCAGTAACTTGGACACAAGTTGCTCAATACATTGTACTAATTATTGCTTATTTACTTCCAGTATTCTGGATAAGTAATAATATTGGTGCAGGTTTCTTCCCACACTTCATGTTAGCTGACGAAGTAGCAAGAATTGCAGAACTTGAAGGTCAATTTGGATTTGTTAAAAACTCAGCTGCAGATTTAGCTACAGTTCCAAAAGGATTATCTGCAATTACTAAAGCTCACTCATCAGTTAATGCAACACCTTGGGCGTTTATTTCACTAGCAGTATGTATGATGGCAGGAACAGCTTCATTACCTCACGTTATGATGAGATACTTCACTACTCCAAGTGTAAGAACAGCTAGAAGATCAGTAGGTTGGTCGTTATTCTTTATATTCCTACTTTACTCTTCAGCTCCAATGTTAGCTACTCTATCAAAAATTTCGTTGATGGATCCTAACTTGGCTACTGGAATAATTGGTAAATCAATAACTGAAGTTCAAGCTCTTGACTGGTATCAAAACTGGAACCAAGCGAAGTTGATGTTTGTAAGTGACTTTAACGGTAATGGAACTCTTGAACTTAATGAGTTCTTCATGAAAGGTAGTGCTGTTGTATTAGCAACACCTGAAATTGCTGGATTGCCTTATGTAATATCTGGACTAGTTGCTGCTGGAGGTATGGCTGCTGCCATGTCAACTGCTGATGGATTAGTTTTAGCTATTTCAAATGCGTTATCACATGATGTTTACTACAAGATCATTAATCCAAAAGCTGAAACTGCAAAAAGATTAATTGTTGCAAGGGTATTACTTGTACTAATTGGTTTTGCAGGAGCTACAATTGCAGCACTAGAAATACAAGGTATTCTGGGTTCGGTAATTTGGGCTTTTGACTTTGCGATGTCTGGACTATTCTTCCCACTTGTACTTGGTGTATGGTGGAAAAGAGCTAATGCACCAGGAGCTGTTGCGGGAATGCTATTAGGACTGATCTCAGGAACTGCATATCTAGTTTGGGTACGAAGTGGTGGATCTGGGTTCTTAGGTATAACTCAACTTACTTTTGGAATAGTTGGAGCAGCTGTGAGTTTAGTTTCTATGATTGTTGTAAGTTTAATAACTGCAGCGCCAGATGCAGCTACTCAGAAAATGGTTGATGATGTACGAGTACCAAGTGGTAAAACAATACTTGGAAAACAACATTAATTAAAATATTTTTCTAGGGGCGAAAATTTCGCCCCTAGATTATTTAAAAAATGTACGCAAACTTTCACCCTTTTGTTTATATAATTGATTATGTCCTTGGAGTTATAATGTGGACACTAATTGGACGAGTTGCTATGAATATATTTCAGAAGGAAGATTCACAATTTTTCTTTATGAAAGTATTTGTGAAACTAACAAACCCACTTATAAAAATATTTAAGCCAATTACTCCAAGCTTCATAATAGGACCTTTAGTACCACTTTATGTAGCATGGTTCTTTTACATGGGTCGTTTCTATTTAATGCCTTATTTACTTGGTTATTCAGTTATGGGAATGCTTTCATTTCCTCTTGAAAGTGAAATAGCTAGAGAAATATATAGAATATTTAGCAAAAACTAATTCAAATAGAACAAAAAATTGATACTAATATTTTTAGTATCAAATGAAAAAAATTCAAATTTCTCCATCTATATTATCTGCTGATTTCAGTCAGCTTGGTATTGAAATTAAGAAGCTAGAACAAGGTGGTGCTGATTTAATTCATGTCGATGTAATGGATGGTCACTTTGTTCCAAATTTGACAATAGGTCCTCCAGTAATAAAAAACCTTAGAAAATATACTAACCTTCCATTTGATGTGCACTTAATGATTTCTCCAGTACACAAATATATAGAAAATTATGCGGAGGCTGGTGCTGATATAATAACCATTCATCCTGAAGCTACTGAAAACTTAAAAGAATCTATAAATTTGATAAAAAGACTTGGCAAAAAAGTTGGTGTATCTTTAAATCCAAAAACTGAAATAAAAACTTTAATTGATGAAATAGATAGTGTTGATTTGGTTCTAGTTATGAGTGTTAATCCTGGTTTTGGTGGGCAAAAATTTATACCTGAAGTATTGGATAAAATAAAAGAATTAAAAAAAATAAAAGAAGAGAACCAGTATCACTATGATATTGAAGTTGATGGAGGAATTAATTTTAGTAATTCAAAAATAGTTTTGGAGGCTGGAGCTAATATTTTGGTATCTGGAACAACAGTGTTCAAAGAAAACGATGGTAATATCAAAGCTAATATTGAAAAACTAAAATCAATGTAAAATGTTTTTAAAAAGTTCTTTTAATTACATCAATGAATTTTATTTAATATTTAGAAATCAAATACGAAAATTTTATTTAACTTCATCTATTTATAATAGAAAAATTTCTAAAGTTGATGAAACTACTTTAGTTTATCAACCAAGTCTTAATATACTTAGTTCATTAATAAAATATGAAAAACAAAAAAAGAAAATTGAAGATTTTAATGTTCAATCTATATGGGAGAATAACCAGATAAATTATAATGATTTTAAAAAACTTCATAGTTTTTATTGGCTATTTTCTATAGATCTTAAATCTTCTAATGAAGTTACTCAGACAATTATAAAAAATTGGATTAAAAAAAATCAAAACTATGAAGCAAAAAGTTGGGATATAGATATTCTTTCTAAAAGAGTAATAGCTTGGATATCAAATTCAAAAATAACTTATGATAAATCTGAAAATAAATATAAAAATACTTTTAACGAAATAGTTAATAAACAAGTAAATCATTTAATGATTGAAATTGGTAGGTCCTCTGATTTAAACGATAAAATGATAGGGTGTACAGCGATAACACTCACAGGAATAGCATATAAAAACAAAAGGTTCTTGGAGTATGGATTAAATTTACTTAAAAAAATTATTAATACATCTTTTGATAATTACTACTTTCCAAAATCAAGAAATATAAGACAGATGATTTTTTATTTAAAATATTTTATTTTGATTAGAGAACTTTTAAAAGAGTCTTTAAATGATATACCAGAATATTTAAATGAAATAATTCATTTTCTTGGCAAATCCTATGATTTTATTTGGGGATCATTAAAGCAGAGTTTATTATTTAATGGAAATAATAATTCAAATAATAAAGACTTTGATGAATATCTATCTCTATTTAGATATAAGTTTAAGAGTGATAAATTTGATATATCCGGCTATACAATCTTAAAAAATAAAAACGTAATCCTGGCTATGGATACAGGGAGTAGCCCAGCAAAAAATTACTCAGAAAATTATCAAAGTGGACCATTATCATTTGAATTTTTTTTTAAAGGTAAAAAACTAATTACTAACTCTGGTTATTTTCAAAATCATAATCACCAACTGAATTCAATTTCAAAATCAACTGCAACTCATTCGACACTAGTTTTAGATAACTCTTCAACTTGTAATTTTAAAAAAAATAGTAAAGGTCCTAGCATATTAAGTAAAGGATTTAAAACGTTTGATAAAGACTTAACATATGAAAAAAATTATTGGAGTATTAAATGCTCACATGATGGATATTTATCAAGATATGGGGTAATACATCAGAGGAATTTGGAATTTGACAATCATAAAAATATTCTTTTTGGAAAAGAAAAACTTATTAAAAAAAAGAATTTTAAAGTTACAAACTTTGAAATAAGGTTTCATCTTCTACCGAATATTAAAGTTACAAAGCTTCAGGATAATAAATCTGTGTTAATTGAATTAGAAAATTCTGGTTGGAAGTTCTTTTCAAATGATGGATTGATAGGTATTGAAACTGGGTTATATTTCGGTAATAAAAATAATTATATTGAGAACCAGAATATTTTTATCTCAGGTATTACTCAAAATAATGAACAATTAATTGAATGGCAAATTAGTAAAATATGAGTAAAAAAATTAATAAAGCAATTATATCTTTATCAGACAAATCAGAAATTAAATTAATATTAAATACACTCAAAAAATATAAAGTTAATATTATAAGCTCAGGAGGTACATCTAAAGTAATTAAAAAATTAGGCTACAAATGTACTGAAATATCAGAGTATACAAATACAGATGAGATTTTAGATGGTAGAGTTAAAACACTGCATCCAAAGTTATATGCAGGGATTTTAAGCAAAAGAGAAAACAATCACCATAAAAAAGAACTTAAAAAGAATAATTATAATGAAATAGATTTAGTTATAGTTAATTTTTATCCATTTGAAAAAACATTAAAAAGTACAAAAAACCACAATAAAATTGTTGAAAACATAGATATTGGAGGTCCAACTCTTGTGAGGGCAGCAGCTAAAAATTATAAACATACAACTGTTATAACATCTCCACATCAATACAGAGAATTCATTTTAGATTTTGAAAAAAACAAAGGTGCTACAAGTTTAGAATTAAGAAAAAAACTATCCCAAGAAGCATTTAATTTAACAGCATACTATGATTCTGTTATTTCAGAATATTTGAATATAAAAAATAATATTCATTTTCCTCAAAAGCAAACTATTCATGGGAACTTGATAGAAGTATTACGATATGGTGAAAACCCTCATCAACAATCAGCAATTTATAGTAAACATGATAATTTAGGTATATCACAATTAAGTGGAAAAAAATTAAGTTATAATAATTATAATGATATTTATGCTGCATTAAATGTTTCACAAACACTTCCAAAAAATATTGGAACTGTAATTGTAAAACATGCTAACCCATGTGGTGTATCGGTGAACAAAAGTAAAATAGAAAGTTACAAAGAAGCCTTAGCATGTGATCCAATAAGCGCATTTGGAGGAATTGTTTCATGTAATTTTAAAATAAATGAAAAAATAGCTCTAGAATTAAATAAAATATTTTTAGAAGTAGTAATAGGACTTGGTTTTGACAAAGATTCTATAAAAATTCTCAAAAAAAAGAAAAATTTAAGATTAATTGATGCGTCCAAATTAAAAGGAAATAGCCTAGCAAACATTGTAAGTAATTTTGATTCATTATTACTACAAAGTATAGACAAAAAAAAATTTACGAAAAATGATTTTAGAGTTGTAACTAAAATAAAACCATCTAAGAAAATTTTAAATGACCTAATATTTGCATTTAATGTATGTAGAAATGTTAAATCAAATGCGATTGTTTTAACAAAAGATAGTTCAACTATTGGAATTGGCTCAGGTCAACCAAATAGATTAGATAGTTGTAGAATAGCTATTGAAAAAATGAGAAAATTCCAAAAAATTAACAAGGATGATTTAATTTTGGGGGCATCTGATGCATTTTTTCCTTTCGTTGATGGCATAGAAACTTTAGTTCAAAATGGAGTTGGTGCAATTATCCAACCTTCTGGATCTATTCGTGACAAAGAAATTATTAAATTTGCTGATAAAGTAGGAATTATATTGGTTTTTTCAAATACAAGGCATTTTAAACATTAATTTAGTTGATTCTGTCAACTTTTGCTGCAAGTACAAAATCGCTTTCGTGCAAACCATTTATTGCATGAGTTTGTATTTTAATTTTTGCATATCCCCAACCAAACCAAATATCTGGGTGATGTCCTTCTTGTTCAGCAATCTCACCAACTTTATTAACAAAAGATTGGCTTTCTAAAAAATTGTTAAATTTATAACTTTTAACTATATAATAATCTTTATTGTTATCAGATATCACATTCCATCCATCAACTTTCTTAAGGTATTTATGGATTTCATCTAAGTCAAAGCTAGGGATACCTCCTTCACAAGGTATGCACTTTTTGTCTGCTAAATCACTCATTTGAATTGTAACCTAAATCATTTAAGTCGTTTTGTAAATTTTTATTTAATTGAGTAAGGATATTTTTTGGTAAAATTTTTTCCCATCTATTATTAAAACCAAGATTAAAAAATGGTTTTTTTTTTCCATTGCTAGAAATTACACTCTCTTCAAATCCTTCATTTTGTTCTTTATTCTTTAAGTTTGTAAAATTTGTCGATCTAATAGAATTAAGCAACTTTTTTTCGTCTATTTCTAATTTATTACGTTTAATACTATTAATAAAATTTATTACATTTTTAAACGTGTCATATTTATTATTCTCCAAGTCCTCATATTTTATAAATAAAGTTTTAAATTCTGTTGTATTTTTCCAAGATTTATAATGAGTTGACCAAGACCCAAGGAAAGTAAAATTACTATAATCGTTGTTTAAAGACTTTTCCAATAAAGATGCATTTTCATCCATAATTTTATGGTATGCTTGGTCATAATTTAATGAATAATGATGTGTCAAAGAACTTACTATATTTCTAGGATCTCTTACAATATATATTGCTCCAAGAGTTTGCTGGTTAGTAGTAAATTTATTTCCATTAAATTTGTCTAAAGTATTGTGGGTTTTAACAAAGTGGACTTTATTATTATTATTTATGAAAAATTGATTTTGATTAAAAAGCCAATTCTGACTTGCCTCATCTTCTGAAAATATATTTTTTTTTGTAAATTTTAAAGATGGAAACTGAAGAATATTTAACAGTAAATCAAAATCGAATTTTCCTTTTTTAGAAAAGAAGTATGACGATATAAAAGATCTTAAATAAGTATTCCCACTTTTGGGATAAGATGCGATCCAAATAATCATATTGATATTTATGGAGCGGGCAATGGGACTCGAACCCACGACCTTCTCGTTGGCAACGAGACGCTCTACCACTGAGCTATGCCCGCTTGTTAAAAAATCATTATAGATAGCGGTTTTTAGAAATGCAAGTATTAGTTAAATTAGTAAAATTTATCACCAACTGTGTCGTGAGTGTGTCGAGATTTTTTTAAAACTTTACATGAAAGTTTATGTTGGGGGCTAACGCCCCCACAGGCTTAATTTAGTTATTAATCTAAGCTATAAATTGTAACTGATTTTTCTTTGTCAACTTCATTAGCACTTATAAATAAGTTCCGTTGTGGAATAGCAACCAAACCTTCTGGTCCAATACCCGTTGGTAAAATAGCAACTAATTCTGGGTTTTTCAAATCGTTTGCTTTATAAACGCCGATAGCATTTGCTCTTTCAGCACCAACAAAGATATAACGTGTATCACCATATATTGCTACTTCAACTGACTCTGGTTCTACACCTTTTTTCTCTGCACGTTTTTCTGGCCAGTAACCTGCTGAAGCGAGTGCTCTTTCATATGACGAACCTGACTCGTATACCACCGAACCATTTTTATTGAAGATTGTCCATCCACGACTACCACCACGTTTCGCTTGACCTGGTGCTTCATGTTTATAGTCACCTTCATTTGCAGTTGCAAAATGATCATCGTCAATCCACTTAACTGCGTCTGGTTCTCTACGAACATTCTCAATGGTATCAACCATCTTTAGTTCACCATCTTTTTTGTTATCAATACCTACTAATGTTACTAGTCCTGCATCAAACTCTGAAATTACTTTTCCACTTCGATCAATAACCGCCATCCAGTTATTCTCTTGCATAGTAACAACTATTTCACCTAAATTATTGATATCAACAAACTCAGGCTCTGGATCGTTAGGAGCAATAGTTGAAAAACCAACTAAGTCCGCTTTAGTAACACTGTTATCTGCTAAATTAATAATTGCCACAAAACCCCCTGGAAGTTGTGGAATTTTTTCATCGTTGATATCTTCGTTACGTTCATTTTCAATAGCTACTGCCACAAAAGTTCCATCTGGACTAACTGCAACCGAGTCTGGCTGTCCACCTAGTTCTACTTTTGTAACTTCTTTTCCTGAGGCAAGATCAACAACTAATAAGTGACCACTTGGCTCTACATAGTTTGGAGAAGTATTAATACCTACAAATGCTTGTCCATTTTTGATTGCAACACTAGTTGGTTCACCACCTAAATTCATGTGGCCTAATGGTTTCGGATTTGCTGGATCAGTAATATCAATCATGCCTAATGCGTTTGCAGGGCTATCGCTATATACCAGTTTCATGCCATCTGCTGTTGCCGCAATTATTTCTGCTGATGTTTCTTCTGCACTAGGGTTATTTGCTGGTGTTCCAAATTTCCCAATTTCTTTAAAGTCTGCATTTACTGTGCTAACAAATGCGGTTGAGGCCAGAAGGCCTGCTAAGATAAATTTTATCATTATATATTCCTTTTTGTTTTTATGGAAAGATATCAAAACAAGATGAAAAATTTGTAACAGTTTAATTAAAATTATATTTTATTCCACTCACCATAGTTTTTCTTTTCTGTGTCGAAGTGTGGCCGTCAGTGTGGCCGAAAACATTTACATGTCGAATAAGGATTGATTAGTCTTGCAAAAGGAACGTGGACTACCTCGTTGGCAACGAGACGCTCTACCACTGAGCTATGCCCGCCTATTAAAAAACATTATAGATAGCGATTTTTAGAAATGCAAGCAGTATTAAATTTGACTAAATTATGATGAGCTGTGTAACCTAGTAAATTAATACTTCTTAGAATTTATTTAAAACTAATTAAAATTTTAATTTTCATAATTTTGTGTTGTTGAATTATTAAGCCATTAATATTGATCTCAAAAAAAATATGATAAATTCTTATAATGAGTAATATAAAAAAACAGATATTTAAGCATGGAGTTTTCTCCTATTATACAAACGATGAGTACATTGGAAAAAGTTTATCAGAATATGGAGAATGGTCAGAAACTGAGGTTGTTTTATTAAAAAAATTAGTAAAAGATAATGAGAATATAATTGAGATAGGATCAAACATAGGAACCCATACAATTCCTTTAGCAAAACATGTGTTAAATGGTGGCCTAGTATATGCAATAGAACCACAATCTCAAAACTATAAACTTTTATTAGAAAATATTAAGGATAATAAGTTAAAAAATGTTAAAATTTTAAAATTAGCAATTTCTTCAAAACAGGGTGAGGCTTATATGAATATTTTTAATGAAAATATGATAAATAATTATGGAGATTCTAAAATTTTTGAAAATAATTTTCAAAATTCTGAAAGTGTAACAGTGAAAACTTTAGATCAATTATTTTATGTTGATAATAAGAAAAAAAAACCAATAAAATTAATAAAATGTGATGCGCAAGGACAAGAGCTTAATATTATCTTGGGTTCAAGGAAAATTATAGATACATACAAACCTTTTCTTTATTTAGAAAATGATGAGTTAAATACTTCAAAAACATTAATAGAAAAACTAAAAGGTATGGGGTATATTATGTTTTGGCATCTGCCACCACTATACAATCCAAATAATTTTTTAAAAAATAGAAAGAATATTTTTCCTAAAATAATTTCTTGTAATATGTTATGTATTCATCAAAGCACAGAGATTAAACTAAGCGAAGATTGGAAAAAATTTAAAATTAAAAATAGTGATGATCATCCATTTAAAAAATGATATTTAAATGAATTATGTAATATATCTTGAATATAATACAATCTTAAATACTATCATTAATAAGTATACTAATCATGAATTTTCCTAATGAATTTAAAGATATTGTAATCAATTATAATAATAAAAATTTCAATGAAGCACTTAAACTTTTAAACAATCTTCCAAAAAAAGAGGAGTTTGAAAAGTTTAAAATTAAACTTTATGCTTCTATATATTTTCTTACGGGAAAATGGACACAATCTCTTACTTATCACAATAAAATAGTTGAGAAAAATGAGGCAAGTTTTGAAGATTATAACAATTTAGCTGTATCATTATTCAACCTTGGTAGGATAACAGAAACCATAACCTATTTTAAAAAATGTATTGAAATTAATAATAAAGCAGAACTACCTTATCAAAACCTTGGTACATCATATTTACATCTTGGAAATTATGAGCAAGCAATTGAATGTTTTACAAATGCACTTTTTTTAAACAATAGAAATAATAATTGTAAAATAATGATGATAGATATCTTGAACTATATAGTTCCAAAGAAAAATCAAAATAACCATTTATTAAAGTTAAATGAGAAAATACTAAATCATTTCAGCGGAGAAAAATTTTATGAAATACCAAAGTATGAAGTAATAATTAAACTAATTGATATAATTAAAGACGATTTAAGTAAAGAGGAGCATAATATTATTTATAATAAAACCGAAATTTTCAGAAGAAATAATGAAAATTTGAATTGTGCAAGACATTTTAAAGTTTTTAATAAATTTAGCGTTATACCTGAATATTGTTTTAGTTGTTACAAGGTTCAAATAAGTACAAAAAATGTGTCTAATCTGATTAAACTATTTTTTCTTTTCAATTCAAATTATCTAGAAAATAATAATGTTAGAAAATGTATGGTTGAAACTAGAAGTAATGTCAAAGAAAATTTTAAAGGATTTATTTATTGTAGGGGTTTAGAGGAAGCAAAAAAAGTTTTAAAAATTTCAGAGAAAAAATTAATTGAAAATAAAATTGATTATAAAAAAATTGAAATTAAGCACGGATGTACTGAATATTATGAAAAACACCCTAATTTTAAAGAAATCAATTATAATGGCGAACAAGAAATGTCTTATGATAAATCATGGAAAAAGTATGAGAAATTAATTGATGACAATTCTCCTGCTGTTAGCGAAAGAGTAATCAACCCAACAATAAATAAAATTAATTTATCGGATGTATTGATTATTAAAAATTGGTTAGATTATGCTGAGATAGTAGGTGACAATTCATTCGAAAAAATTTATATCAGTAACGTCTCGTCGAATTTTTTGTCTCAAATACTAAAAAATCAAATAACTTTTAGAAAACAACAATTTTGAGACTTATAAGCTAATGGATCAAAATAAAGTTTAAACTTATTCAGAATAAATTAAATCATATGCAGCAACTGCATATCCGCATATAAAAATTAATATTTGCATTGAAAGACCATTTTGGGTCAAATCACAATATGCATTTTACGATATAATGATTGTTTGGATTTCTTCCTATCCGAAAAGTGGTAATACTTGGATTAGAACTTTTATATCAACTTACTATTTAAGTAGTAATGATAAATTTGATTTTAAAATGCTAAAGAATATTCGGCAATTTCCACATGAAAAATTCTTTAACAAAAAAATCAATGACATAAACTCAGCAATAAACAATTGGGATTTAGCTCAAAAAAATATCAACCAGAAAAATGAATTGATATTTCTTAAAACTCATGCAGCACTTGTAAAAATCAATAATATACCTTTTACAAACAATAAAAATACTTTAGGAGCAATTTATGTTGTTAGGGATCCTAGAAATGTTGTCACTTCTTTATCTAATCATTATCAATTAACATTCGATGAATCTTTAGAATTTATGACTAACAAAAAAAAATTTCTATTAAAAAAGAATGATCCGACTAACTTTGGTAATTTTACATTTTTAAACTCATGGTCTGAACATTACAAATCTTGGCTACATACAAAGCAATTCAATTTACTTTTTATAAAATATGAAGATTTAGAAAATGATACGTTTAATACATTTAAAAAAATTGTAGAATTTTTAAACAAAATCATGAAAAAAAAGGAAAAAATTGATAGCAATCGACTTATCAAAATAATTGACGCTGTCAGTTTCGAAGCACTAAAAAAAAGAGAGAATGATGAAGGTTTTCCAGAAGCAGTAGTGAATGATAAAAAACAAAAAATAAACTTTTTTTATTTAGGTAAAGAGAATAAATGGCAAAATCTACTTTCCCCAAAACAAATAAACAAAATAAATAATATATTTAATTATGATCTAAAGAAACTTGGATATTAAATTATATTTAGTATTTTATATTCTTATTTCTTAAAACTTCCTGCATAGGTTCAAGATAATTTTTATACTTTTTCCATTCTTCCGAGGTATTCATTTTTATTTTTTCTCTTACTTGTTGATGTGAAGCTGTAGTGACTGGTCTATTAGTCTTTTGATACTGTAATAATTGATCTTCCCACTGCAAGTTCAGGTGATCTAAAATTTTTTTAGTATTTGCTTCAAAGTCTTTAACAAAAATTTCATAATGAATATCTAGAATATTTTTTTTATATTTTTTTGTCCAAAAATCCATTAAATCCAAGTACATTGAATAATATTCCGCAACATCTCTTTGATTTAAATTAAAATCTAAACCATTATCCAGAAAGAAATTTTTGTAGTTCGACCAACAAACCGCCATTGGGTTTCTTTTTATGTGTATAATTTTTGCCTCAGGAAATGCTTTAATAATAAAACCAATCCATCTAAAGTTTGAAGGCAATTTATCAATTATAAAATCAGAGTTAGAAATTTTAGAAATTTGACTATAGTAATATTTTCTCATTTCATAAAAATAATCTTGAATATTATTTTGTATTTCTAACCCTGATTTATCAATTATTCTTTGTAAATAATTAAGTTCACCAGCTCCATAAATTTTTGAATGTGTAGATAAAATTTGTTCTAAAAGAGATGTACCTGATCTTGGCATACCAACAATGAAAATTGGTATACTTTTGATTTTGTCATTAAATTCTAGATTTTTATTGTCCATATCAAAGAAGAAATTTTTTATTTTATTAAAGATATTTTCTTGTTCATTCATAGAGAAATTAGAATTTTCTTTTTTTAATAGATTACATTTATCAAGACAATCAAATGCTTTTTGAATTTTATCCATGTCAAAATAACATTTGCTTAACGCATCTAAAAGTAAAACTTTATCTTCATATTTTAAAGTAGACAGATCCATATTTTTGAAAATCTTGAATATTCTATTTGACTCATCTATCTTAAGTGTTGAAACATAATTTCTGAAAGATGGAATATTAAATGGATCAATTTTTATTGTATTTTCAAAATATTCTCTAGCTTTTGAGGTATTTCCTAAAAAAAGATGTGCTGTTCCAAGATTGTAAAGCGTCTTTATATTTTTTGGATCTAAATTTAAAATTTTCTCATATACCTCAAGTAATTCATCATAATTATTATTTTCTTTTAAGATTGAAGATAAATTTATAAGTGCTGCAATATTTTCATTTTTTAAGCTTATTGCTTTTTTATAATGATAAATTGCCTCATCTTTTTTATTAAGTGATTTTTTTGTATTACCCAAATTATTATGTGCCTCTGAAAAATTTGGATTTATTTTTATAGCATTTTCAAAAGATATAACTGCCTCATGAAATTTATAATTTTTTTTTTGAATATTTCCTAATGTGTAATAATTGTCTGCATTTTTTTCAAATAACAAAAGTTTTTTAAAATATTTTTCTGCCTCAATAAAATTTTGAATGTTAATTGAAGTTATCCCCAATATACGGATAATTTGTGTATCATTAGGCTCTTGCTTAATTAATTTAGTACCATTCTTTACTACATCTAAAAATTTTTTTTTATTGAAAAAAGTTATTAAACTTTTTTTCTCTTTGTTAAATTTATTTGAATTCATTAATTATTTGTTATATTTTAAAAATTATGAAAAAAGAAGAATTGCCAAAAATATTACCAGTATTTCCATTATCCAATTTTATTATTTTTCCAAGAACTACAGTACCTTTAAATATATTCGAACCAAGATACATTCAAATGGTTGATAAGAGTATGAAAAGCAACAGAATTATAGGCATGATTCAGCCCAAAAAAACAGGTGAATTAAAAAAACCTGATTTGCATAGAATAGGTTGTGCTGGGAAAATAACCAGCTTTAATGAGACAGATGATGGACGATATCTTATAATTTTGAATGGGATTTGTAGATTTAAAATTATAGGAGAGGTAAATAATGAAAATTTATATAGAGAGTGTGAAGTAAAGTATGAAGAATTTTCAAATGATTTAGTAGAAAAATCAGATGAAATCAAATTTTCTGATTTAAAATTAATTTTTCAAAATTTAAAAGATCTATTTAAAAAACAAGGATATGAAATTAATTGGAAAGAAATCGAAAAGCAGAGTTTAGATCAAACGATAAACACTCTCGCAATGGCATCCCCATTTTCTTTAGAAGAAAAGCAAGTATTACTTGAAAGCAAAGACTTAAACATGAGAAAAGAGAGATTAGAAGAAATCCTAAATACTTATATTTTAGACAACTTTAATAATAAAACATTACAGTAAATTAATTTATTTAAAGTAAGCTAATTTGAAAAAAATGTAGCGTAATTATTTAAAAATTTATTACCCTTAAGAATTTTAAATATAGGCTCAGACAGATTATTTTTTAATTTGTTATCAAGTTTAAAAAAAGAATTAATTGAGTCTATTCCAACACCATACATAAAGTTTACATGTTTGTTATTTTCCTGGAATTTTTGAGCTATGATTTCTCCGTCGTCAATACCCAATTTTATATTTTCATCCAAAATAAAAGATAGGGATTTTATATCTCTTATAGTCATATTAAAACCTTGGCCTGCCAATGGATGAACTTTATGTATTAAATCTCCAAAAGATAAAATATTTTTATAAACATAATTTCTTAAATGAGAGAATTTAATACCAAATGATTCAATATTGCTAATTTTTTTTACAAAATATTTGTGATTATATTTGTTTATAATTTCCAAAAATTCTTTCTTATTAATCAATTTATTTGAGTTATTTGAAAATACTACTGAAGTTTGAGAATCAGATAATGGAAGAAATGCTAATGGCCCACAATTTGTAAAAATTTGTATTGCTATTTTATTATTAATTTTTTTATGATCAATAATTGTAGTATGTGCTAAAGATTTATAATTCCTCTCTATTTTTTTGAAGAAAAATTTTTTAGTAATTAAATTATTATGTTCAGAATTAATAATTAAATTATAATTTTTTTTTTTAATTGTTTCAAAACTATAATTTTTATATTTAACAAATTTGAGAAATTTATTTTTTTTTAATAAGTTATAAAATTCAATATATTTTAATAAATAAAAATTATTTTGATTTTTATTTTTAAACTCAAATAATTCAGAAGATCTATTCCTCTCAGAATAGATTTTAATTCTTGTTGTTGGCCAACCTAAATTTTTAAAGTTTTGAATATTTTCTTTTAAAAATTTGTAATTTTCGCTGGAGATTGCAATTGTTCTAATTGTATTTTTTAACGCCGGTGCAGAAGCTAGAGATACAATATCGACATTAATCTTCTTACTTAGAAATATATTTGCTAAAACAAGGTTTGTTAGATTGTTTCCTAATAAGCAAATATTCATAATATTATTTAATTTTATCAACAAAAATTAAATGATACAAAGTGACAAATCATTAATTACAATATGAAAATAAAAAATTTCGTTGATAAAACAGCTAATTTTCTCTTTCGAAGATTATCAGAGCTTTCAGGGGTAGTTTTGTTGGTTTTATCAGTATTACTCCTTATATCATTAGCTAGTTATTCGCCTGAAGACCCAAATTTTATTTTTTCAGAAAGTGTTGAGATAAAAAATTTACTAGGTTCAAAAGGTAGCTATGCTTCTGATATTTTATATCAGTCAATTGGTTTAACTTCATTATTAATACCAATTTCATTTTTTTTTATATCCTTGTCAGTAATAATTGATAAAAAAATTTTACAGATAATTGAAAGTTTATTTTTCATAATTTTATATTCAATTACTGGAGCATTATTTTTTACCGTTTTCCATACTGAAACATTTTGGCTTACAATAAATGGTAATAATGGATTTTTAGGTAACTTATTTGAAGAAACTTTTTTAATAAGTTTAATAAATTTAAATCACAAAATAAGTTATATAATTTTAGTAATTCTTATACTCATTTTTTTTCTTTTAAGTATTAATTTTAAGTTTAAGTCCATAAAATACCTAATTTCTTTTTTTACTAAATCAAATAAATTAGCTCCTAGAATAGTAGTTGAGAATCATAAAGAAAATTTCATGAATGAAAATGATTACATCAATAATGAAACTAGAGTTCAAGAAAATTTTATTTTTGATAAAAACATAACACCATCCAATAAACAAACTATAAAATATAAATTACCTTCAATAAATTTTCTAAAAATTCCATCCAAAAAAGATAGAAATTTCGCAGAAAATAGGATTGATGAAAAAACTTTAGAAAAAATATTATTAGATTTTGGAGTTGAAGGAAAGGTTAAAAAAGTTAGTCAAGGTCCAGTAGTTATTTTGTATGAATTTGAACCAGCACCTGGTGTTAAAGTATCAAAAATTATTAATCTTTCAGAAGATATTGCAAGAAATACTAGCTCTGAGTCCGCTAGAATTGCTACTATCCCTGGAAGTAATACCATAGGTATTGAATTACCCAAGCCTTTAAGAGAAAATGTATTTTTAAACGAAATAATTTCTGACTCTAATTTTAAAAAAAAAGATGTAAAATTGCCAATTGCACTTGGAAAAGGTATTTCGGGTCAGCCTATAATAGGAGATCTAAGTATAATGCCTCACTTACTTATAGCTGGTACTACTGGATCAGGAAAATCAGTTTGTATAAATACAATTATTTTATCACTTTTATACAAACACTCTCCAGAAAAATGTAAATTTATATTGATTGATCCTAAAATGTTAGAACTATCGACATACGAGGGAATTCCACATTTGTTATGTCCAGTTATTACAGAAGCAAAAAGAGCTGCTTCAGTTTTAGGTTGGGTGGTCAAAGAAATGGAAAATCGATACAAATTAATGACCAAGGTTGGAGTGAGAAATATAGACGGTTACAACGATAAACACAAAATTTCTATGCCATATATCGTTGTAATTGTTGACGAAATGTCTGATTTAATGCTGGTTGCTGGAAAAGATATAGAAAATTACATTCAAAAACTTTCACAAATGGCTAGAGCTGCAGGTATTCATATTATTATGGCAACGCAGAGACCTAGTGTTGACGTAATCACAGGAACAATAAAGGCTAACTTTCCAACTAGGATATCATTTCAAGTAACTTCAAAAATAGATAGTAGAACTATACTTGGTGAACAAGGTGCCGAGCAGCTACTTGGAAAAGGTGACATGCTTTATATGACTTCTGCGAACAGAATGACTAGAATTCATGCACCATTTGTATCAGAAGAGGAAATAGAAAAAATAAATAGTTTTTTAAGAAATCAAGCTGAACCAGATTATGTAGATGAAATTCTCAATTTTGTAGATGAAAAAGAGAATAATAGTGATTCAAAAGATAATGAAAATCTAGATGAATTATATAATACAGCTCTTGAAATAGTCAAATCTGAAAGAAAAGCATCTACATCTTTTTTACAAAGAAAGTTACAAATTGGTTATAATAGAGCAGCAAGGATAGTTGATCAAATGGAGGCAAACGGAGAGGTAAGTCAAGCTAATCATGTTGGCAAAAGAGAGGTGCTTAAATGAAAAAATATTTAATTTTTTTTTTTATTTTTTTTTTTAATATTAATGTACAAAGTTCTTCAAATCAAAAAATTATAAATCACTTAGAAAATATAAATTCTCTTCAATTCAAATTTACACAGCGGATAGATAATAATAATATTGAAAAGGGAGAATGTATAATTTTATACCCTAAGAAAATTTTTTGTAAATATCATGATATTTATAACAAAATACTAGTTTCAAACGGTAAATCCTTAATTATCAATTCAGATAAAATTAAAAATTACTATAGATATCCTCTAGATAAAACACCTTTAAATTTTATACTTGATAAAAAATTTTTAATTTCAAAAATGAATGAGGCTGAAGATGACAAAAATTATCCTTTTTATTATGTCTTCAATTTTGAATATGAAAAAAATTTAATTAAGGTTTTTTTTGATAAAGAAAGTTTAGATTTAATGGGTTGGGAAACCAAAGATATCTATCAAAATCTAATACAAACTTTTTTAAGTGATATAAATATTAACATTGATGTTGAAGAAAAAATTTTTTCAATACAAAAATATATTAATTAAGCTCAACATTTATCTTTTCAGATTTAAATACTTGCATTCCTCTAGCTAAATAATTTTTAATTGCATTTTCATGGTCCAGTGAACAGGTGTGAAGCCAAACTCTTGACATTCCATTCTCAAATAATTTTTTAATAGCCTCAGAAAGAAGATAGCCACCACATTTTTTTCCAAAATATTCCTCTAAGATACCAAAATATGCTATTTCGGAATGATTATTGACAAGATCTTGGATGGTTTCATAATATCCAGCTAGATTGGAATTATCCTTTAAAATAAAGGTTTTTATTCTTGGATTTTCAACATACTCGATCCATTTATTATCACCCCATGATAATCTATCTATCCATCTATGTTTTTTTCCAATTTGTTTATAAAAAAATTTGTTTAATTGGAAATCTGGTGGATTTACTTCAATAATTTTAAAGCTAGGTCCGGGGCTTTTTGAACGATTTAGGTCTCCTATTGAATTTATTTCTAAAAAGCTTCTATTTACATTTATTCTCACGAGACCATTTTACCGATTTTCTCTCCACCAAACAAATGAAAATGTAAATGTGGAACTTCTTGTCCCCCATCCTCGCTTATGTTTGTGAGCGCTCTATATCCTCTGCCAGTATCAACAGATATATTTAATTTCTTTGCTACAATATTTATACCTTTCAACAGTCCTACCATTTCTTCGGGAGATGCATTTTGACTAAAATCGTCTAAATCGACATATTTTCCTTTTGGAATTACTAACGCATGAATTTTTTTTTGAGGATTTATATCATGAAAGGATAAAACAAACTCGTCCTCATAAATTTTATTACAAGGTATCTCGTTTCTTAATATTTTTGCAAATATATTGTTATTATCGTAACTCATGATTACATTTTTTCTAGAACTGACTTTACTGTATCACCCATAACTGATGGGTTTTTAGAAATTGTAATTCCACACTCTTTTAAAATTTCAACTTTTTCAATCGCACTTTCTCCATAAGCTGAGACTATTGCTCCTGCATGACCCATTACTCTTCCTTTTGGTGCGGTTAATCCGGCTATATATGCTATAACTGGTTTCTTCATATTTTCTTTTGCAAATTCTCCTGCAGCTACTTCCTGGGGGCCACCAATTTCACCAATCATTAATATTGCATCGGTCTCGTCATCTGTTTCAAACTTTTCAATTATATCTCTAAAAGAACTTCCATTTATTGGATCTCCTCCGATACCTACACTTGTTGAAACACCTATATTTAAATTTTTAAGTTGTTGAGCGGCTTCATAACCTAATGTACCTGATCTACTAATAATTCCGACTTTTCCTTCTTTATAAATATGTCCTGGCATAATACCCAACATTGATTTTCCAGGACTAATAATTCCAGCACAGTTTGGTCCAACTAATGTCATTTTAGAACTTTTTGTGTATCGTCTCATATACCTTTTTATTTTTATCATGTCGTGAGAAGGTATTCCGTCAACTATAGCTACACATATTTTAATTCCGGCATCAGCTGCTTCCATTGCTGAGTCAGCTGCAAAAGCTGGGGGTACAAATAAAATAGATGCATCAGCACCTGTTTCATTCACAGCATCTTTAACTGTGTTAAATACTGGTAAATCTAGATGCTTAGAGCCCCCTTTTCCTGGTGTTACTCCACCTACTACGTTTGAGCCATATTTTATCATCTCATCTGCATGAAAAGAGCCCATTTTACCTGTAAAACCTTGAATAATTATCTTACTATTTTTGTCTACGAGTACAGTCATGATTTATTTATTTAGTGCTGCAACTGCTTTATTCGCTGCATCCTCTAAAGTGTTTGCCTCTATATAATTTATTTTACTCTCTTTTAAGATTTTATTTCCTTTTTCTACATTGGTGCCTGCTAAACGAATAACTAATGGAACTTTAATTTCAATTTTTTTTAATGCATCTACAATTCCCTCTGCAACCCAATCACATCTATTGATACCAGCAAAAATATTTACAAGAATTACTTTAACTTTTTCATCCATTGTAACTAATTTAAAAGCTTTAACTATTTTTTCTGGCGTTGCTCCTCCTCCTACATCTAAAAAATTTGCAGGAGCTCCTCCAGCTAATTTAATCATATCCATGGATGCCATAGCAAGACCAGCGCCATTAATAATGTTACCTATGTTTCCATCTAAACTGACATAATTTAAGCCTCTGTCTGATGCAAAAATTTCTTTTGAGTCTTCTTGAGTTTTATCTCTTAGCTCAGAAACTTGACTTCTTCTAAACATTGCGTTGTTATCAAAACTCATTTTACAGTCTAACGCTAAAATTTGTTTTTGTTTTGAAATGACCAATGGATTTACTTCAACCATTGTTGCATCTAATTCACTAAAAGCTTTATAACATCCAATAATAGTATCAGAAGCTCTTCTAATTAAGTCTGGCTCTATACCAAGACCAAATGCTAATTCTCTAGCTTGAAAATTTTGCATTCCAACCGCAACTTCAATTTTAGATCTAATAATTGTTTCTGGTTTTTCCTTTGAAATTTCTTCAACACTCATTCCACCTTCTGTCGATGCAACAACCATAATACTTTCTGAGCTTCTATCAAAAACCAATCCTAAATATAACTCTTTTTCAATATCTGTTGCTTCTTCAATATAAATTCTGTTTACAATTTTTCCTTCAGGTCCTGTTTGATTTGTAACTAATTTTTTTCCTAGTAATTTATCTGTCGCTTGAGCAACTTCTAATGGAGTATTACAAACAATTATCCCTCCAGCTTTTCCTCTAGCGCCAGAATGTATTTGAGCTTTGACAACCCATCTTGATCCGCCAATTTCTCTAGCTTTATTCTCAGCATTCTCCGGACTATAAACAATTCCACCTCTAGGAATTGTTACTCCAAAGTTTGAAAGTATTTTCTTTGCTTGATATTCGTGAATGTCCATAATTTTATTTATTTATTATGGATTAACTTGTCGATATTTACAATATTTTCAGCCATTCTAGCTGATGCAGCATCTATCATCCTGCCATCAAGCTGGGCAGCCCCTTTACCCTCTTCAGCAGCCTTTTCCAGCTCTTCTAAGATCCTCTTAGCCTTAGTAACCTCTGCTTCTGGTGGAGAGAATACGTTGTTAGCTAATTCAATTTGTGAGGGATGTATTGCCCATTTACCCTCAATACCAATTGCAGCACCTCTTTTAGCAGCTGCTGTATATGCATCTGGATCATTAAAATCTCCAAACGGTCCATCAATTGCTCTTATGCCATATGCTCTACAAGTCATTACTAATTCTGATAAACCATGATGCCACTGGTCACCTGGATAATTTTCATTAAGACCACCTATAACAGTGGTTCTAGCTCTTAAACTAGCAGCATAGTCTGCAACACCAAAATGTAATGCCTCTAATCTTTCACTTGAGGTTGCAATTTCTTTAATATTCGACATTCCTAATGCAGTTTCAATTAAACACTCAATTCCAATTTTATTTTTTAATTTTTTATTTGTTTCAATTTGAGTTAACAAACAGTCAACCATGTAAACGTCACTTGCAGTTCCTACTTTTGGAACTAAAATTGTATCTACATTTTCTCCAGCTTGTTCAACTATCTCAATTAGATCTGAATACATATAATGAGTATCTAAACTATTTATTCGTACTGAAATAGTTTTGCCACTACCTCTCCAATCCATTTCATTCAAAGATTTAATAACATTTGCTCTAGCAGTAATTTTATCATTAGGAGAGACTGCATCTTCTAAATCTAAAAAAACATAATCTGCTGCAGAACTAAGAGCTTTCTCAAACATTTTAGGTGATGAACCTGGAACTGCTAATTCGCTTCTTTGTAATCTTGATCTTGCAGGTTTATAAAATTTATAGCTCATTTTTTTCTTTTTTCCAATTCATTCATTACATCTTCAATCTTAATATTATTTGCTTCAAGATACATGGCTAGATGATAAAACACATCTGCAGCCTCATGAATTTTATTTGTATCTTCATCTACTGCCTCTATCAATTCATTTATTTCTTCTAAAACTTTTGCTTTACTCAAAGATTTATTACTCAAAAGTTTATTGGTATAAGATCCATCAACTGGTGAAGATTTTCTTTCTCTTGCAAGTTTAAATAGGCTCTCAAGGGTATTTAGCATCTCAAATCCTAACAGGTATTCCTTTTGAGTCCAAATATTCTTTAGCTTCTTTGACAGAATATTTACCATAGTGAAATATAGATGCTGCTAAAACCGCACTAGCATTGCCTAATTTGATGCCATCAACTAAGTGATCAAGATCACCAACTCCCCCTGATGCTATTGTAGGTATGTTTACCATTGAAGAAATTTTAGACATAAGATCAATGTCATAGCCTACCTGAGTACCGTCTCTATCCATTGAGGTGACTAACAACTCGCCTGCTCCACTCTCTTCCATCTTTTTTGCAAATTCTAAAGCATCAATTCCAGTATTTTTTCGTCCACCATGAGTGAAAATTTCCCATTTATCTACATTTTTTTTAGCATCTATTGCAACTACAATACATTGAGAGCCAAATTTTTTTGAACTTTGAACTACAACATCAGCATTTTGTACTGCGGCTGTATTAATTGAAACTTTATCAGCCCCGTGGTTTAAAAGTTTACTAATATCTTCTACACTTCTAACACCGCCACCAACAGTTAAAGGTACAAAACATTTTTTAGAAGTATCTTTAACTACTTCATAAATGGTATCCCTATTTTCATTTGAAGCAGTGATATCTAAGAAACAAATTTCATCAGCTCCACCATCGCTATAAATTTTAGCTTGCTCTACTGGGTCTCCTGCATCTTGTAAATCAACAAAGTTAATACCTTTTACAACTCTTCCATTTTTAACATCTAAACAGGGTATAATTCTATTTTTAAGCATTTATTTCTTTTGCAAGTTCATCTAATTTAATATCACCATCATATATAGCTTTACCAACGATAATTCCTTCAATATTTTTATTACCTAATTCTTTAGCCTTTTTAATATCATCTATTGATGAAACACCTCCAGATATAATTACTGGACAGTTTGAATTATTAGCTACATTTTCTGTTTCTTCAAAGTTTGGGCTTAATTTCATTCCATCTCTATTTATATCTGTATAAATTAATCTGCTAGCACCATACTCATTTACGTCTTTTAAAAATTCTATGGTTTTTAAATTAGAATTTTCTTTCCAGCCAGATACAGATAAATATCCGTCTTTAGCATCTAGACCTAAAGCAATTTTATCTGGAAATTTTTGGCAAGCTTCTTTTAAAAAATTTTTGTCTTTTATTGCTGCACTTCCTAAAATTACTTTCTCAACTCCTGCATCAACATACTTATGAATACTTTCAAAATTTCTTACACCTCCACCTATTTCAATTTTAAGATCAAATTTACCAACAATTTCCTCAATAATATCAATATTAACAGTCTCCCCTGTTAGTGCTCCATCTAAATCAACTATATGCAAATTTTTAAAACCGTGTTCTATATATTTACCAGCTTGATCAACTGGAGACATTTCATACTCAGTTTTATTATCAAAGTCTCCTTTAATTAACCTCACACATTTTCTATCTTTGATGTCTATTGCTGGAAATATCTTCATTTATTTTTCTCAAACTTTTCATCTTTTTTTGGTTTTCTAAGAATTATACTATCTAGATATACTCTTTGATCTTGCAAACTTTCCCAATCGGAATTCCAATATCCTATTGTTCTGTGTCTATATATTCCCATTTTCATATAACCACCAGTACATGTATCTGCAAGAGTTTTTACATTTTTTAGATCTGCTATTACCTCATCATTTTTATAAATTTTAAATCTTCCTGTATTGTCTAGTTTCCATAAAACATGAAATTTTATATGTGTCCATTTTCCTTTGAGGTCTGAAATTTTTCCTATAACTACTGGCTCAGACGAATAGGCTGCTTTACTTGCCCAGCTATAATAGCGTTCACCTTTATATTTAAAATCCTGAAACCAAAAATGGCAACAACTATGACAACCCTTAGCTTTATTGTCAGTATGCATTTGACCAATAATAACAACCGCACCTTTTTCTAGAGGTTCATAATTTTCATCAAAATATACTGCATACTCATAAATATATTCTTTATTTTTTAATTTCATATTACCTAAATGTAACTCTTGTCTACTTCGATTTCCTTTCCCATCACATTTAATTTGAGTTGTTTGTGCTTTACCTGTTCCACAACCTGCATCTTCTCTGTTTACTGTAAATTGGATACTAGTATTACCTTCATAAACAGGGTAACCATCTGATTTTTTTACTTCTATAATTCTATTTACCTTTTTTTTATGCATAGAAATAAATTGTTTTTTAAAACCTTTGATATCTTTAAATTTTGTTTTGTGACCATCAGCTGATAAATGGGTAGAAAGAAGAAAACTAATTAAGAAAAAACTCAGCAATTTGGATATTTTAAAGTACATGATTATAAATTTATGAAATTATCTATTATTTTAAGTCCTATTTTATCACTTTTTTCAGGGTGAAATTGAGTACCAAAGATATTTTCCTTTTCAGCAGCACAGACAACATTAGATGAGTAATCAGTTGTTGCTGAAATTACAGATTTATCCTCAGGTACAAACTCATAACTGTGAACGAAGTACATATGAGAATTATTTTCTATACCTTTAAAAATCTTACTTTCTTTCTTAATATTAATTTCATTCCAACCAATGTGTGGAAGCTTAAATTTACCGCCTTGGTTATCAATTTTAGAAACTTTACCTGAAATCCAACCTAAGCCTTTAGTCTCAGTTTCTTCATAACCAATATCTGCAAACATTTGAAGCCCAACACAAATTCCAAGAAGTGGTTTTTTATTTTGAATTGCAAATTCATTTAATGTTTCAATCAAACCATTAATACTATTAAGTCCATCAATACAGCTTTTAAAAGAGCCTTGTCCTGGTAATACAACTTTATCGCTAGTTTTTATTATTGTAAGATCTGATGTTACTTCAATATTTACTTTATCTTTTGCAACTTCTTTAAACGAATTGATGACCGAACTTATATTGCCTGAATTGTAGTCAACAATTGTGACATTCATTAAATTTATAATGAACCTTTTGTAGAAGGTATTGTAGTTTTATTTCTTGGATCCATTTCTAAAGCAGCTCTTAATGATCGTGCTAATCCTTTAAAGCAAGATTCGATTATGTGGTGGCTGTTATCGCCGTAAATATTTTCAACATGTAAAGTAATTCCTGCAGCTTGTGAAAAAGCTTGGAACCACTCTTTAAATAATTCTGTATCCATCTCACCTAATTTTTCTACTTTCAATTTTACTTTCCAAATTAAATAAGGTCTGTTTGAAACATCAATTGCAACTCTAGTTAATGTTTCATCCATTGGTATCATTGCATGCGCATATCTTTTAATACCAACAAATTTTTTAGATGCTTTTTTCAAACATTCACCAATTGCAATTCCCGTATCTTCAGTTGTGTGGTGAAGATCAATGTGCGTATCACCTTTTGCTTTAATATTCATATCCATCGAAGAGTGTTTTGATAATTGTTCAAGCATGTGATCTAAAAATCCTATGCCTGTGTCAACTTTGTACTTACCCTTACCATCAATGTTTAAATCAACACTGATATTAGTCTCTTTTGTTTTTCTACTTATTTTGGCTTTACGTTTCATAGTTTGAAAAAGGTATATATCTATTATTCAATTATGGCAATAATTCTAGGCTTGGTCTTGAACTATAAGATTTAGTATCCATCTATAATCCATGACAACAATAGTATTAGTAAGAAAAAACAATGAAGTAGTAGTTGCTGGTGATGGGCAAGTTAGCATGGGAAATACAGTAATTAAGAAAACTGCTAACAAAGTTCGTAAGATTGAGAAAAGAAATGTGATCGCAGGTTTTGCTGGATCTACAGCAGATGCCTTAACATTATTTGAAAGATTAGAGTCTAAACTAGAAAAACATGCTGGAAATCTAGCAAGAGCAGCTGTTGAATTAGCTAAAGATTGGCGAACAGATAAGTATTTAAGAAGATTAGAAGCCTTAATGGCTGTTGGTGATAAAGAAAATAGTTTCATTATTTCAGGAACAGGTGATGTTTTAGAGCCTGAAGGTGATGTAATTGGAATTGGATCTGGGGGAAATTATGCACTAGCCTCAGCAAAAGTATTAATGGATACAGATTTGTCGGCAGAAGAGGTTGCAAAAAAAGCAATTAAAGTTGCTTCTGAAATATGCGTGTTCACAAATGATAATTGCAACATAGAGAAAATTTAATATGGAAAAATCAAACGTTACAACTCTGCCAAACGCTAAAGTAAAAAAAGAAAAAAATAATATTCAAAATTCATTATCTCCAAGAGAAATTGTTTCTGAATTAGATAGATTTGTCGTTGGACAAAATAATGCAAAAAGAGCTGTTGCAATTGCTTTAAGAAATAGATGGAGAAGGCAAGCTTTAGAAGGTGATATGAAAGATGAAGTGCTACCAAAAAATATTTTGATGATGGGACCAACAGGAGTTGGTAAAACAGAAATATCTAGAAGATTATCAAAATTAGCTGAGGCACCGTTTGTGAAAGTTGAGGCGACTAGATTTACTGAAGTAGGTTATGTTGGAAGAGATGTTGAACAAATTATAAGAGATCTTTTAGAAATTGCTATTGCAATGGAGAAAGTGAAAAAAAGAAAAGAAGTTCACGCTAAGGCACAAAAATTAGCGGAGGATAGAGTTCTAGATGCAATAGTAGGTAATAAAGCAAGTGTTGCAACTAGAGAAAGTTTTAGGAAAAGATTAAGAGATGGTGATTTAGATGATAATGAAATTGAAATAGCTGTAACTGAGAGTGGTGGTGGAATGCCATCATTCGAAATTCCTGGTATGCCTGGTGCAAACGTTGGAATGATTAACATTTCAGACATGCTTGGTAAATCAATGGGTCAAAAAGCTAAGAAAAAAAAAATGTCAGTAAAAGAGTCTCATGAAATATTACTAAACGAAGAAGCTGATAAATTAATAGAACAAGACAAAATTATTAAATCTGCAAAAAATACAACTGAGAACAATGGTATCGTATTTTTAGATGAGATAGATAAAATTTCAGCACGAACTGATAGAGTTGGTGGAGATGTTTCAAGAGAAGGTGTTCAAAGAGACTTGCTACCTCTAATTGAAGGAACAACTGTCAGTACAAAATACGGTCCAATAAAAACAGATCACATATTGTTTATAGCCTCAGGAGCCTTTCAACTAGCAAAGCCATCAGATCTTTTACCTGAACTTCAAGGAAGATTACCGATCAGAGTTGAGCTAGATGCGTTGAATAGTGAGGATTTTAAGCGAATTTTAAAAGAGCCAGACAATAGTTTAATCAAACAATATAAAGCTTTACTTAAAACTGAAAATGTAGATTTAGAATTTACTGAAGATGGAATTGATACAATTGCAACAATTGCAAGCGAAGTAAATACAACAGTTGAAAATATTGGTGCTAGAAGACTGCATACTATAATCGAAAGAGTTTTAGATGAAATTAGTTTTACAGCAACAGATAGAGCTGGTGAAAAGATCAGTATAGACTCGGATTATATTAAGAAAAATATTGGTGAACTTGTAAAAGACGCAGATCTTTCAAAATTTATTTTATAATTTTTATTTTTTTTTTCTTAAAAAAATATTAAAATTTCCAACGGATGGATTTTCAACAGCCTCAAAATCAATACTTATAATTTTGTTCATTAAATGATCACTACCTTTAATAAAATTAGGTACTGAGTATTTTAATATGCTCAAATTACTAGATTGATAAGGATCATTTAAATTTTTTGATCTTAGACCCTTTCCTGTGATTACATTAATTTTGTTTACTCCATTAATAAAACATTCTTCTATATATGAAGTCATTTTTTGGTTAGCTTCTTCTAAAGTATAACCGTGTAAATCAATTGATTTTTCGATATATCTCTTAGCTGGTTTAAATATTTTTTGATCTTTATTTTCTAATTTATCAGAACTATTTATAAAGTTTTGCCAATCTTGTTCATCTTTATCTGATATTTTTTTAATCAACTAAGCTTGGGTGTCTACTATTAACCAGTTAGGATTTTTTGACGTGCTATCTTTTGTGAATTTCCAAGTATCTAGAACTTTTTTAACTTTTTGGGCATCGCCGGAAATAATTTTATTATCTTTATCTTTAATGCAAGATATAATTTCACTCACAAATTCAACACTAACTTCAAGCATATTTTTATTTTGATTATGCTCTTTTATTTCGGCTGAACTAATTCCAATAAAAGTAGTTTCAGAAGTTACATTTCTTGCTTTTTTATCCTTGATTGCTTCATCGAATTGATCGTATACATTTTTTGCTAAAAGATTTTTTATTGATTTTAAATCCCCTTTGGAGAAGCTTGTGATTATACTTTCATAAGCTATTTTTGCGCCGTTTAAGAAATCTTTTTTAGCTGCATCATCAAAGGTTTCAGCATTTAAAACGGGTGAACTTTTAGTTTCAGGAACCTCGTGAGGAAAGCTTGAATTAATATTTTCCTCAAAGCCTGTTTTTTTACCTAAAATACCTCTTAATCTTAGGAAAATAAAACCTGCTATCATTGCTAATAATATTATATCGATATACTCGAAGCTATAACTCATATATTAATAATATTTACTATGTTGATTAATTTCAACCTGCAATTTACATTATAGACAAATGAACACAGCAATAATTCTTATTTTAGGTATCCCCCTAATTGAAATCTACTTATTCATAAAAGTTGGCTCTCAAATTGGAGCTTTAAACACTATTTTGCTAATATTGTCGACTGCAATTGTTGGTATTTGGTACGCAAGATATGAAGGTTTTAATACTTTAAAATCAGGTATGTCCCAATTAGTTAAAAATGAGCTACCTCTTTATGAGATAATTTCAGGTGCTGCAATTGCTTTTGCAGCTTTACTATTAATATTGCCCGGGTTTGCAACAGACATAATAGGGATCCTTTTTATTTTTCCACTTACTAGAAAAGTTATCCTAAGTAAATATTCAAAAAAAAATTCACCAAAAAATAAAAGTAAAGAAAAAAATTTTATTGAAGGTGAATATGAAGATATAGAGGATAAAGATGGAAAATAAATATAAAATTATTGTAAGTTATATACAAGATTTATCAATTGAAATACCAAGCCCTGAAACACTGGTGACTGTGAGAAATACTATTCCAGAATATAAAATGAAAGTTAACATAAATTCAAAACCTCTTAAAAGAAAAATGATAGAAATTTTAACCACCCTAACTTATGAAAATGAAAATAAAAAAAAGGACAAAGGAATTTTTCAAATTAAATATGCTACTGTAATAGATATTTTAGACTTAGAAATTAAGAAGGATGAATTAGAAAAAATAGTTTTATGTGACTTGCAAATTAGAATTTACCCTGAATTAGAGAAAAAATTTCTAACAATTTTAAGGGAGGCAGGCTTACCAGATTTAAAATTTGGAAAAAAAATAGACTTTGAGGGTTTGTATAAAGCTAGACTAAACTAAAAATAATTTTTTTTTAAATCTTTTTTTAAGAAATTTTTATGGTTTAATAATTCTTCCTCACTTGGGATAATAACTTTTTTAAAGTAATCTAATTGGCTTTCACTTGCTAGAGGTGTATTAATACTATCATCAAGTAAATTTAAAGTTGGTTCTCTTTGGTCAATCAGGTTTATGTATACTTTTGCAAGTAACTCACAATCAATTAAAGCAGTATGTTTTGCTCTTTTAGAGTTATCTATTCTAAATCTTTTACACAATGCGTCTAAACTTATCCCAGAACCAGGAAATTTATTCCTAGCCAATTCCAAGGTATCAATAACATTTGAATTATTTATTTTCGGCTTTCCTATTAATGATAATTCGTTATTTAAATGTCCAATATCAAATTCTGCATTGTGAATAATAATTTTTTTGTCTTTAATGAATTTTATAAAATCATCTGCAATTTCAACAAACTTTTGCTTGGAAGATAAAAATTCATCTGAGTATCCATGAACTTCGAATGCTTTTTGTGATACTTTTCTTTCAGGATTTAAATAAAAATGGAATATGTTTTTTGTTGGTATTAAATTATCAAGTTCAATACAGCCAATTTCTACAATTCTATGGCCATCTCTAACAGATAAACCAGTTGTTTCAGTATCTAGAACTATTTCTTTCATTCAAAATTTCTTCTTTAATTAGTTTAACTTTTTTTTTCATTATATGTGCAGAAAAATTATTATTAATGACATAGTCAGCTAACTTTTTTTTTTTAGAAATGATAAGTTGATTTTCTTTTAAACTCTTAATCAATTCTTCATTAAAATTAGGTCTTTTTTTTAATCTATCGGTAACTTTAGATTTTTTAGAGTTAATAAAAATTATTATGTCATTTTTTTTATTTAGTTTATTTTCAATTAATAAGGGAATATCGAGAATAATCATTTTACTCTTTTTGTTTTTCATTATGAAACTTTTCATATTTTTTCTTACCAAAGGGTGAACAATGGAGGATATTATTTTAAGATTTTTTCTATTTGAACTAACAGCAAATATAAGCTCTCTTTTTCTAATTGGAAATGTTTTAATAAATTTTGGTAATTTTTTTCTTAATTTGGTGAAACATTTTTTATTTTTTCTGTAAATTAATTTTACTTGATTATCTGCATTAAATACTGGGTATCCAAATAGTTTTGAAATAAATGATTTTCCTGAACCTATACCGCCAATTATCCCAACTCTAATCATTTTTAATTTTACATCTCATAATTTCACTTTTTTAGAAATTCAATTAATTCTTTGTTTATTTCTGGTTCAACATTATGCCAAATATTAAAAGCTTGTTGGCCCTGAAATAAAAACATATTTAGACCATTTTCAATTGAATTGCCCTTTGCATTTCCTGCCTCTGAAAACTCTGTTTGAAATGGTGCATATATGACGTCATAAAACAGCTTATTTTGACCAGCCTGAAAAAAGTTTATGCCAAATTTATCTGAGTTGTTTAAACCTAAAGTAGTTGCATTTATTATCATATCAAACTTTGGTAGTTCACCCCATTCCAGAATATTAATCTCGTTGAATAAATTTTTTAAATTTTCAGCCTTTTTTTTAGTTCTATTACTCAAAAATATTTTTGATACTTTCATCCTTAACAATGAAAAAATTATTGACGGCACAACCCCTCCAGCACCTAATATCAGAACTATCTTGTCACTAACATCATAATTCAATTTTCTGATACTTAATTCAAACCCGTTAATATCAGTGTTATCTCCAATTAAATGACCTTTATTCAACGAGATAGTATTTACAGACTGTGTCCTTATTGCATTACTACTTAAAATATCTAAGTGAGGTATTATAGATTTTTTAAAAGGAACAGTAACATTTAAACCATCCAAATCTCCCTTTTTGATAGATTTGCATAGTTCAGATAAATCATTGTCATAGGTTTCAAGTTTCCCATAGATTGCATCTAAACTATTTTTTTTTATCCAATAATTATGCAACTTTGGAGATAAAGAATGTTCAATTGGATTACCTATTACTAAAAATTTTTTCATTAATTACAGAAGTTTTTTCATTTTTGTAGTTCCAAATATTCCTTAATTTTTTTGATAGGCAAGCCCATTATAGTATCTTCATCTCCATCAATATTTGAGAATAAGGTTCTTCCTTCTCCTTCAATTTGATAAACATTATAAGCATATAAAGCTTCATCACTTATTTTACTTAGATAAGTAGTTAATTCATTTTCAGAAAAATTCTTCATAGTCAAGTAAGCTTTGTCGGTATAGTTCCAAACCATAGATCCATTTTTAGATATACAAACTGAACTGATCAAAGAATGTTTTTTTCCATTGAGTTTCTTTAAAATATTCAAAGCCTCTTCTCTGCTTTCTGGTTTTGAAATTAATTCGCCAGTCAAATCGATAACACTGTCTGCCCCTAAAACTAAGATGTTATTGATTTTTTGACTTACTTTATTTGCTTTTAATTCGGCAAGGTTTTTAGATATTATTTCTGGGGAAACCCCTTCGCTTATCAAACTCTCTTTAATTGGTTCCTCATCTACATTTGATACTTCAACATTACAGGGGATGTTATGATTATTAAGTATTTCTTTTCTAACCTTACTTTTTGATGCTAGTATAATTTTAAACATTTTTCTTATTCTTTATTTCATAAATTTTTATTACTGATGCCGCCGTTTCCTCTACTGATTTTCTTGTTACATCTATGGTCGGCCAATTATTCTCTTTAAATAGTCTTCTAGCACTATTTAGTTCATCTTTAATTTTATCAATGTTTACATATTCGCTATTTTGATCCTCTTTTAGGGAAGTTAATCTATTTTTTCTAAGATCATATAATCTCTCTGGTTCTGTAACCAAACCAACTACGCATGGAGAGAAGTTTTTTTCGGTTACTTTTGTTGGAATAGAATCTTTATTTACAAGTGGAATATTTGAAGTCTTAAATCCTCTATTTGCTAGATAAATAGAAGTTGGTGTTTTACTCGTTCTACTTACACCCAACAAAATAATATCTGATTTCTCTATATCATCTGTTTGGTTACCATCATCATGGTTCATCGTAAACTGAATAGCTTCAATTCTATCATAGTATTCCTCGTTTAAAATGTGTTGACCACTTGGCTGGTGAGATGCTTTTTGGTTTAAAACTTTTGAAAAATTCAGGATTAGGTCTCCAAGGACACCAAAACATGGTATCCCTCTTTCGTAAGCCTTTTCAGTAAGATACTTTGCCAATTTACTATTTACTATAGTGTATAAAATTATTGAATTTTTATCTTTTTTTGCCTGTTTTAAAATACTTAAAGTTTGGCTCTCAGTTCTAGTAAAAGAAAAATGGTTTGTTTCATATTGAAAATTAGGAAACTGAGCTTTAAGTGCTAAAAATATTCTATCAAGTGTTTCACCTGTAGAGTCTGATATTAAGTAAATCTGATATAAATTTTTCATGTATAAGATGTTTATAAACTATTTGTAATATAAGAAAATTATGGATTTGATAATAAAGATACTTGAAACCGACCTTTTTCCCTTACAATTAACTTAATTATAAATTGTGAATAAAATTATACATTAAACCTTTAAAATGTGAGAAACGTTTATAAGGCTTGAATAATATAGATAATTTAAGTTTTAGACTGTTAATAATTATTTAACAAAGTGTGGTAATTGACTAATTTACGTTATTCACAATACATAATACTAATAAAATAAATAATATATATCTACTTATATGAGTCTTATTACTAACTGTATTAAAAATAAAGATACTAAAGTCACTCCTATATGGTTAATGAGACAGGCTGGCAGATACTTACCTGAATTTAGAGAAATAAGAAAAGAAAATCAGGATTTTATCAAGCTTTGTTTAAATAGTGATTTAGCATCTGAGATTACTCTTCAGCCCATAAAGAGATTTGGATTTGATGGGGCTGTAATATTTTCTGATATTTTAATGTTGCCTTATGGTTTAGGTCAAAAGGTTGAATTTGAAAAAAACTTTGGACCAAAATTAGGTAAGATAGATTTAGACACTATAAAAAAAATTGATGAAATAAATTTTACAGAAAAAGTTTATAAAGTTTACAAAGCTATTTCTAAAACATCTAAAGATTCAATAATGAGTGATAAAGATATGATAGGGTTTGTTGGAGCACCGTGGACTATTCTTGTTTATATGATAAATAGATCATCACCAAAGAAAGGTTTATCTAGCGATTTTTTTAAAGATAAATTTTTAATAAATAGATTACTAGGGATAATAGAAAAATTTTTAAAGTTGCATATAAAAAATCAAGTTGAAGCAGGAGCAAAAGTAATTCAAATTTTTGATAGTTGGGCAGGTTTATTAGAAGATAACATACCAGAGTATATTTATATACCCACATTAAATATTGTTGAGTACGCAAAAGAATTAGGGGTTCCTGTCATCTGTTTCCCAAGAGGTATTAAAGATTATAAAAATTTTTGTGATACAGTAAAACCTGACGCTGTTAATATAGATTATGATGTTAACCCAAAAGAGATAGTAAATGAAATTAAAATACCTATTCAGGGAGGTTTAGATCCTAAAATTTTATTAACCGATACTGAAAATCTTAAGAGAGAAGTTGGTAAATATTTAAATATTTTTAAAGATCACCCTTATATCTTTAATTTAGGGCATGGAATTTTACCTGAAACAAAAATTGAAATGGTAGAAGATCTAATCAAGATTGTAAGAAATTTTAAATGATACAAGATCATCCAAAAGTTAATTATGGAAAAACAGGAATCTTAATCGTAAATCTTGGTACACCGGATTCAACAAACTGGTTAGATATAAGAAAATATTTAAAGGAATTTTTATCAGATAGAAGAGTTATTGAGGTGAATCCTTTAATTTGGCAAGTAATACTTAACATATTTATACTTACTTTTAGACCTTCAAAAACTGCTAAAGCGTATAAAGAAATATGGATGAAAGACAAAAACATGTCACCATTAAGATATTTTACCGAAAGCCAAGCACAAAAATTGTCTAAACAAGTTGGAAATGAAAAAATAATAGTAGATTTTGCTATGAGATATGGGAACCCAAGCATTAAAAGTAAAATTAACGAACTTCATGAAAAAGGTTGTGAGAATTTAACTATACTCCCGCTTTACCCTCAATATGCAGCAGCAACTACGGCAACTGTTTGTGATGAAGTATATAGAACCTTGATGAAAATGAGATGGCAACCAAATTTAAAAATAATTCCGCACTATGAGTCGGAGCCGCTTTACATCGAGGCAATTAAAAATAGCATTAAAAAAAAAGTAAATGAAATTAATTGGAAACCAGATTTAATAATAGCCTCTTATCATGGGATTCCAAAAAAATATTTTGATAAAGGTGATCCATATCATTGTTACTGTCATAAAACCACTAGACTAATTTCTGAAAAATATTCAGATATCGAAATCAAAACTACATTTCAATCTAGATTTGGACCACAGGAATGGTTACAACCTTATACAGATAAAACTTTTGAGTTACTCCCAAAAGAAGGAAAGAAAAATATCTTAGTTATTTGTCCAGGGTTTTCATCTGACTGTGTAGAAACTCTAGAGGAAATATCTATTCAGGGGAAAGAAAGTTTTATCAAATCAGGTGGTGAAAATTTTGAAATGGTACCTTGTTTAAATGACAGTGAAGATCATATAGCTTTATTTAAACATCTTTTAACAAAAAATATTTAATACATGAGCGGATATCTTCTATTTAAATCTCTTCATTTAATAGCAGTAATTTCTTGGATGGCTGGTCTTTTATATTTACCAAGAATATTTGTCTATCATGTCGAAAATTTTGAAAATGATCAAGCTACTCAAATCTTTGAGACAATGGAAAGAAAGCTATACAATTATATAATGCGTCCAGCCATGATTTTATCTTGGCTTTTTGGTATTATATTAATCTGGATTAATGGCGTTGAAAGTTTTGGGTATTTATGGCTACAAATAAAAATTCTGTTAGTTATAATTTTGACGATTTATCATGAATACCTTGGAAAATGCATGCGTTTACTAAAGTTAAAAGAAAATACCAAATCATCTAAATTTTTTAGGATAATTAATGAAATACCAACAGTTTTGCTTATTTTTATTGTTTTTATTGTAGTATTTAAACCTATCTAAGGTTGAAATTTTTAAATCAGTATATATATTTAGTTTATCTTTAACAAAAACTTCCACACATGAACATTCAAGAATTAAAAGAAAAAAGCTCTGAAAAGTTAATCACTGAAGCTGAAAAATTAGGTATTGAAAACGCTAGTACTTTAAGAAGACAAGAAATTTATTTTGCAATCCTAAAAAAACTTGCAGAAAAAGGAGAGGAAATCACTGGAGGTGGAGTTTTACAATTACTCCAAGATGGATTTGGTTTTCTAAGAGCAATGGAATCGAATTATTTGCCAGGAGCAGATGATATATACGTTAGCCCAAGTCAGATAAGAAGATTTGGTCTTAGAACCGGTGACACTGTCGAGGGACCAATTAGATCTCCAAAAGATGGAGAAAGATATTTTGCACTTTTACAAGTAAGCAAAATTAATTTTGAAGAACCAGATAAATTTAAACATAAAATTGCTTTTGATAATTTAACTCCTCTTTATCCAAATAAGCAGTTAGGAATGGAAGTTGAGTCCAATAAAATTGAGAAGAAACCTGATTTAACTCCGAGGTTAATCGACTTAGTAAGCCCAATCGGAAAAGGTCAAAGATCATTAATAATTTCACCACCAAAAGCCGGCAAAACAATGATTTTACAAAGCATAGCTAATTCTATCACTGCTAATCATCCAGAATGTTACTTGATGGTTTTATTAATTGATGAAAGACCAGAAGAAGTAACAGACATGCAAAGAACAGTTAAAGGTGAAGTGATAAGTTCTACATTTGATGAGCCTGCACAACGACATGTTGCTGTTGCTGAAATGGTTATTGAAAAAGCTAAAAGACTTACAGAACACAAAAAAGATGTAGTTATTTTATTAGACTCAATTACAAGATTAGGAAGAGCTTATAATGCTGTTGTACCAAGTTCAGGAAAAGTTTTAACTGGTGGTGTAGATGCGAATGCACTCCAAAGGCCCAAAAGATTTTTTGGTGCAGCCAGAAATATTGAGGAAGGTGGTTCTCTCACAATTATTGCAACAGCCCTTATCGATACAGGAAGCAGGATGGACGAGGTGATTTTTGAGGAATTTAAAGGAACTGGTAATAGTGAAACTATCTTAGATAGAAAGATTTCTGAGAAAAGAATTTATCCAGCTATAGATATAACTAAGTCAGGAACAAGAAGAGAAGAACTCATTTTTGATAAGAATGATCTCCAAAAAATGAATGTTTTAAGAAGAATTATTGCACCAATGGGATCAATGGATGCAATTGATTTTATAAACTCAAAACTTAAAACAACTAAAAATAATGCAGAGTTTTTTAATTCAATGAATAAACCTTCATAATAAACTTTCTAAAAACTTTTATTCAATTCATTTCTTACTTCTTTTATGACCTTGTCCCATTTAAGGTCAGACTCCTGCCTAAAAATCTTTAAATTCTTGTACCATTTAAATAATTTCATATTTATATGCCATCTCCAATCTGGACTAAAATTTAAAAGTAACCATGTTTTTATTTCCATGGTTGATGCTAAATGTGCGATTGCGGTATCAGAAGTTATGAGTAAATCTAGATTTTTTAATATAGCAATTGTATCTTCAAATGAATTGTCATTATTATCTATATCTTTAGAAAAGTTAAAAACATTTTTTCTTAAAATTACTTTATTTAATTCTAACTCACCATGACCTTTGACTAAACTTATAAAATTTAAATTATCTTGCAAAAAAAGATCTTTAAAATAATTAAGAGGTATCGATCTTGAGCCATCCAATATATAACTTGGATCTCCTTGAAAATTAAAGCCAATCTTTGGTCCTTCAAGAGTCTTAATTTTTTCAGACCAATTATTTAAAACAACATTATTTATTTTGATAAAATTTATATTTTCTGCAAATTTTTTTTCAATTTTATAAAAAATACCCGGAAGACTTAATAAATATTGAAAGTAGTCAAATTTAATATTTAAATTTTCTTTTTCAACTATGTCAATACCATCAAAATTAAATAGATGTTTAAGATTTTTATTAACTGCAAAAATTATTTTTACTGAATATTTTTTTTTAAGTGAAATTAAATATCTCGAAAATTGTATTATATCACCAATACCTTGTTCAGAAATTATATAAATAACTTTTTGATTAAGATCTTCCCCTCTCCATTCTTTATGATCTTTGTTAAAATTAAGCTCATAATCTTTTCCATATTTTCTTTTTTCGTAAAGTTTAAATCCATCATCAAAGTTACAATCCGACAGTTCAGAGATACTAAAAGCAAAGGAAATAACGTTATTATCAGGAAAAATTTCTAACCCTTTTTTAAAAATTTTCTTACTACTTAATAAGTCATTTTTTAAAAAAAATGATGTACCTAGATTTGCATAGGTATATGAACTGTTAGAATTTAATTCCAAAGCCTTTGATAAAAATTTAATGGATTTATTGATTTCTGCGTTTAACAGATATGCATAACCAAGATTATTTATTAAATCAAAATCGTTAGGTTTTTTTTCAAGCTCTATTTGTAAAATTTTAATCGCTTTACCATAATCTCTAGTTTTAATTAATACTTTTGCAAATAAATTTGCAACATTTGTATCATTAGTATTTAGATTATAAATATTTTCCAAATGATCTTTTGCGTCATCAAATTTATTTTTATCATAACTCATCATTCCAAGTAAGAAGTTTGCATCTCTATGATTTTTCTCAATTGATATTACTTTCTTTAACTTTTCTTGTGATAAACTAAACTTTCTAGTTTCGAAATAAGTAGCTCCTAAAAAAAAATTTATTAATACGTCGTTTGGTTTATATTTAAAAATTTTCTTAAATATTTTTTCAGCCTCAGCAAATTTTTTATTTTTGAACAATTCTAAACCTTTTTTAAAATTGATTGAAATTTTATTACTATTCAAAGACATTTTTAAAAATTAAATATATCCTAACTCTTTCATCTCTAATTCAAACCTTTTACTTATTTCATCAGAAATTCTTTCATCTAAAATATTTCTCCAATCATTTTTAGGACCTAAATTAAAAAAAATTTCCTTTTTTCCAGTTTCTAAATTCATTGGGCTCTCAAAAAATCCCTCTTTTTTCTCAATTTTTTTAAGCCTATCAAAATTACTTAATTCAATTGCCTTAGCAACGTTTTCATTGGTAAATGTTACTTTTAATAATGGTTCTAAATAACTAGCTATCCTTTTAAATTCTGATTCAGGTTTTTCTATTAGATCTTCATATTTAACTAGTAGATAATTTTTTTTTATTAATTTCCAAGAATTATAATGTGTTTTCCATGAACCTATAACTTGAGGAAGTGTAAAAATTTTACTTTGTTCAATTTTAGATTTATTGAATATCCCTTTTCTTTCGTCAAGGATAAACTCTTTAGACTCTTCTAAACTTTTATGATGAAAATGATTATTTACTGATGAAAGAACATTTCTTGGATCTCTAACAATATGAATTGTGCCTAGAGTATTTTCTTCATTAGTAAAAATATTATTGCCCAGTTTACATAGAGCATTATGAGTTTTGAAAAATCTAATTTTATTATCAGAGTTTATTATTTTCTGTGCTGCAGTCCAATATTTACAAATTTTATTCAAATTTCCAAGATCAGGTTTTGACAAGTTGAAACTTCTAAAATGATAGTTTGTAGGAAACTGTTTAATACCCTCTAAGTGTTTTAAACTTACTTCATTATTTTCTTTTAAAAGAAGAGAAACTACAAAAAATCTCAGCCAAGTATTTCCACTTTTAGGATAAGATGCTAACCAAATTATCATTTATTAAATTAAATATATCCTAACTCTTTCATCTCTAATTCAAACCTTTTACTTATTTCATCAGAAATTCTTTCATCTAAAATATTTCTCCAATCATTTTTAGGACCAAGATAAAAGAATTTTTTTAATTGACCAGTTTTTTTATCTTTTATACTTTCCTTGAAAATTTCTTTTTGCTCTAATTTTTTTAAATTTTCGAATGAAACAACTTTAATTGCTTTTTCAATTTTTTTCTCGTTAACATCTAACTCAATAAATTGTTTAATATGATCTACAATTTTACCAAATGTTTCATTTGGATTGTTTAATAAATCTTCGTATTTTATTAAAATATAATTTTTTGGAAATCTTTTCCAAGATAAAAAATGCGTTTTCCAAGAACCAATAAAAGTTGGAATCTCTTCTATGATGTTATTATCTGTTCCAATCCATCTGTAATCATCAACTAAAAAATTCTTTGCTTCCTCATAGTCTTCTTTTGAATAATGATTTTTTACAGATGTTAAAACATTTCTTGGATCTCTCACTATGTGTATAACAGCTATAGTATTTTCTAAATCAGTAAACTTATGATCTCCAATCTTGCAAAGCATATTATGTGTTTTTAAAATATTAATTTTATTGTTTAGATTTAATTTTTGCTGAGAAGTTACCCAATTTTTAAAAAATTTTTCTTTAATATAATTTTTGTCATTCGTATTAATTTTATCTGTGAATTTTTCTTTAAGTTCTTTTGAAAAATCATGATTTAACAAAGGATAGTTTCTAATTTTCTTCAAAATTTCATCATTTATTTCTTCAACATTTTGAGAGTTAATAATGTAACTTAAAAAAATTCTGACCCATGTATTTCCACTTTTAGGATAAGATGCTAACCAAATTATCATTAATAAAATTATATAATTTTGGTAAATAAAAACTATAATAAATGATATGACAATATATGCGCTATCATCTGGAACTGGAGTTTCAGGTGTGGCTGTTATTCGAATGTCTGGAGTTGGAACAAAAGGAATTATTCAAAAACTCATTAAAGATGAGATGCCCCCTCCAAGATTGGCTACGCTCAAAAAAATCAGTAAAATCAGCACTTCTGAACTAATTGATGAGGGATTATTATTGTGGTTTCCGGGCCCTGAGAGCTACACAGGTGAAGATATGGCCGAACTACATGTCCATGGTAGTATTGCTGTTATTAGATCAATTTTAAACCAATTATCAAAATTAGAAAATTGTCGTATTGCAGAACCAGGGGAATTCACAAAAATTGCATTTCAAAGTGGTAAAATAAACCTGCTTAAAGCAGAGAGTATATCTGATCTTATATCTGCGGAAACAGAAATTCAAAGACAACAAGCTATTAAAATAATGAGTGGCAGAAACTCAGATAAATTTAATTCTTTAAGAGAAAAGCTTTTAAAAATTTTATCTAACGTAGAAGCCAAAATTGATTTTCCTGAAGATGATCTTCCGGAAGACATAATTAAAAATATTAAAATTGATTTAGAAAAAATCAGAAAAGAAATTGAAAAAATTTTAGATGATCAAAAGGTTGGAGAAAGAATTAGAGAAGGTTTTAAAATTGCAATAATAGGTCCTACAAATGCTGGAAAGTCATCATTATTAAATCATCTTTCTAAACGTGATGTAGCTATTGTTTCAGAAATCGCAGGAACAACTAGAGATGTTATTGAAGCTCATTTAAATTTAGATGGCTATCCAGTTGTTATCTCTGATACTGCTGGCATTAGAGAGTCTAAAGATGAAATAGAAAAAAAAGGAATTAAATTAGCCCTTAAACGTGCCGAGGATGCTGATTTAAATATAATAGTAATAGAGCCAAAAAGTGTAGATTTTACTGGTTTTTTGAACGATTTAGTTAGTGAAAAATCAATAATCGTAATTAATAAAATAGATCTTGGTTATAAAGATATCAATCAACAAATTGAAAAGTTTAATCCAATTTTTTTATCAATTAAAAATGAAACAAACTTAGATGAGTTATTAAATAGAATTAAAGATAAACTAAAAAATAAATTTGTTAGTTCAAACGAAACTTTAATTACGAGAGAAAGGCATAGACAAAGCTTAGAGGCTTGCGTTCAAAATTTAAAAAACTTTGAAGAAAAAAATTCCCAAGAAGATTTCGATAAAGCTGCAGAGGATTTAAGGTTGGCAACTAGACACTTAGGTATGATTGTCGGAAAGGTAGATGTTGAAGAAATACTAGGTTCCATTTTTAATGATTTCTGTATAGGTAAATAAGTGTTGATTTTACTTACTTTTTTCACACTTTTAACTGTTTTCTTGTAAATTTTAAGATCAATAATAAATTACAGCTATGAAAAATGAGATATCATTTGATGTTGTTGTAATTGGTGGAGGTCATGCTGGCTGTGAAGCTGCTGCAGCATCTGCTAGATTAGGTGTAAATACTGCCTTATTCACTCATAAATTCGATACAATTGGTGAAATGTCATGCAACCCAGCAATTGGAGGTTTAGGCAAAGGGCACCTTGTTAGAGAGATAGATGCACTAGATGGCGTAATGGGTGAAGTTGCAGATAAATCAGGGATACAGTTTAGATTATTAAATAGAAGTAGAGGCCCTGCGGTGCGTGGACCTCGTACACAAAGCGATAGATCGCTATATAAGAGATATATGCAAGAAAAACTTGTAAAATACTGTAATTTAAGCATTTTTTCTGATCCTGTAATAGAATTTATTTTTAAAAAAAACAGTGTAATTGGTTTTGTCACACAAGAAGGTAAAAAAGTATTATCATCTAAAGTAATCCTTACAACTGGAACTTTTTTAAATGGTTTAATCCACATTGGTGAAGAAAAAACACCTGCAGGAAGATTTAATGAAAAACCATCAACAGGTTTAAGTGAACAATTAGAAAAATATGATTTTAAAATTGGGAGATTAAAAACAGGTACACCTCCAAGACTTGATGCAACGACAATTAATTTTGAAAAACTTGAAGAGCAGCATGCAGATGAAGATCCATATTTTTTTTCTTTCCTCACGAAAAAAAATATCAACAGACAAATTTCATGTAGGATGACTTATACCAATCAAGCAGTGCATAAGATCATTTCTAAAAATATAAAATGTAGTGCTATGTACTCAGGAAGTATCCAAGGAGTTGGTCCTAGATACTGTCCATCAATAGAAGATAAGATTGTAAAGTTTGCAGATAAGCAAAAGCATCAAATATTTTTAGAGCCAGAAGGCCTGAATGATAATACAATCTACCCTAATGGAATTTCAACCTCTCTTCCTGCTGGAATACAGCAAGAAATATGTAACAATATCAATGGTTTAGAAAATGCTAAAATTTTAAGGCCTGGATACGCTATAGAATACGATTTTGTGGATCCAAGGGAGCTATTCCTTACTTTAGAAACAAAAAAAATTAAAAATCTTTACCTTGCAGGACAAATAAATGGAACAACAGGATATGAAGAAGCTGCAGCACAAGGATTAATAGCTGGAATAAATGCTGCTCTCTCTATTAAAGGTAAAGAACCATTTATACTTGATAGATCTGAGGCATACATAGGTGTTATGATAGATGATTTGGTTACAAAAGGAGTTGCAGAACCTTATAGAATGTTCACTTCAAGGGCAGAATACAGGTTATCTTTGAGATCAGATAATGCAGATATAAGACTAACGCAAAAAGGAATTGATATTGGTTTAATATTAGATGAAAGGAAAATTTTATTTAAAGAGAAAGCGTCTAAACTTGAAAAAAGTCTTAAAAATATGAAGAATTCTTTAATTTCTCCCTCAAAAGCATCAAAATATGGAATTAATATTGCTAAAGATGGGGTTAAAAGGAATGCAATAGAGATTTTGAGCCAAAAGTCAGTTAATATGAAAAAAATTAGGGAAATATGGCCTGAAATTAAATATGTTTCACGTGAAATTGATGAGCAAATTGAGATAAAAGCTCATTATAAAGGATATTTGAAGAAGCAAGATGCAGATATTTTAGCATTTAAAAGAGATGAAAATCTTAAAATACCAGAAAATCTAGATTATGATCAATTTTCTGGATTATCGAATGAGGTTAAGTCAAAATTCAAGGAAATAAAGCCTAAAACACTCGGACAAGCACTTAGAATAGATGGGATTACTCCAGCCGCAGTATATATTTTGTTGTCTCATGTCAAAAGAAAGTCTATTAAGCATATAGCTTGATTGATTCGAAATTAATAAAAACTGATAAAATTTATCTTCCGAATGTTTCACGTGAAACAATTAAGGAGTTGGAGGACTATTCTCAGTCAATTTTGAGCACAAACAAGAAAATAAATTTGATAAGTTTGAGTACAGAAAAGTCAATAAATACAAGGCATATTTACGATAGTGCACAAACCTTTGAATTTATTAATAAAAATGATATTAAAGTATGTACTGATCTTGGCTCTGGTGCAGGGCTTCCTAGTATAGTTTTGGGTATTTTAATGAAATCAAAAAAACAAGGTTTTAAGCTAATTTTTTATGAAAAGAGCTTTCATAAGAGCAATTTTTTGAAAGAGATGGTAAAAAAGTTCAAATTAGAAGCTGTAATTAACCAAAAAAATATTTTCGAAGAGAAAAATTTAGTAACAGATGTAATAATATGCCGAGCATTTAAACCTTTGCCAGTGATTTTTGATATAGCAACAAAGAATTTTAAAAATTTTAAATACATAGTCATGTATTTAGGCAAGAGTGGAAAAAAAATTTTGGAAGATGTTTCCACAAAATGGAAATTCGACATCGAGAAAATGAAAAGTTTAACAAGTGAAGAGTCATCAGTAGTAAAAATTTCAAATTTAAAAAAAAAATATGAGTAGAAAAATTATTTCGGTTATAAATCAAAAAGGTGGAGTGGGTAAGACAACCACTGTCATCAATCTTGCTGCTGGTTTAACAATGAAAGGAAAAAAAATTCTTGTAATTGATCTTGATCCACAAGGCAATGCCACGACAGGTCTTGGATTATCTAACACAACAAGTTCTGATCAAACAATTTACAATGTATTGAATGGAAATAAAAAAATTTCAGACGTAATACAGTCTACTAGCTTTGAAAATTTAGATTTAATATCATCAAATGTTGATTTGTCTGGGCTAGAGGTGGAGACAGCAGGTGACAGCCGGAGAGCCTTTAAATTAAAAGACGAATTAGCATTGATTTTAAATAATTCTGAGCCATCTTATGATTATATCATAATTGACTGCCCACCATCTTTAAGCCTCCTAACAATAATGGCTTTAGTAGCCTCTGATGCTCTCGTAGTACCTCTTCAGACAGAATTCTTTGCTCTAGAGGGACTGACACAGCTTATGAAAACAATTGAAAGGATAAAGTCAAACCTAAATCCAAATTTAGACATAAGAGGAATACTTCTGACTATGTATGATAAGAGAAATAAATTATCAGGTGAGGTAGAAACAGAGGCAAGAAACTATTTTAAGGATAAAGTTTATAGTACAGCTGTACCACGAAATGTCAGACTATCGGAGGCTCCTTCACACGGCGTTCCTGTTCTTATTTATGATAAGACCTGTCCAGGCAGCAGAGCATATTTTAGTTTTACAGAAGAATTTTTAAATCAAGATAAACCAGTGGAGAGTGCAGCATGATCAATCCTTTTAAATCAAAAAAAGGACTTGGAAGAGGATTGTCTTCCTTAATAGGTGATAGTGAAAAAATTGATGATAAAAAAAATATTTCAATAAGTTCACTAGTTAGAAATAAGTATCAACCTAGAAAAAAATTTGATGAAGTTAGTCTAGAGGAATTAACTAACTCTATAAGAGAAAATGGTATTATCCAACCTATCATTGTAAGACCATCATCTGAAGAAGAAAATAAATTTGAAATAATAGCTGGAGAAAGAAGATGGCAGGCAGCACAATATGCAGGGCTACATGAAGTGCCTGTAGTTGTAATTAATGTAGACAATCTTAAATCATTAGAATTTGCAATTGTCGAAAATGTTCAAAGAAAAGATTTAAATCCAATTGAGGAAGCTGAAGGTTATAAAAGATTAATAGATGAATTTAGATATGACCAAGATAAAGTATCAAAATTTATCGGCAAAAGTAGAGCACATATATCTAATTGTTTGAGACTTTTAAATCTTCCACAAGAAATAATAGAATTAATAATTCAAGAAAAATTATCTCAGGGCCATGCAAAGATTTTGGTTGGATTAGATAATGCTCTTTATTTGGCGAAGAAAATTATTTCAAAAAAATTATCAGTTAGACAAACTGAAAATTTGGTAAGAATGTTAAAATCTAGTTCTAATAGTACTTCAAAGAAAAAAGATCCAAATATTGTAAGTCTTGAAGAAGAGTTAACAGATAAAATCGGAATGAGAGTTTTTGTAAAGAATAAAAGAAATAACTCTGGAACTATCAGTTTAGAGTATAAGGGGGCCGATCAGCTTGATAGGCTAGTGGAGATAATTAAACAAAATTACTAGTAATTACTTACAAAATTAGAGACGAAAAGCATCGAATTTGTTGTATTTTTCTTAACTAGGGCTTCCAAATCATTAATTTTATATATTATTTCTCTTACCTCGTGGGTTGACCATGATTGAGCCTGTTTTTTGACAATATCTTTCTCTTTCCAAAATATAGGAGGTTTGAAGGTAGATATAACTTGATCAATATTTGAATTATTATCTGCCTCAGTTCTTATTTTCAAAAGTCTTTTAGACTTATTTAGTATAGTTCTTATAATTAATATGCAGTCTTCAGAAGAATAATTATTTTCATTAAGAATATTAGAAACTTTTTTTGAATTTTTAGCTAAATAATTATCAGATAATTCAAATACACTATAATTTTCTGCAAGATTTGAAAGTTTAATCACGTCCTCCGTGCTCAATTTATTCTTGCTAATTGATAAACTTTTCAATTTTAACAATTCATTTTTCAAATTAATTCTATCCCCTTTTGATCTTTCTATAAGTATATTTTTGATTTCTTGAGATAAATTAAATTTTTGTTCTCTTAAAAAACTATTTATAATAAAGCTCAAAGAACGTATATCGTCATCATAAACTGGTGTACAAATTATTCTTTTTTCCTTCTCAAATAAATTTCGGAGTTTTGATTTTTTTTCAAGATTTGCAGATTTAATTATAATTTTAGTTTCGATTGTTTCTTTTTCCAAAATTTCACTTATTAAATTAAATAATTTATCAGAACCTCTTGAAATAATAATTATTTTATCAGTCTCAAAAAGTGATTTTGTAA
>QCEU01000008.1 GCA_003280485.1 Pelagibacteraceae bacterium AG-359-O02
ATTTAGTTGTTCACGGTGATGCTTGGGATGGTGTTATGAGATATGCCAAATGGTTGTCGAAGTTAGGCGCAATAGCCTATGAAATGCTACTGAAATTAAATGTAGTGATTAACTTTTTTAGACGTCTAAGAGGTAAAGGCCAGTGGTCTTTAGCAAAGTTTCTTAAATATAAGGTAAAAAATGCAGTTAAATATATGGGAGAATACGAAAAAACAATTGCAGAATATGGAAAGAAAAAAAAATTTGATGGAATAATCTGTGGGCATATTCATCATGCCCAAAATGAAAATTATGATGGTGTTAATTATTTAAATTGTGGAGACTGGGTTGAGTCTTGTACTGCCTTAGTTGAAAACTTTGATGGAACGTTTGAAATAATTTATTGGGATAAATTAAGAGAAGAATTTTCAGATAGTCGTAATAATTCAGATAAAGAAGTAATTGAAACTCCAGGTCTGAAAAAGGCATCATAATGAAAATATTAATTGTAACAGACGCTTATTTTCCACAAGTAAATGGTGTGGTAAGAACTTTAAATGAAACAGGAAAAAAACTTGAAGCAATGGGTCACGAAGTTGAGTATTTAAATCCCCAACTTTTCTTCACTGTGCCAATGCCTAAATATAATGAAATAAGACTTTCTGTGAATATTTGGCCAAGAGTAAGTCATTTAATAAAAAAAATAAATCCTTCAGCCATACATATAGCTACCGAAGGTCCTTTAGGATTTATGGCAAGAAGATATTGTCTTAAAAATAATCTAAAGTTTACCACAAGTTTTCACACAAGATTTGATAAATATATGAAATTATATTTACCTTGGGTTCCTGAAAAATTATCACAGAAATTCCTAAGCAACTTTCATAACAAAGCAGAAAAAATTTTGGTTACAACCGAATCTATGAAAAAAGAACTAATTCAAATTGGAGTAGATGAAAGTAAAATGGTTGTTTGGACAAGAGGTGCTGATCATGGATCGTTTAAAAATCCAAAAAAAATCAATTTAGAATATAAAAGGCCTATATGGATATATGTAGGTCGAGTGGCTATTGAAAAAAATATTCGTGCTTTTTTAAATCTAAAATTAGAAGGAACAAAACTTCTTGTTGGTAAAGGACCAGATATTGAAAAGTTAAAAAAAGAATTTCCAGATGCTCACTTCTTGGGTGAAAAAACTAATGGTGAATTAGCTTCATATTTTACATCATCTGATGTTTTTGTCTTTCCAAGCAAAACAGATACGTTTGCAATTGTAATATGTGAATCCCTCAGTTGTGGTACACCAGTTGCAGCATTTCCTGTTCCTGGTCCTAAAGATATTTTCAAAGATAGTGAAATTAATTGTTTAGATGAGGATTTAGAAAAATCCGCAATGAAAGCTCTAAAAGTTGAAAGAGAAAAGTGCCTAGAATACTCTAAAAACTTTACTTGGGATAAAACCGCAGAAATTTTTATTAATAATATCTCCCCTAATTAAGTAACTAAAATTTAAATAATTGCATATTAAATTTTTAATATGTTAATTATATACTTAACTTTTAGAACATCATGATTGGCCTCTTTGAAATACTATTAATCTGTGTAATTATATTTCTACTAATAATAATTTATTCAAACAGAAATAAAAAAAATACTGATGATAAAATTATTATTTCAAAGTATGAAAAGGATGATAGCAAAACATTTATATTAGATGAATTAGAGGATCAATTTATAGCATTAGATAAATTAAATATTATAAAATATGCCAATCCAAGTGCCGAAAAAAGATTTGGTAAAAATATTTTAAATACACATCTCGGCACAATTTTAAGAAATCCTAATCTAGATGAAAAAATCAGAGAAGTTAAGTCTTCAAAAAAAACCAGTAATTTAGATTTAGAAATAAATTTGCCTTCATATCAGTATTACAGAATTTATGTGATTCCTGGACCAACTGTAATTTTTACAGAAAAAGACTCTGTTGTTTTATTTTTAAAAGATCTTACTGAAATTTCAAAAGCACAAAAATTTAGAACTGACTTTGTTGCTAATGTTAGCCATGAATTAAAAACTCCTCTTGTTTCAATTAAAGGCGCTATAGAGACAATAGAGGGTCCTGCTAAAGATGACGAAATAGCAAAGATAAACTTTCTTAAAATAATCTCTTCACAAAGCAAAAGAATGGAAAATTTAATAAGTGATCTATTAATATTAAGCAGAATTGAACTCCAGGAGCATATAAGACCTGACAAACCAGTTAATTTGAAGAATGTATTGACAAAAGTAAAAGATGTTCATTTTACTAGCTTAAAAGAAAAAAATATTAATCTTGAAATTAATTTAGGTAATGTAAGTGATGTTATTGGTGATGAAGATAAATTAATAACAGTTTTTTCTAATTTATTAGACAATGCTATTAAATACTCAAAAGAAAAATCAACTATAAATATATTAGCTTCTCCAAGCAAAGGGAAACTCATAACAAAAGGAATTAAAATATCTGTATCTGATCAAGGTATTGGAATTCCCGAGGATCAAATTAACAGGGTAACTGAAAGATTTTATAGAGTAGATGTTGAAGAGAGCAGGAAAGTTGGTGGAACAGGTTTAGGTCTTGCAATTGTCAAACATATAATTTCTCAACATAGAGGTGATTACGAAATAAAAAATCTTAATGGTAAAGGAACCGAAATTAACATTCATTTACCCAGTGAATTATAAACTTAATATAATTTAACAATTTTCACAATATAATTTAATTTGTAAATAACGGATTTTTTAAATAAAATTGTTAAATGAAAAAAATAATAATAAATTTTTTTATTTTTTCTTACTTATTTTTTAATTTTATATCAAATTCTTACTCTGAAGACTCTAATAAAAAAGACATTACAACACTTTTAAGAAACCAACAACTTACTGTATTTGATATTGGTATTTTTAGAATGAAAAATGACTTAGAAAATACGAAAAGCACTGTCAATAAACATTTTCCATCTGACAAAGTAAATGTTGATCATATCTATACTGAGGTTTTAACTTCATTCTGGAGAGATACAATTGATTTGATTGTATCAATCCCAATGAACAAAAACTTAAAAAAAGAAAATTATTTGTCTGACATGCATAGATGTAAAAATATTTTCTTTTCTGTAAGAGATCATTTGTTAAGAAAACAAAATGAGAGTAATTATAATTTTAATAGGGCCTCAAGTTATATAATTACTACTTTTTCTACCCCCACAAGTTGGCCTTCATGGAAATATGATCAAAATCAAGTAAAAGACCTTATATCAATGATACAACTAGAAGTTACTTTAAGACCAACAAAGAGCTTAGCACTAAGTGAAAATGTCAGCCCAATTCGTTGTCGAGGAGATTTAGCTGCAGATAATGATACCTTAATCATCTCTAAAAAATACAACTAAAAAGTTACCTATTTAACAAAACTGTAATAAATTTGTAATACTAGAGTCCTCAATAAAATTTAATAAGCGAGTCGTTAATTAACTTTAATTCACGAAAGGATATTAAAAATGAAAAAACTAACTATAGTCCTTGCTTCAATAGTTGCCATTTCTGTTGCCACTATTGCTCAAGCAAGAGATCAAATCAAAATAGTTGGATCATCTACTGTATTCCCTTACGCAACAATAGTTGCTGAAAGATTCGGGCAAACTGGATTTAAAACACCAGTAATCGAGTCAACTGGTACAGGTGGTGGTGCAAAATTATTTTGTGCAGGTGTAGGAGAAGCTCACCCTGATATAACAAATGCATCAAGAGCAATGAAAGATAAAGAAAAAGCTCTTTGCAAAAAAAATGGTGTTAATGACATTGTTGAAGTTATTATCGGTAACGATGGTATTACTTTAGCATACAGTGTTGATGCTGAACCAGTAAACTTCACTAAAGAACAACTTTGGAAAGCTTTAGCAAAACACTCAGTTGTTGATGGTAAATTAGTAGACAACATATACAAAACATGGGATCAAATAGATCCAAGTTTACCAAAACAAAAGATTTCAGTTATGATTCCCCCAGGAACATCCGGAACAAGAGATGCTTGGAATTCGTTAGTAATGAAAAAAGGTATGCCTAAAGAGGCTAAAGCATTATACAAAGCAGGTTTCGAAGCTGGAAATAAAAAATATAAAAAACCACAAAAACTTTACAGAGAAGATGGTGCTGCAATTGAAGTTGGAGAGAATGATAGTTTAATTATTCAAAAATTATCTGAAGACAAAGAAATGTTTGGTTTCTTTGGATTTAGTTACTTCTTAGCTGCTAGAGATAAATTGCAAGCTGCAAGTATAGAAGGTGGTCAACCATCATTAGAATCTATCCAAGACTATAGTTATGCTGTTGCTAGACCATTATTCTTTTACGTAAAAAAAGCTCATGTTGGTGTAATTCCAGGATTACATGAATTTGTAAAAGAATTCACTACAACTAAAGCTATTGGTAAAAGAGGTTACTTAGCGGAAATAGGACTTGTTCCACTTGATGCTGAAACTTACAGAACAGTTAGAGATAATTCGAAATCTCTTACTGCAATGTCAATGGAGTAATATAATATTTGTTAATAAACTCAAAAGGGGCCCTATTAAATGGGCCCTTTTTTTTGTATAAATCTAAAGGAGCCAATAATTGAATTCAGTAATATTTTTAACAATCGTTCTTTTAGCTTTATCCAGTTACTTCTTTGGAAGAAAAAAAGCTATTTTAATTCAATCTAACAAACGGTTAACAGCTCTTCCAAAATTTTATGGATACTATCTTGCTATATGGTGTGGCGCACCTGCTTTTCTTTTGTATGCTTTATGGTCGATATTTGAACCTAGCATAGTAAGATTTTTTATACTTAGTGATTATTCTTCGCAAGGACTTCTAGAAGGAGAGTTGAATTTATTTTATGAAAAAGTAAAATCACTTTCTCGAAACCAGTATTCAGGAGAACTTACTGCAGAGTTACAAAGATCAGCAGAAAAATATTTAAACTTTAGAGACATAGCAAAGTGGTCTAAGGTCGTTATAGTCTTATCATTACTAATTGCATCAACAGGTTATGCGTATACAAAGATTTCAAACAACACTAAAACAAGAGAACCAGTTGAAATATTTCTTAAAGGAGTATTTTTTTTATCATCACTGGCAGCGATATTAACAACCATTGGTATTATTTTTTCCCTTTTGTTTCAAACAATAGAATTTTTTCAAGTTATCCCACTATTTGATTTTGTATTTGGAATGCACTGGTATCCTGCAAAAGCTTTTGTTCGAGATGCAAGTGAAGCACTTGATCCATCAATGTATAGTGATACTTTTGGTGCGGTTCCGATATTTGCAGGCACCTTTTTTATAGCTTTTATTGCAATGTGTGTTGCAATACCAATTGGTTTGTTAAGTGGTATTTATATGGCGGAATATGCGAGCAAACGTTTAAGACAATATGCCAAACCTGTCATTGAAATTTTAGCAGGAATTCCAACTGTTGTTTATGGTTTTTTTGCTGCTTTAACAGTTGGACCTTTTTTAAAAGACCTTGGATTATCATTAGGACTAGAGGTGTCAGCAGAAAGCGCACTGGCAGCCGGTGGTGTTATGGGAATTATGATTATTCCATTTATATCAAGCTTAAGTGACGACGTAATTACAAGTGTTCCTCAAAATCTTAGAGATGGTAGCTATGCCATGGGAGCAACAAAATCTGAAACAATAAAAAGAGTAATTATTCCAGCTGCTTTACCTGGAATTGTTGGATCTATTTTATTAGGTGTTTCTAGAGCCATTGGTGAAACAATGATTGTTGTAATGGCATCAGGGTTGGCAGCAAACCTAACTCTTAATCCGTTAGAGTCCACTTCGACAATAACTGCTCAAATTGTTGTTATCTTAATTGGTGATCAACAATTTGGGGATCCGAAAACCCAAGCAGCTTTTGCATTGGGATTAAGTTTATTTATAGTTACTTTAGTTTTAAATATTGTTGCCTTGTCTGTTGTGAAAAAATATAGAGAGAAATATGAATAAAGAAGAACGTTTAATTAAAAGATACAAAGCTGAAAAAAGATTTCAATTTTACGGTAAAGCTGCAATATTTATGGCTTTATTATTTCTAGTGGTATTTCTAACAAAGATATTTTCTACTGGTTACACAGCATTTCAAAAAACATGGTTGGTAATACCAGTCAATTATAATGCAGATTTATTATATTTGGATCCAGATAAAAAACCAACAACCGAAGATATTAATGATGCAGACTTTTATGAGTTTGGGATAGAAACATTTATCACTCTCGATCCAGACGCAAGTGAGGATCAAATTATGGAATTAAAAAAAATGTTTGCATTTACTTTTGAGAGAGAATTAAAATATTATCTTCTAGACAATCCTGATAGCTTTGGAAAAACAGTTGATGTAAAATTAACAGCCTCTGACGACTTAGATCAAGTATTTAAAGGAAATTATCCAAGAGATATACCTGAAAATAGAAGAAGAGCATCTGATTATCAATTAAAAATTTTTGATAAATTAAATGAAGATGGAAGAGTTATAAGTGAATTTAATGCCAGTTTTTTTACAAATGCTGATTCTAGAGAAGCTGAGTTAGCGGGAATAGCAAGCTCATTTATGGGTTCATTATTTTCCATACTTGTCTGTCTGTCAATTGCCTTTCCTGTTGCCTTACTAGCTGCAGTGTATCTAGAGGAATTTGCACCAAAAAATAGATTTACAGATTTTATTGAAGTAAATATCAATAATCTAGCAGCAGTTCCTTCAATTGTTTTTGGATTATTAGGATTAGGTGTTTTATTGGCTGTATTTGGTTTACCTAGATCAACACCCTTAGTTGGAGGTATAACCCTTTCATTAATGACTCTTCCAACAATTATAATAGCAGCCAGAGCATCATTGAAGGCTGTTCCACCCAGTATAAGAGAAGCAGCTTTAGCAATGGGAGCTAGCAGAATGCAAACGACGATGCATCATACCGTGCCATTGGCTTTACCTGGAACTTTATCAGGTACTATAATTGGCTTAGCTCAAGCATTAGGTGAAACAGCGCCTTTAATATTAATTGGAATGGTTGCTTTTGTTAACACAATACCAGGAACCCCTATGGATCCAGCAGCTAGCTTGCCTGTTCAAATCTATATATGGGCGGAGAGTGCCGAAAGAGGATTTGTAGAAAAAGTGTCTGCTTGCATAATGGTATTATTATTTTTCCTAATTTTTATGAATTTAGGAGCACAATTAATTAGACATAAATTTGAAAAGAAATGGAACTAAAATATGAATAAAATAGAAGCAAAAAATGTTGATGTCTATTATGGAGCGAAACAAGCTTTATTTGATATCAATATGGATATCGAAGCAAATAAAGTAACTGCTCTTATTGGACCTTCTGGTTGTGGTAAATCAACATTCTTAAGATGTCTAAATAGAATGAATGATGTGATCGATATTTGTAAAGTCAGTGGTGTCGTAAAAATTAATGACTATGACATAAATCAAAAAGATACAGATGTTGTAAGGCTTAGAGAAAAAGTTGGAATGATTTTTCAAAAACCAAATCCTTTTCCAAAAACCATTTATGAGAATATTTCTTATGGACCTGAGATACATGGGATAGCTCAATCTAAAAGTGAAATGGATAATATTGTTGAAGAGAGTTTGAGAAAAGCAGCACTTTGGGAAGAGGTAAAAGACAGAATTCACGAACCAGGTACTGGTTTATCAGGTGGACAACAACAAAGACTTTGTATTGCAAGAACAATATCAATTAAGCCAGAGGTAATACTCATGGATGAGCCATGTTCAGCTCTTGATCCAATTGCGACAGCACAAATAGAGGAGCTAATTGATGAATTAAGAAAGGAACATACTATAATAATTGTTACTCACTCAATGTCCCAAGCTGCAAGAGTATCTCAAAATACTGGTTTTTTTCACCTTGGCAAATTGATTGAAGTAGGTTCTACTGATAAGATATTCAAGAATCCGACTCAACAACAAACGCAGGATTACATAACAGGAAGGTTTGGATAATGAATGAAAAACCACACACAGTAAAATCTTACGAAGACCAATTAAAAAAATTAAACAATGATTTAGTTGAAATGGGGGCAAATTGCGAAACCGCTTTAGGTAAAGCAATGAAAGCAATATCAACAAATGATCATAACCTTGCTGATGATGTTATAAATTCAGATGTAGTTATAGATAATTTTGAGTCTCAGATAGAGAATGAGGTAGTAAATTTAATTGCTTTAAGACAACCAATGGCTGTGGATCTTAGAGAAACAGTTGCAGCTCTAAAGATGTCTTCAGACTTAGAAAGAATAGGTGATCTTGCCAAAAATATTGCAAAAAGAACAAAACTTATAAATACGCATTTGCCAAATAATTTAATTGAAGCAATGAATAGAATCTGCATTTTGGTTCAAAAACAATTAAAAATTGTTTTAGACTCATATCTAAGTAGATCAAGCGATGTAGCTCGAACAGTATGGGAGAGTGATGAACAAGTTGATGATTTAACAAATCAATGTATGGAAGAAGTCATCTCATTACTTAAATCAAATATGGAAAATATTGAATATGGCTCACATCTTTTATTTGTAACTAAAAATATTGAAAGGATAGGAGATCATACAACCAACATTGCTGAGCAAGTATTTTATCTAGTTACAGGTGATTATTTGGAGGGAGAAAGACCTAAGGGTAGCGACTCGGTATTAACAAAGTAATGAGTGCACACATATTTATTGCAGAAGATGAGGCGCCAATTTCAACCTTATTAAAATATAATTTAGAAAAAGAAGGTCATAAGGTTTCTTCAAGTGAAAATGGAGAGGACTCTTTAAAATCAATAAAACAAAAAATGCCAGACTTAATCTTATTAGATTGGATGTTGCCAGATTTATCAGGTGTCGAAATATGTAAACAGTTAAAAAGGGATAAAAAATATAATGACATTCCAATTATTATGCTTACTGCAAAAGGAGAGGAGGAAGATAAATTAAAAGCATTTGAAACTGGAGCTGATGATTACGTCACTAAACCATTTAGCCAAAAAGAATTAAATGCAAGAATTAAATCTTTGTTAAGAAGGGCTAAACCTTTGTCATCAACTGATGTTGTGGAATTTAAAGACCTTAAAATTGATAGATTAGCAAAAAGAGTTTATAGAAATGATAAGGAAATAATTTTGGGACCCACAGAATTTAAATTATTAGATTTTTTTATTAAAAATCCAAAAAGAGTTTATTCAAGAGAACAATTACTAAATAATGTTTGGGGTGAAAATATTTATGTAGAAAGTAGAACGGTTGATGTTCACATAAGAAGATTGAGAAAAGTTTTAAATGTAAGTGGATTAGAAAATTTAATTCGCACAGTGAGATCTGCAGGCTATTCGTTAGATAACTAAATCTTTAGGCCTTACAAATTCAGAAATAATTCCTTTCTCTTCAATATTTATCCAATCATTTGTATCGAAAACTATTTTAGCAAATGCACAAGTTGGGAATTTATAATTTAATAGTTTAAAATTACTATTATCTTTATTTTTAGTTAATTTTATAACTAAATTCTTAAGAGCAGGTTCATGATTTATTAGCAATACTTTCTTAAACCTTTTATGGATATTTTTTATATACCCTATAATTTCATTTTCATTAACTAAATAAAGCTTTGAGGAACTTTTAATTTTTTTTGGTTTATTTATTTTATTTAGTATTAAATTTAGAGTTTTTTTTGTTCTTTTTGATGAAGATAAAAGCACATAATCAAAGGAATATTTTTTTTTAACAAAAAATTCACTTATAATTTTTGCACTTTTGATGCCTCTTTTATTTAATGGTCTTTCAAAATCACTTAAATTTGGGTCTTCCCAACTAGATTTTGCATGTCTCATGACATATAATTCGCGCATTAATTCTAAATATATGACTGCATTAAAAAAACAAGACAAAGAAGAGCTTAAATCAAATTATATCAATAGAGAATTATCATGGTTAAAATTTAACGATAGAGTTCTTTTAGAGGCGCAAAATATTGAAAATCCTCTTTATGAGAGAGTAAAATTTTTATCTATTGCAGGCTCAAATTTAGACGAATTTTTTATGGTTCGAGTTGCTGGACTATACAGTCAAATTAAACAAGAAGTCGACTCACTAAGTTCAGATGGATTAACACCTGAAGAACAGATGGAGATGGTTATCAATGATACAAAAAATCTATTAAATAAACAAAATACCATATTTAATAATTTATCAAATCAGCTGAAGAGAAATAATATTTTATTAACTAAGCCAGAAAACCTTAACACAAAGGAAAAAAAGAAATTATTAGAAATATTTAAGGAAGAAATCTATCCTCTACTTACACCATCAGCGATTGATCCTGCTCATCCTTTTCCATTTATTATTAATCAAGGGAGAGCTTTAGTTATGAAGCTGAAGAAAAAGAAAAAAAAGAGAATTCTTAATTCAATTATTGTAATTCCTAAAGCTTTATCAAGATTTATTGAAATAGACGGAGGAAAATCATTTAAGAAATTTTTAGTTCTAGATGATGTTATTGGTTACTTTGCCTCTGAAATTTTTCCAGATCATTTATTAGAAAAGAAAATGATATTTAGAGTAATAAGAGATAGTGATGTAGAAATTCAAGAAGAGGCTGAAGATTTAGTCAGATCATTTGAACTAGCATTAAAGCGAAGAAGAACTGGTGATATTGTTAGATTAGAAATTTTAGAAAAAAGCGACAAAGAACTTGTAAAATTTATAACAAATAAATTAGAAATTAATCCAAATTATATTTATGAAGTAGCAGGTTTAGTTGGAATCCAGGATATAGACCAAATTTGTAAAATTAAAAATTCTAAATTAAAATTTAAAAACTTTACACCAAGAGACGTAGAAAGATTAAAAGAATACAATAATAATTTTTTTGAGACAATTAAGAAAAAAGACCTAATAGTTCATCATCCATTTGAAACTTTTGATGCTGTAATTGAATTTTTAAATCAAGCGGCTATAGATAAAAAAGTAATTGCTATTAAACAAACATTGTATAGGACTACTTTAGATTCACCAATTGTTAAAGCATTAATTAGTGCTGCCGAAAATGGTAAAACAGTTACTGCTTTAATTGAAATCAAAGCTAGATTTGATGAAGAAGCAAATATACAGCTGGCAAGAAGTCTTGAAAAAGCTGGAGTTCAAATTGTTTATGGTTTTGCAAAATACAAAACACATGCTAAATCATCACTAATACATCGACGTGAGGGTGGTAAAATTCAAACATATTTCCATTTGGGTACTGGCAATTATCATCCTGTAAATGCAAAAATATACACAGACTTATCTCTATTTAGCTCTGATAAAAAAATGGCTACAGATGTTGAAAAATTCTACAATTATGTGACTGGTTATTCAAAACCAAGAAATTTAAATAAAATTTCCATTTCTCCAGTAAATTTAAGAAAAACTTTAAATCAGAATATAGATAAGGAAATAAGTAATGCAAAAAAAGGGAAACACGCTGAGATTTGGGCTAAAATGAATTCATTAGTTGATCCACAAATAATTGATAAGTTTTATGAGGCTTCTAGTGTCGGTGTAAAAGTCTTTTTATTTGTAAGAGGTGTATGTTGTTTAAGACCTGGTATTAAAAATAAATCGGAAAATATTATTGTAAAAAGTATCATTGGAAGATTTCTTGAACACTCAAGAATTTATTGTTTTGCAAATGGAAAATTTATGCCCAACAGAAATGCAAAAGTTTATATTTCATCTGCAGATTTGATGCCAAGAAATCTTGATAGAAGAGTCGAACTTCTCGTGCCAATTGAAAATCAAACTGTGCATGAACAGGTTTTAGACCAAATAATGATGGCCAATTATCTCGACACGAATCAGAGCTGGGAACTTTATCCTGATGGAAATTATCAAAAAATTAAATATAGTCGAGAAGATTCTTTTTCTGCACATGATTATTTCATGAATAATCCAAGTTTATCAGGAAGAGGAAAAGCAAAACTAAAAATTAAACCTAAAAAATTAAACTTAAGGTTAGTTAAAGGTGGAACTTAAAGTAATTAAAAATAAGCAAAATTTAAAATTAAGACAATCAAAATTAGCTATTATTGATATAGGTTCAAATTCTATAAGAATGTTAATTTACGATGATTTTACATCATCTAGAGTACCTTTTTTTAACGAAAAAGCAGTTTGTGAACTTGGTAAAAACTTAGATAAATCAAAAAAACTTCATAAATCAGGCAAGATATATGCTTTAAAAGTCTTAAAAAGATTTTCAGAAATTCTTAATGTTTCAAAAATTAATAACCTTAAAATTATTGCAACAGCTGTATTAAGAGAAGCTACAGACGCAAAGCCCTTTATTGAAGAAGTAGAATACTTATTTAAAAAAAATATAAATATTTTAACTGGTGAAGAAGAAGCCGAATCATCAGCTGAAGGCGTTAAAATTGGATTTGAGAATGTGGATGGACTTGTTGCTGATTTAGGTGGTGGAAGTTTAGAGCTTGCTAGAGTTGAAAACAATATTGTAACAAATAAAACATCACTTCCAGTTGGTGTTTTAAGATTAATTAACAATCCTATTGTTAAAAAAAGAAATTTACCTAAATATCTCAAAAATCTTTTAAGAGATGAAAAATGGTTATCTAAAAAAAAATTTAATAATTTATATTTGGTGGGAGGTACGTGGAGAGCTTTGTTTAAATTACACTTATTTCAAAATGAATATCCAGTCCATATTATTCATCAATACTCAATTGAAAATCAAAAACTTACAAAATTTTTAGAAAAAATTTCTTCATTTAATAAATCTAAATTGAAATCAGTTGAATACATATCAAAGTCTAGAACGCCTTATCTTCCTTATAGCTCAATAATTCTAGAAGAAATTATGAACATAGCAAATCCAAAAAATGTTATTTGCTCAATTAGTGGTATTAGAGAAGGATCTCTTGCCAAAGATTTATTTAAACACTCAGATAGTAATTTTGTTTTTAATAAATCATTAGAGCATATTTCAAAAAAAAGAGGCGATTTAGGATCTACATATAAGAAATATTTTGATTTTATAAAACCTATATTTGAGGGAAATGAGCATTTTAATCAAAAATTGCTTCATCTATCTTGTGTACTAAGTCATATGGATTGGGGTTTGGGAGCATTCCAAAAAGCAGAGTTGGTTTTTCAAGAAACATTAAATACGCCTTTATTAAAACTTTCACATAAAGAAAGAATACAATTGGCACTTTCTTGTTACTGGAGATATTGTAGTATAAAATACAATCCAAAGATAGAATACTTAACGTTTTTAAATAACAACGAGATATATTCATGCAAACAAGTTGGTGCAGCCTTAAGATTTGCTAATTCTCTTACATCAATATCTACAATTTTTTTAGAAGAGTTTAAACTTTATAAAAGAGGTAATTCAGTATTTTTAAAAATTCCATCCCAGCACCAGGAAATTATTTCAAAACAAGTGACTAAAAAATTCAAAGCCTTATCAAGGGAATTATTTCTAGAACCTAGGGTAATTTATTCAAATTAATTTAATATTATTTTAATTTAACTTTAATTATATAATTAAAAAATATAATGAAAAATAATAAAATAGAAGCAATTGTTTTTGATTTAGCAGGCACCCTAATAGATTTTGGTAGTTTGGCACCATCAAAAGTTCTAATTCATATTTTTAATAAGATTGGAATACCAATTAGTAGAAAAGAAGCTATTGGTCCTATGGGTATTGAAAAAAGAGCACATATAAGTCAATTAATTAATACAAAAAAAATAAATCTTCAGTGGAAAAAAAAATATAAAAAAAAACCTAGTAAAAATGATATCGATAAATTATTTAAACTTTTTAATCCAGAATTAAAAAAAATTATTAAAAAACATTCTAAATTTATTTCAGGCAGTAAAAGAACCATAGAATTTATAAAAAAAAAAAAAATTAAAATAGCTACAAATACTGGATATTCTGATGATATTTTAAAAACTATATTGCCAGAATTAAAAAAACAAGGATTTACTCCAGATATTTCTTATAGTTCATCGCATACAAGAATTGGAAGACCCTCAGCTGAAATAATATATAAAATTTTTTCTGAATTAAATATTACTAAGGGATCAAATTGTATAAAAGTTGATGACACTATTCCTGGATTGTTAGAGGGAGTAAATGCTGGGATGTGGGTAGTGGGTGTTATTTTTTCAGGTAATGAATTTGGTAAAACAGAAGTCGAATTTAATAAACTTTCTTTTAAAGATAAAACTAAATTTAGAAAAAAGATCAAGAAAAAATTTGAGAAAGTAGGTGCTCACTATGTAATAGATACAATTAAAGATTTACCTAAAATTATCAAAATAATTCAAACTAGAATTAAATAAAATTACTTAGTGAAAAGCATTTTCTAAGACAGTGGAAATTACAAAAGCTTCTTTTTGTGTGTCCATGGACCTTTTTTTGTTTTAGGTAAAAATTTTTCAAGATCAATAAGGACTTTTTCAGACAATTTTCTGTAGGTGGTAAGTTTTCCTCCATAAATATTCAATAAAGGTAATTTTTTTATAATTTTTAAATCAAAAACATAATCTCTTGTGACTTTTGAGGCTGTTTTAAAATCTTCAATTAGAGGTCTTATCCCAGAATATGTATCTACGATGTCTTTTGATGTTATTTGTTTTTTTAAGTAATTATTTACTGAACTAATTAAATATCTAATTTCTTTTTTTGATATTCCTTTATTTTCAGGTGATTTCACCTCTTCTTCAGTAGTTCCTATTAAAGAAAACTTCCCTTTATAAGGTATTACAAATATTATTCTTTTATCAGTATTTTGAAATGTGAACGCAACATTTTCTTTGTACAATTTTTTTGTAATAATATGACTTCCTTTAACCAATCTAATTTTTTTCTTAGATTTAATTTTTATATTTTTATTTAAGGTTTCATTTATCCATGGTCCAGATGCATTAATCAAAATTTTTGACTTTACTTTTTCACCATTTTCAAGACTAATAATCCATTCATTGCCAATAATTTCAGCTTTTTTAACTTTGTTGTATTCTAGTATTTTAGCGTTATTTCTTTTTGCATCTTTGGTATTTAATTTCGTTAATTTTTTATCGTCAATTTGTATGTCAAAATATTGGAAACCAGTTTTGTATTTTTCTTTAAGAATATTTGAAAATTTTTTTCTAAGATCAAATGTTTTTGATTTTGGTATATTACTTTTACCACCTAAATTATCGTACAAAAATAAACCAATTTTAATTAACCAGGCTGGTCGAATTTTATCTGCATAAGGAATTATAAAAGGAATAGGTTTTGAAATATGTTTAGCAATTTTATAAACAATTTCTCTTTCTCTCAAAGACTCTCTAACTAATTTGAATTCATAATTTTCTAAATAACGTAGACCACCATGTATTAATTTCGTTGACCAGGATGAAGTTGCTCCACCAATCTCACCTTTGTCAGCTAAACAAACTGATAAGCCTCTACCTGCAGCATCCCTTGCAATACCTGCACCGTTTATACCGCCACCTATTATGAATAAATCGAATATTTTAGACATTTAAATTATGATTTGTTTTAAAATATACAACCTCTTTTAGAAATATTATATATTTTTACATTTAAGTAATCAAAATTTAACGATACTTTAACATAAATAATTTATCATTAAAAAAATTATAAATTAACAAAAGAGGTAAAATGAAAAAAATATTGAGTGTTTTAACAATTCTATTTACTTTCTCTTTTACATCACACAGTTATTCAAAAACAGAAATTCATTGGTGGTATGGAAATAGTGGATTTCTTGGTGATGTAATTATTGAAATTGCAAATAGATTTAATGCTTCACAAGATGAATACACCGTCATTCCTACAGGTAAAGGAAGTTATGAAGATAACATGGCGGCAACTATAGCTGCATTTAGAGCGGGAGACCAACCACATTATTCACAGGTTTACGATGCTGGTGCTGCAATTATGGTAGCCCAAGTTAAAAATGGCGTTGTTATTGGTTTTGAAGATATGGCTGAGAAATATGGAATTAAAGTAGATGCAGATAATTATATTCCTGGAATTAAAAACTTCTATGCTGACTCTGATGGAAAAATGATAGGTGTTCCTTTTAATAGTTCAACTTGCTTAATGTATGCAAATATGGACATATTGAAAGAAGTAGGAATAGAATCAGTTCCAAAAACTTATGAAGAATTTGAGGCTATGGCTCCAAAAATTAAAGCTGCTGGATATATTCCTTTAGTTCAAAGTCACTTTCCATGGATCTGGACAGAAAATTTCTTTTCAAGACATAATCTACTTATGACAGATGGAAACAATGGTTACGATGCTGTTCCGACAAAAACTTTATTTGCTGAAACAGATGCATTTGTTTATCATTGGAAAAAAGTAAAAGAATGGTACGAAAAAGGTCTCTACGGTTATAAAGGAAGAGCATGGGGAGATAATCAAGCACCATTTATAGCAGGTGAGGCTGCTTTTTGGTTTGGATCTGCTGCATCATTTGGTGGAATGAAAGGTGTTGTTCCAAATTTTACAGTTAATCATATTCCTTATTGGGATTCAGTAACTGGTGGCAAAGAGTATCCAACATTTATTGGTGGCGCAGCAAACTGGATCTTAAATGGTCATACAGAAGAAGAGTATAAAGGACTTGCTAAATTCATAGAATTTATGGGTTCTCCTGAAATGGATTTATACTATCACAACATGACAGGTTATTCTGCTGTAACTAAAGGTGGTATAGAATTAGCTGAAACTATAAACTTTTATAGAGCTTCTCCATATCACAAAGCTGTTGGTGAACAATTAAGCTTAGAAGGTTCAACTATTCCTGGTGGATATAGAGCTGGTAACTGGCCTCAAATTCGTGAAGTAATTTACGAAAATGTTGAGCCAATGTTAAATGGCAAAATATCAATCGAAAAAGGATTAAAGAACATGGATAAGGGTGCAGCTAAATTGTTAAAACAATTTGCTAAGACTCTTTAAAAAATAATATAAATTAGGAGGGTATTAATATACCCTCCTATTTATTTTATGAAAAAAGTTCAGTTTAAATCAAACTATTCACAGTATTTTTTTTTAGCACCACAGCTAGGTATTTTATTAATATTTTTATATTGGCCAATAATACAAACTTTTAGAGATGCATTTACCATGCAAGATGCATTTGGATTTGGAAGACAATTTGTATGGTTTGATAATTTTTTATTTATTTTTGATGACCCAGCTTATTTAATAGCTTTTAAGTTTACTATTATTTATAGCTTTGTGATTACACTTGTTACAGGAGCCATTGGATTGTTACTTGCTGTACAAGCCAATAATGTAATGCATGGAAAAAGTGCCTACAAAACTCTTTTGATTTGGCCTTATGCTATTGCGCCAGCGGTGGTGGGTGTTATGGCAAATTATTTTTTTAGTGAAAGATTTGGATTATTGTATCATCTATTTAACGATTTATGGGGTTTTAATTGGTATGAAAGTGTTTTTGATTCTTATATCTACTTAATAATAGCAGGATCATGGAAACAAATAAGTGCTAATTTTATTTTCTTCTTAGCCGGTCTTCAAGCAATACAAAAATCTGTTATTGAAGCATCCATAATTGATTGTAAAAGTAGTTTAAGAAGATTTTGGACAATCACTTTCCCTCTATTGATGCCCACAACTTTCTTTTTAATCATTATCAATATAACTTATGCTTTTTTTGATACTTTTGGAATAATTGACACTACAACAATTGGTGCACCCTCAGGTGAAACAAGAACTCTTGTTTATAAAGCATACATGGACGGATTTAGGGGGTTAGACTTAGGAAGTGCTGGTGCTCAATCAATTATGATGATGTTGATTGTTTTAGTTATTACAATTTTTCAATTTAGATACATAGAAGGGAAAATACATTACAATTAAAATGATTAGATATTTTTCATCAAACTTTTCTCATTTAATTCTTTTGATAGGCATTTTTATTATGATAATTCCTGTTTGGTTAATTTTTGCAAGCTCAACTCATACAGCTTCGATAATTAATACCCAAGGTCTTCAATTTTTTTTAGGAGATAAGTTTTTAGAGAATTATACAAAAGTTTTATTATATGAAGGTGGTTTTTTTAAAGAAATTACTGCATTAAAGATGTTTTTAAATAGTTTTTTAATGGCAACTGGAGTTGCGTTTTTATCAGTTATTTCATCTCTTATGACTGCATATGTCTTAGTTTATTTTAGAGTGAAATATGCAACATTATTATTTTGGATAATTTTTATTACTATACTAGTCCCTCTGGAGTTAAGAATTTTTCCTACCTATTCTGTTATGTCTACACTTAACTTAGTAAACTCATATTGGGGACTAATTATTCCAATTTCAGCTTCTGCTATAGCTACTTTATTTTTTAGGCAGTTTTATAAAACTATACCTGATGAATTACTTGAATCAGCAAAATTGGATGGTGCAAATACTTGGAGATTTTTTATTGACTTTTTAGTGCCATTGTCAAAAACAATGATTGTTGCAATGTTCATATTTATGTTTGTATTCGGTTATAATCAATATTTATGGCCGATATTAGTAACTTCTTCTGAACAATATTGGACTGTTGTCATGGGATTAAAGATGATGTCTGGATCAATTGTTAACAAATTTGCATTTGTTATCATGTCAATGATACCACCAGTATTAATTATAATTGTATTACAAAAATATTTTATTAAAGGGATCTTTCAAGACAAATGAAAATTAAATTATCACAAATTTTAGCACACATTGTACTTATACTAGGTGTTTTATTAATGGTAATTCCGATTTGGTTATCATTTGCTAGCTCTACCCACGATACTGTAACTATTTTAAAAGAGGGAATGAAATTTGGTCTTGGCGATCAATTAACAAGAAATTATAACGAAGTTTTAAATGAGAAGGGTGGTTGGTCAGAGGAAGTGACTGCTGCAAAAATGTTTATAAATAGCTTTATAATGGCTTTAGGAATTGCAACCCTTAAAGTAATTATCTCAGCAATGTCAGCTTATGCTTTAGTTTATTTTAGATTCAAATTAGCTGTACCAATTTTTTGGTTAATCTTTATTACTTTACTTGTGCCTCTGGAGGTTAGGATTTTTCCAAGTTATAAGATTGTATCAGATTTAGGTTTAACTAATTCATACACAGGTCTTGTTCTTCCATTGGTTGCATCAGCCACCGCTACCTTTTTTTTTAGACAGTTTTATAAAACTATACCTGATGAATTACTTGAATCAGCAAAATTAGATGGTGCAAATAGTTGGAGATTTTTTATAGATTTTTTAGTTCCATTATCTAAAACAATGATTGCAGCGATGTTTATATTCATGTTTGTATACGGATATAGTCAATATTTATGGCCGTTAATAATGACTACGAGTGAGGAATATTGGACTGTAGTAATGGGAATGAAAATTATATTTACTGAAAGTTATGAGGGAGTTGCTTTACCAAGAACAGCAGAGAGATTTGCTTATATTATTTTATCAATGATCCCCCCAGTTTTAGTGGTAGTATTTTTGCAAAAATGGTTCATAAAAGGATTAATTCAAACAGAGAAATAAATGAGTTTTTTAGAATTAAATAAAGTTACTAAAATCTATCCAAACGGAACTAAAGCTGTTCATGAGACAAGTATGAATGTAGAAAATGGTGAATTCATGGTTTTTGTTGGACCGAGCGGATGTGGAAAATCTACTCTTTTAAGAATGATTGCTGGGTTAGAAGACATAACTGAAGGTAATATAAATCTTGATGGAATATTAATTAATAAAGTTGACCCTTCAGAGAGAGATGTTGCGATGGTTTTTCAGAATTATGCACTCTATCCTCACATGAATGTTTACAACAATTTGGCTTACGGATTAAAAAATAGAGGTATTTCAAAAGAAGATATTGAAAAAAAAGTTAATGAGGCAGCAAAGCTATTACAAATTTCTGAATACTTGCAAAGAAAACCATCCATGTTGTCAGGAGGTCAAAGGCAGAGAGTTGCTATGGGAAGAGCTATTGTAAGAAGTCCTAAAATATTTTTATTTGATGAGCCATTATCTAATTTAGATGCAAAACTAAGAATACAAATGAGGCTTGAAATAAAAAAACTTCAGCAAAAAGTTGGAGTGACAAGTATATTTGTAACTCATGACCAAGTAGAAGCTATGACCTTAGCTGATAGACTGGCAGTAATAAATAATGGCCTTATTGAGCAGCTTGGAACACCGATAGAAATTTATAATAATCCTAAATCTATGTTTGTCGCAGGATTTATAGGTTCGCCACAGATGAATTTTCTTGAAGGAGAATTAAAAAATAAAACTCTTACTTCAGAAGGTTTTGAAATTAATAATGTTACAAGTGATTTTAATGGACCAGTTATATTAGGAATTAGACCAGAGCATATGTCGCAAACTGATAAAGGTTTAATAAATTTATCTGTAGATCTGGTAGAACAATTAGGTTCAGATAATTTGATTTATGGAGAAATAAAAAATAAAAAAGATTTTTGTTTTAGATGTCCTGGAAGTCAAATTATTAAAAAAGGAAGTAAATTATCTTTGAACATAAATGATAACAATTATTATGTTTTTGATAAATCTAATGGTAATCGAGTAAATTAATTTTGATTTTATCAAAGCCAAATTATATTAAAATTTACGGCCATAGAGGCGCTAGAGGAGATCTTCCTGAAAATACTCTAGAAAGTTTTAAGTATTTATTTAAAAACAATATTAATGCATACGAAACAGATATTTTGATTTCCAAAGATCTTATTCCTGTGATTACACATGACTTTAGATTAGATCCAAGTTTTACAAAAGATAATGAGGGAAATTGGATAACGGATGAAAATATAATAATATTTGACTTAAGTTACGATGAGCTTTTAAAATTTGATGTTGGGGCTTTAAATAAATTATCTAGATATGGAAGAAGATTTGTTAATCAAAAAAACTTTAGAAAATCAAAAGATACCAAAACTTTCTGAGTTATTAGAATTATCTTCAAAAAACGAATCTGAAAATTTATTAATAAATTTAGAAATTAAATCTACACCTGACGAGGAAAATTTAACTCCAACCCCAGAGGAAATGGTAAAACTTGTTATGCAAGAAGTAAATAAATCAAATTTACAAAATAAAATAATCATTTCTTCATTTGATTGGAGAACACTGACAGAAATCAAAAATCATTACCCTGAAATTTCAAGAGCTTATTTAAGTTTTCAACAACAGACAGGAATTAAAATTAAAAATACAATTTACAATAGATCTCCATGGATGAGTTTCTTACCTTTTTTTGAAAAATATGAGTTACCAAAAATTATAAAATCACAAGGTGGAAAGGCTTGGCATCCATACCATAAAGATATTACAAAAAAACTAGTAGAAATTTCTCATCAGGAAGATTTGCCAGTGAACGTTTGGACAGTTAATGAAGAGTACGATATGTTAAAAATGATTGAGTATAGTGTAGATGGTATCATGACAGACTATCCATTAAGGCTGAAAGAACTTTGTGATAAAGAAAATATAAACTGGTTTTAGTTTATTTTAATGGATTTAAATATAGTTAATAACCAAGAGCAATTTTTAGCAGGTAAACTTAGAGGGTATACTTTAAAAGGTGCAGAAAATAAATTTGACGATAAAGGAAAACCTTTACCATTTCCAGGGTGCACAATAATTTGTAATATTCCTCTTAATACATATTTATCTGATCAAATTATTAGTTTTCAAAAAAATTTAGAAAATTTTAATCCTGAAAAAACTTATTCCTATTTACCTCCATCTAGTTTTCATATGACATTATTTGACTGTTGTAATTTAAATACAAAAAATACTTATTATTGGCCAACAGATATAGATCTTGATATGGATTACAAAGATATAGCTATTCAATTAAATAAAAGAATTGAAAACTATAATTTTCCAAAAGAAATCAATTTAAAATTAAAAACATTTTTTGGTGGCTACAGCATTGTTTTAGAACCCTTTTCCGAGGAGGACGAAAAAATTTTAAGAAATTGTAGAGATGAACTAAGTGATTTATTGAAAATTAAATTTGAAAATCATCAAAGATATACTTTCCATGTTACATTAGCTTATATTTTGAGACAACTTAATGAAACTGAAATAAAAAATTTAACTAAATTTAATAAACAATTATCCTCTGATTTTAATAAAAAATTTCCAAAAATTACTTTCACAAAACCTGAAATGTGTACCTTTAAAAACATGCTGGAGTTTGAAAGTATTAATCCTTCTAGCCTGTAATAGTTTTAACTTATAGATATTCTTCATTATTATTTTAATTTTTGATTTTCAATAAATTTTTTAAAAACTGATTTAGAAAATTGACCTTAAATCTTATAGGTTCAATTTTTCTACGAGATAGTTTTATCTCTTGTCCTGTTATTGAAAAGTATTTTTTTAGCCACAAATACAGCAAAAAGTGCACCGATAATTTCTGCCAATATATAAACTGGAGTATACATATAATTAATTCCAGTAAAACTTTCTGTAAATGTTCTCGCTATTGCTACAGCAGGATTTGCAAATGAAGTCGACGAAGTAAACCAATAACCAGCAGTGATATAAAAGGCTACACATGAGGCAACTACCACACTTCCTTTCTTTAAAGATCCAAAAATTATGAGAATTAATCCAAATGTTGCTACAATTTCAGATGTAAATATATGTATTCCGTCCCTTGATTTTGTTGATAATTCAAAAATTTGATGTTCAAAAAAGAAATTGGCAAGTGCTACACCTAACAAACAACCTAAAATTTGTGCAGATATATATGTAGGTAATAAATTTCCTTTTAATTTTTTTGTAAGAAACATTGCTAGACTTACAAATGGATTAAAATGTGCTCCTGAAACATCACTAAAAACAGTTATTAGCACAAAAAGTCCTGCGCCAGTTGCTATCGTATTGGCTAAAAGCATAATACCCGTATCATCTGTAAGATTTTCAGCCATTATTCCTGAGCCAACAATAATCATTACAAGGAAACAACTACCAATAAACTCTCCAAGAAAAAACTTACTATATTTCATTGTTAATCCAATTTTCTATTTTCTTAAATATTGTTTGATATGTATCATTAAATACTTTTTTTTGATTTGTTGTATCAGTATCTAAATTAAATTTTTTTACTGGATCTTCAATATCCCAATGAATAATTTGATTTTTATCAGGCCAAATAGGACACACTTCATTGTTAGCATTGTTACACACCGTAATTACATAATCTAATTTAATATCTGAGTTAATAAAAGTATCAAAATTTTTTGAACTGTAATTTGACAAATCAAATTTCTTTTCTTTTAAAAATTTTTCTATAATTGGATTAATTTGTCCTGAAGGATTGCTACCTGCGCTATAACCAATAAATTTATCATAATATAAGTTATTAATTATGCTCTCAGCTATAATGCTTCTAGCTGAATTTCCTGTGCAGACAAATAAAACTCTTTTCATTAGAAAATCACTTTATAAATTCCAATTACAAAAAGAGGTATTTGTAATCCAAAATTTGTTAAAATAGCCTTATCTTTTGAAATAAATCCAGCTACAGTCCACCCCATAACACCCAGTCCATGAAAATAAATATTAATAGGGTAGATATTAAGATTAGTAAGTAAAATTCCAGTTAAGACTAAAAATGTACTTATCCATTTTAGATATTTTTTTATAAACATAATCACTCCTTGATTTTTGTTTATGTCAGTTTTGTTAAGGATTTATGAAATTAAGTAATTTTAAATTATTTTTTTAATGCATCTTCAAGATAATCTAATCTATCTTGACCCCAAAAAATCTCATTATTTAAGACATACGAAGGAGCGCCAAATATATCATTATCAACCGCATCTTTTGAATTTTTTTGATACTCCAAGTTCACATCTTCAGATAAAGCTAATTTCTTCATTTCTTCAAAGTTTAAATTTAATTTTTCACAAATTTCCTGAAGTGTATTGTGATCAGAAAGATCTTTATCCATAGACCATAAATATTTTAAACATTCATTTCCAAAATGAAGTTTATTACCCAATTTATTTGAAGCTATTACAAATTTTGCTGGTAAGTGTGGGTCTTTAGGTGGAAAAAACTTTGGCTTTTTAATAATCGGCAAACCCAGTTTATTTGAAATTCTCTCCAGTTCTACAAGTCTATATTTTTGTCTTGCAGGATGTCTTTTAGGAACTGGCAACCCACCAGTATTTGGAAAAATTTCACCAACTAAATCAAGTGGTTTTTCTATAACCTCTAAATTATATTTGCTTACTATTTTTGTAAATCTATCAGCTCCTAAATAACTAAACGGAGATAGGACACTAAAATAATATTCAATTTTCATTTTTTTAAACGCATTTCTTGCACAGACCAAAAAATTCTAAATTGTATTTATTATATTTCATTCCTTTATTATCTTTAAAATCTCTTAGATGTTCTGATAATTTATGATCATGAATTTCAGTTACATCTTCACAACTTTCACAAATTGAAAAAATAGTAGCATTAGCAATTTGACATTTTGAATTTTTACAAGCTATGAAAGCGTTTCTACTTTCTATTTTATGAATTTTTCCAATTTTCACTAGTTTGTTTAAGGCTCTATAAACTTGCAAAGGAGCATTAATACCTTTTTTTTTAACATCAAATAAAATTGAGTATGCTTTTAATGGTTGATCAGATTTTTCAATTAAATCTAAAATTATTTTTTGGTTTTTAGTTAATGTTTCTTGTTTTTGCATTTAATTATTTTTTTATAATATTCCATTAATTTTTCAATTGTATCGTTTGCTTAACTTTAAGTAATGAAAAAATAAACAACACTAGAGCTGCAGCAATTATGGATGGACCTGATGGAGTGTTAAATTCTAAAGATGAGAATAATCCTATAAACACTGATAACAATCCTCCTATTATTGCAAAAATCACCATCTTTTTCGGGTTATCTGAAAGATTTCTAGCCATAGCAGTTGGTATAATTAACATTCCTGTAATTAATAGCACTCCAACTAATTTGATAGATATGGCAATTATTGCGGCCAATAAGACTGTAAAGACTGCTTTTGCTCTATCAGGGTTTAGACCTTCTGCCTGTGCTAATTCATAATTTACAGTTGAGGCGAACAAAGGTTTCCATATTAATCTTAAAACTAATAAAATTAAGGCTCCACCAACCCATATTGTTATCAAATCTTTTTTATTAACTGCTAATATATCCCCAAACAACAATCCCATAATATCAAATCTAATAAAGGTTAAAAATCCAATCACCACTAATCCAACTGCTAATGACGAGTGGGCCAAAAGCCCTAACAATGCATCACTTGGAAGATTAGTTTTTTTTTGTAGTTGTATTAAAATTAATGCAATTGCTGATGAAATTAAAAATATTGAAACAGCAATATTAAATTCTAATGAATATGCAATTGTTACACCTAGTAATGCGGAGTGGGCGAGTGTATCTCCAAAATAAGACAATCTCCTCCACACAACAAAACAACCAAGTGGTCCCGCAACAAAAGCAATACCAATACCTGCAACCAACGCTCTTATAAAAAAATCGTCAAACATATCAATTTTTTTTTATATCCCCATCATTAGCATGAACATGATCGTGCTTATGTTCATAAATTGAAAGAGTTTGAGAGGCTTGTTCGCCAAACAATGCTTTGTATTCACTATTTTTTGCAACTTCTTTAGGTGAACCTGAACAACAGACATGACCATTTAAACAAACAACATGATCGGTAGCGCTCATTACTGTATGTAAGTCATGGGATATTAATAAAATACCGCAATTTAATTTTTCTGAAATTTCTTTAATTAATTCATACAAGGCAATTTCTCCTGTAAAATCTACACCTTGAACTGGCTCATCAAGCACTAACAATTCAGGTTTTTTTGAAATAGCTCTGGCAAGTAACACTCTTTGAAATTCTCCACCTGATAAATTTCCCAAACTTTTATCTTTTAAATTAATTACTCCAGTTAATGAAAGTGCTTCATCAATTACGTCTTCTGTAAGATTATCTGTTAAAAGCATAAAATCTCTAACTCTTAGAGGAAGTGTCCAATCTATTGATATTTTTTGTGGAACATAACCAATATTATTTGTGAATTTTTCAACTTGACCCTCAATATTTTTAAATAAACCTAGAGCAATTTTAGCAGTTGTGCTTTTACCAGAACCATTAGGACCAATTAAGGTAACAATTTTACCTTTTTCGACTTGCAAAGAAACACCTTGAACAAGCCACTTTTGATTTTGTTGAAAACCAACATTGTTTAATTTTACTAAAATATTATTTCCCATGCTCATTTATTCACTTGACTTAAATATGTTATATTATTACACAACGTTATATTATAACAATTAACAATAACCAAATATTATGAAAAATCTAAAAAAATCTTCAATAATCTTAACAATACTATCATTTTTAACTTTATTTACATCAGCAAATGCCGACATCAAAGTCGTTGCATCAATTAAGCCAATACACTCTTTAGCTAGCTATTTAATGGATGGTGTAGCTAAACCAGATTTAATAGTTGAAGGATACGCTTCACCACATGGATTTGCCATGAAACCCTCGCATGCAAAAATGTTACAAGATGCTGACATTGTTTTTTGGGTAGGTGAAGATTTAGAAAATTTTTTAGAAAAACCGTTAGACTCAATTGCTAATGAGGCAGAAAAAATTGAGTTATTAGAGATTAAAGGTTTAGTTAAATTAAAATTTAGAGAGAGAAATATTTTTGATGACCATGACGATCACGATGATCATGATGATCACGGACACAAGAAAAAAGATGATCACGATGATCATGACCATGCAAAAAAAGAAGATGGGCATAAAGAGGACGATCATGACGATCATGGACATAAGAAAAAGGATGACCACGATGATCATGACCATGCAAAAAAAGAAGATGGGCATGATGACCATGATGATCATGATGGACACGAAGGACACCACCACGGTGAATTTGATCCACATATTTGGTTAGACCCAATTAATGCAAAAGTTATTTTATTTGAAATGTCTAAGCACTTAATTGAAAATGACCCAACAAATGAAGCTGCTTATAGAGCAAATTTAAGTAAGGCTTATAAAGAAATTGATAAACTTACAAAAGATGTAACTGCAGAACTTAATGAAAGTACTGCCTCGATCGTTTTTCACGACGCTTACCAATACTTTGAGAAAAGATTTAATGTAAATATATTAGGAGCTTTCACAGTTAATACAGATGTATTACCTGGTGCGGAACAACTTTCAGAAATCAGAGAAGTAATTGAGCACGATAAAGTAGCTTGTGTATTTTCTGAGCCTCAATTTAATCCAGACATCATTAAAGCTGTTGCAAAAGATATGAATATTAAAACCGGTATTGTTGATCCGTTGGGTGCAACTTTAACTCCTGGAAAAGGTTTATATTTTGATTTAATAAAAAATATGTCAAAATCCTTTAAAGGATGTTAATTTAATTAATGGAAGAAACTAACAAACAAGTTCCTGTTACTGTTTTAACAGGCTTTTTAGGTGCTGGAAAAACTACTCTTTTAAATAGAATATTAACTGAGCAGCATGGCAAAAAATATGCTGTAATAGTTAATGAATTTGGTGAGCAGGGCATTGATAACGATTTAGTTGTTGATGCTGATGAAGAGGTGTTTGAAATGAACAACGGTTGCATTTGTTGTACTGTAAGAGGAGACCTAATCAGGATTTTAAGTGGTCTTATGAAACGAGCGGATAAGCTTGATGCAATCATAGTAGAAACAACAGGATTAGCTGATCCAGCTCCTGTTGCACAAACTTTTTTTGTAGATCAAGATGTTGCTGATCGTACAAAGTTAGATGCAATTGTTACAGTTGCTGATGCTGTTCATTTAAGTACACAATTAACAGATCATCACGAAGCAGAGGAGCAAATTGCCTTTGCAGACGTTGTATTATTAAACAAAATAGATCTTGTTGATGAGAGTGGATTAGAAGTTGTTAAAGAAAGAATTAAAAAAATTAATCCTTTCGCAAAAATTATAAATACAACCAAATGTGGAGTATCTTTAAATGAGATTTTAAATCTTGATGCATTTAGTTTAAAACGTGTTTTAGATGTTGAGCCTGATTTTCTAACATCAGATCATGACCATGAGCATGATGATGATGTAACTAGCTTATCATTTGTCTCTGATACCCCTTTAGACATGGAAAAGTTTCAAGATTGGTTTAGTAAACTATTACAAACCAAAGGTCAGGATATTTTAAGAACCAAAGGTATACTTGACTTTACAGGAGAAAGTGATCGATATGTATTTCAAGGTGTACATATGCTTATGGATGCCTCACCAATGGGTAAATGGCCTGAGGGAAAAGAACGAAGTTCTCGACTAGTCTTCATTGGTCGAAACCTAGAAAGTATGAATTTAAAAGAAGGATTTGAAAACTGTAAATCGGCATGAAGGCTGATACAAGTCAATTCCCAGAATTAGATAAGACTAAATTTGAACAAAGAGGAACAGAGTTTAAACTTGGAATTCCTGTAACTAATGCGGTTACAGTTGGTAACTCAATAGCAGTTGGATTTGGTGATGGCACAGTAAGAATTTTTACATCTGGCAAAAGTTCTGAACCAATAAAAGCTCACAAAGGCATTGTACTCTGCATGTCTAAAGATGGTGATAATATTTTAACTGGTGGAGATGATGGTCGATTTTTAAAAATTTCCCTTGATGGAAAGATTAGTGAGATTGGTAACTTTGGTACGCGTTGGGTAGATCATGTTACAGCAAATAATGGAAGTCTAGTTTGTTCATCTGGAAATATTGTTTATCTTTGGTCGCCAAATCATAAAGAGCCAAAATTATTTGAGCATAATAGCACTATTGGAGGTATAGCATTTGATGCTAAAGGCAGAAGATTGGCAGTTTCTCGTTACGGAGGAGTAACTCTTTGGAAAAAAGATTATAGCAACAAATGGAATTCATCAGAATTAAATTGGAAGGGTTCTCATAACAAAGTAATTTTTAGTCCTGATGGTAAATACCTGGTAACATCAATGCAGGAAAACCAACTACATTTTTGGCGATTAAAAGACAAAATTGACTCAGCAATGTCTGGATATGGTGCAAAAATTAAAAGTTTTGCCTTCGTAGATGACTCAAAATATTTAGCTACATCAGGAGCTAAAGAAGCAGTATGTTGGCCATTCGATGGAGATGGACCAGTAGGTCGAGAACCCATTTGTCTTCCTTATGTAGGAAATAAATTAGTTACATTCGTTGAACCATTCCCAAATGAAAATGCAATTTTAACTGGGTTAAGTGACGGTTCGGTTTTTTTGTCAGAAATCGAAAAGGCAAGCAATACAATTATTATTCGAAGCTTTACAGAATTTGAAGTTTCTGCCATTGCAGTAACCAAAGATTGCTCACATCTATTAATTGGTGACATGGGAGGAAATATTTTATGGACATCGATTTGGGATGAGGAAAAAAAATAATTTATGTTTAATAAAAAGAAACCTAACGCTGAAACTATTAGAAATTTAAAACATTTATTTTCAAAAAAACATCAAATTCCAGAAAAATCTATTTTAAGCATGGCTGAGTTAAGTTGTCATGAACCTAATTGCCCTCCTATAGAGACAATAATAACTGAAAGATCTGAGGATGGAAAAGTTAGGAATTGGCGTATAGCAAAGCCCATTAATGAAATTAAAGAAATTGATATTGATAATTTAAACGAAAAGCACAATCACAAACATTAAACTAATTATTAAGTTTACTTAAACTCTTTATTGTCCGATTTAACGCTTTCCTTAAATCTATCTAAGAAATCAGGGATAGCACTTTTAACTCTATGCCAAGTTGGTATAAAAGGTGTATCCATTGGATTTTCAAAGAATGACTCACCAGCTTTCATTATATTCAAAGCAAATAACTCAACTGTTTTTTCCTCATTGTGAGAGTCAAACTTTAATCCGTTCATTTGAGCATCGCTTCTATAAATATCAATTAAATCTAAAGCAGATCTATAATAAGTCGCTTTAATTGATCGAAAAGTTTCTTTGCTAAAAGAATAACCTTGTGTTGCTAGTTTTCTTACTAATGTTTTAATTATATCAATAGACATTTTAGATAACCCTTTTGAACTATCCTTGATAGATAATATCTGATGTTTATGATCATAATTATCAGCTAATTCTACTTGGCATATGTTGTTAGATGAATAATTTCTCTGCATTTCAGATAAAATAGCAATTTCAATTCCCCAATCTGATGAAATTCTAAGTTCTGGTAAAATATTTCTTCTAAATGAAAATTCTCCAGCTAATGGGTATTTAAATGACTTCATAAAGTCTATGTAATCACTTTTACCTATTGTTTTTTCCATTGCCGTTAGAAGTGGGTTAACAAGTAATCTAGCTACTCTTCCATGCATTTTATTATCAGCAATTCTTGGATAATAACCTTTGCAAAATTCATAATTAAATAATGGGTTTTCTACAGGATAAAAAAGTTTTGCTAACAACCTCCTATCATAAGTTTTTATATCACAATCATGTAAAGCAACAGATCTAGCTTCATCTCTAGCTATTGCCATGCCAATGCAATACCAAACATTTCTTCCTTTACCCATTTGTTTCGGCGCAAGATCTATACCTTTTAATTCCTTATCTAATTTTTTTAATTTAGGACCATCATTCCATAAAATAGAAAAAGGTGTTTTTAACTTTTTAAAAAATTTCCATGCTTTTTTGGCTTGTGCTTTATTCGCTTGATCTAAGCCAATTATCACATGATTAAGATATTTAGTTTTGCTTATTTCATTTACAATGTTTGGTAATGCGTCTCCTTCAAGTTCTGAATAAAGACAAGGTAAAATTAATTCTAATTTTCTCTCTTTAGAAAATTTTAATAAGTCTTTTTCGATTTGCTCAGTACTGCGTATCGAAAAATCGTGAAGATTTGCTACTATTCCGTTTTGAGAAAAATCACCCATATTTATAAATTAATTTATTTATTTATTTTATCCATTGCCTTTTTGACCACCTCAATCCATCCCTCTGGAGCCTTTTTATTAGTATAGATTTTATTTTTGTTATTAATTTTGATGGATCTATTTGAAACAATACAGGGATATTTCACGACTTTTAACATACTTAAATCATTCTGATTATCACCAACAGCAATGGTTGTAATCTTATTTTTATTAACTGATTTAATAAAATTTAATGTTTTTTTAATTGCCATACCTTTATTTACATTATCGCCTAAATTCATTACTCTGCCTCCTTGTTGAATACCTAAACCTGCCTTGTAAGTTTTTTTAAATAATAATTTTTTTAGTTTATTATCTCCTTTAAAAATAAAAGGATAAGTAAACTTCCGTTTTGAACTAGCGATTAAATCCTTTCCTTTTAAACCTAAAATTTTAGATTTTTTTTTATTGCTCATTTTATATAAAAAATCACATTTTATTAAAATCTCTTTACTCATATTTTTTAAAAAAATTTTCAAAATTATATTTTTATCACGAGCTATTGTAACTTTTTTTGGAAGCTTTCTTTCGATCGTATTTAGATTATGAATTTCAGAACCATTTTCGCTTATAAAAGGAAGTTTAATTTTTAACTTCTTAATAAAATTATTTATCTCTAACTCTGTTTTACTTGAATTAGGAATTATAAAATTACTATCTTTAGTAATTTTTTTAATAAGTGATTTAGCTTTTTCGAATTTGAAATTTTTAGTATTTAATAAAGATCCGTCAAGATCAGTAAAAATTATTATGTTATTTTTCATCAAAGTGAATTTAGGCTTATTAATTCTTAAATAAAATGAATATTATTATGTTTCTACAATAAGTGTATCTTTAGAACCACCACCTTGAGAACTATTTACAATTGTACTGCCTTTTCTTAAAGCTACCCTAGTTAGTCCACCGGTGCTTACGTATGTAGTTTTTCCGCTTAAAACAAAAGGTCTTAAATCAAGGTGTCTAGGTTCTATATCATCTTCAGTTATTGTTGGAGCTGTTGACAGAGTTTCTAATGGTTGAGCAATATACTCTCTTGGATTTTTCTTAATTTTGGCAATTACTTCCTCTCGTTCTTTTTTTGGAGCTTTTGGACCAATCATAATTCCATAACCTCCAGATGCATTAGCAGGCTTTACAACTAATTTACCAATATTTTCAATTACATAATCTCTCTCAGATTTGTTATGGCAAAGGTATGTTTCTACTTGATTTAAAATAGGTTGTTCTCCCAAATAATAAACTATCATTTTATTTACGTAAGAATAAACAACCTTGTCATCAGCTACACCTGTTCCAATTGCATTAATAATACCGACATTTCCCTTCCGCCAACTTTTAAAAAGTCCAGGAACGCCAATTAATGATCCTTTAAAAAAAACTTTTGGATCTAAAAAATTGTCATCTAATCGCCTATAAATACAATCAACCTTGAGGGGTCCCTTGACTGTCTTCATATAGACAATATCATTTTCAACAAACAAATCTTTTCCTTCCACTAAAGCTATACCCATTTGCTCTGCTAAAAACGAATGTTCAAAGTAAGCTGAATTATAAATACCAGGTGTTAAAACAACCATGTGAGGATTTGATGTTTTCTTAGGGATACATTCAACCATGCAATTAAATAATTTGTTTGTATATTGGTGAATAGAAGCAACTTTATACCTTGTAAATAATTCTGGAAAAACATCTCTCATTACCATTCTATTCTCAAGCATGTAAGAAACACCTGATGGAACTCTTAAATTATCCTCTAAAACTAAATAATCACCATTGGTATTTCTTATTAAATCAACTCCTGAAATATTTGACCAGGCTTTATGTTTGGGTGAAAATCCATCACATTCTTTTACATAGAATGGAGATTTAAAAATTATTTCTTTTGGTACTACATTATCTTTAAAAATTTTCTTTTGATTATAAACATCATCAATAAATAGATTTAAGGCTTTCACTCTTTGCTGCAAGCCTTTTGAAACTTTGTTCCATTGTTTTTTTGGTATTATTCTAGGAATTATATCCAATGGCCATTTTTTTTCTTCTGCACGATTGTTAGCAGCATAAACTCTAAAATTTATTCCTCTTGCACTAATTGTACTTTGGCAGTTCTTTTCTATTTCCTGAAGTTTTTTCTTACCATATCTTTCTAGGATACCTGAAATTATAGTTGCATGTTTTCTTAGCTTATTATCTTTTGTGAAATAACCATCATAAGCATTTTTAGCATTATAGTTTTTCCATAGTTTAGAGACCATAACGAGATAATGTTTAATAATTGGATAGAATAAGCAAATGCATAATAGATATAGCAGTTATGCTTTTAATAGATTATTAATTAATGTTATAATTCAATAGTAAATTATTCAAATGACTTATTGTATTGGCATTAAAGCACAAGATGGATTAGTTTTTGCGTCAGACTCGAGAACGAATGCTGGTTTAGATAACGTAAATATTTACTCAAAAATGTTCACGTACGATGTAGGTGACAGAACAATTATTATTGTTACTTCAGGTAATTTAGGAACTTCTCAGGCAGTTTATAAATCAATTCAAAATGATTTGAAGAAATCCTCTGGAATAATGAATTTGAATACTTGCGAAAATTTCGATCAGATTGCTTCATATATTGGTTCATTGAATATTGAACATTCAGCACCTAAAGGTATTAACACAGACACAGTATTATTGGGATCTACTTTTGTTATTGGTGGTCAGATTAAGGGACAACCAATGGAATTATACTTAGTTTATCCTCAAGGAAATTATATAAGACCTGCCGATAGCAAGCCATATCTAGTTATTGGTGAAGTTAAATACGGGAAACCAATTTTAGATAGAGTTATTAAACCCGAAGTCACTGTTGGTGATGCATCAAGATGTGCTTTAATATCAATGGACTCAACATTAAAAAGTGACTTAACTGTTGGTCCACCAATTGATTTTACGGTTTATAGAAAAGACCAATATAAAATTGCATCACAAAAGTGCTTAAATCTTACTGATGATGAGTATTCAAAAGTCTGTAATCAATGGTCAAATGGTATTTTTAAAATCTTTGACTCTTTTCCACGTTTTGAGTGGGAAGATAAAAATAAATAAATATTCTATTTGAAATAAATCTTAAATAATATCTAATAGATGTGTGAGCAATATATCTTTAGAGCTAGATGAAATTTATAATTTAGCAAAAAATACCTTTTTAAATAGTGGTTGTGATGATGAAACAGCAACTATAATGGCAGACTTGGTTACTAAAGCTGAGAAGGATGGATCCTTATCGCATGGTTTATTCAGAGTGCCAGCTTATGTAGCAGGTTTAAAAAGTAAAAAAATTAATGGAAAAGGCAAACCAGATATAAAAAAAATATCAGCATCAGTTATTAAAGCAAATGGAAATAATTGCTTAGCTCCTGTGGTTTTAAAAAAAAGTATTCCAGAACTAATTAAACTTGCTAAAGAAAATGGTGTTGCGATTTTAGCTATAACTAATTCTCATCATATGGCAGCTATGTGGCCTGAAACAGAAATGATTGCAGAACAAGGTTTAGTCGCCTTTGCATGTACATCATACAAACCTGCTGTAGCGCCAGCTGGAGCAATCAAGCCTTTGTTTGGAACAAATCCAATATCATTTGCTTGGCCGAGAAAAAATAAACCTCCAGTCGTTTATGATATGGCAACAGCATCAATGGCAATGGGTGAAGTTCAAGTTGCTAAAAGAGAGGGTCATAAAGTTCCATTAGGAACAGGACTAACAAAAGAGGGAAAAGATACAACTGATCCTGCTGAGATTGCAGATGGGGGTGTTTTATTGCCTTTCGGTGGCTATAAAGGCTCAGGGATTGCGATGATGGTCGAATTGCTTGCAGGTGCCTTAGTAGGGGATAATTTCAGTTTTGAGACAGCTGAGAAGGATAATAATGATGGAGGTCCTCCAAGTGGTGGAGAGTTCATTTTAGCCATATCTCCAGATAAATTATCACAAAATAATTGGGACGAACATTCATCAAAATTTTTTGAAAAAATGAAATCGATGGGTGATGTCAGACTTCCTGGTGAAAGAAGACATAAGAATAGATTAGATAAAGGACCTAGACATATTAATGAGGATCTAGTTAATAAAATTAAATCTTTAATTTAATTCTAATTCGATCGGTGTATGATCAGATGGTTTTTCTCTACCTCTTGGATATTTATTAACTCTAACTTCTTTAATACTATTCAACAAAGTGTTAGTCACTAAAAAGTGATCAATCCTCATTCCATTATTTTTTTGCCAAGCACCACTTGTATAATCCCAAAAAGTATATTCCTCTTTATCTGGATAAATATATCTAAATGCATCGTGAAATCCTAAATTAAACATTTCTCTTAATTTTTTCCTAATCTCAATTCTAAAAAGAGCGTCATTTTCATATCCCTTAGGGTCGTGAACATCTTCAGCAGAAGGTATTATGTTAAAGTCACCTGCGATAATTATATTATCGTAACTTTTTAAAAGTGTTTTAAGTTTTTTTATTAAACTGGATAGCCAATATAATTTGTAATCATATTTTTCAGTGTCAACCGGGTTACCATTTGGTGTATAGATATTTATAATTTTAATAATTTTAGATTTATATTTTGCATCTGCTGTAATTATTCTCGATTGTTTGTTTTTATCTTTAAATATATCTTTTTCGATTTTATCTAATTTTTTTTTAGATAGTATAGCAACGCCGTTGTAACTTTTTTGTCCAAATACATAACTTTCATATTTTAATTTTTTTATATCATCAAACGGATAAGTTTCCTCTTGAGTTTTTATTTCTTGAGTTAATACAATGTCAGGATTGAACTTTTTTAAGTATTCTTGAACATTAAGTATTCTTGCTCTAATAGAATTTACATTCCATGAGCTAATGATCATTAAAGAGAAAATGAAACACCACAACCGCAAGATGATTTGCTTTGTGGGTTATTTATTTTAAATTGGTCTCCGATTAATTCTTTTACAAAATCAACTTCTGACCCTTTCAATAGATCTGCTGAAGTTTTATCGATTAAAATATTATCTTGTCTTAAATCGTCGTCTTGAGGTGTTTTATCAAAGGAGAAATCGTACTGAAATCCAGAGCATCCACCACCTTTGATAGCGATTCTAAAAAAAGAACCTTCATCCTTCGTTGATAAAAGGTTATTGATTTGTTTTAACGCATTATCTGTAAATTTAATTTCTTTAATCATTATTTATCGCTGTTATTACTAATATAATTAATATTTGCCATTTTTAAAGAATGAATAATTACTCAAAATTAGGTTTTTTTACGTCAAAAGGTCGTTTAGTTTTTGAGCCAAATAGCATTTTCAGAACGCCATTTCAAAGAGATCGAGATAGAATTATTCATTCCGCATCATTTAGAAGATTAAAGCACAAAACCCAAGTTTTTGTTAATACAGAAGGTGACCATTATAGAACGAGAATAACTCATTCATTAGAAGTTGCTCAAATTGCAAGATCAATATCTAGATATTTGAATTTAAATGATGATTTAGTTGAAACACTAAGTCTAGCCCATGATATGGGACATACTCCATTTGGACATGCTGGTGAGGAAGCCTTGAATGAATCAATGACCATGCATGGTGGTTTTGATCATAATCTTCAAACCTTAAGAATAGTCATGTTCTTAGAAAATAAATACTTAAAGTTTAAAGGTTTAAATTTAACAATTGAAACACTGGATGGCCTTTTAAAACATAACGGACCAATAAGTAATATTGATAAAATAAATAAAATAATTGGAGCCAAAAAATTTAAACAAAAAATTAATTTTAAAAACAATTCTTCTCTTGAGGCACAGATTGCAGCTATATCTGATGACATAGCCTATAATAATCATGATATACAAGATGGAATTAAGGCTAAATTGTTTTCTCTAAATCAATTGTGTGAAATTAATTTTTTTAAACAAATTTATAAATCCTATAAAACAAAAATTAATCGTTCAAATAAAGATATAATTGTTTATCAAATTATAAGAGACTCTATAAATTTAATGGTGCAAGATGTAATTAAAAATAGTATTAAAAATTTAAAAAAAAATAAGATCAATACTAAAAGAGACGTTCAAATGTACAAAGATAAAATAATTAATTTCTCTAGTAAATTTTTATCAATAGAAAACGAGGTTAAAAATTTTTTAAAAATAAATATGTATAATAATAAGACTGTGCAATTGAAAAATAATCGTGGAAAAAAAATAGTAGAAAATTTATTTAAAATAATAGAAAAGAAACCAAAAAAGTTTATTATTAATAAATTTATAGATAAAAATAAATATAGAGCAATTTCTGATTATATATCAGGAATGACTGACAGATACGCAATACAATTATATAAGTCATACAAATGAATATATTTGAAAATTATTTATTAAAGATAGAAAAAATTATTAAATCCGCCTACAAAAATAATTTGTTAGAGTTGCCAGATAATTTATCAGGTATCAATGTTGATATTCCACCTGCAAAATTTACTGGAGATATTTCCACAAATGTTGCAATGGTTTTATCCAAAATTAATAAAAAATCTCCACTAGAACTTGCTAAGCAGATAGCTGACCTAATAAAAGATAGTGATAACAATATTGATGAAATTAGCATTGAAAAACCAGGTTTTATTAATCTAAAATTTAAAAATGAATTTTGGAATGGCTTTATACTAGATGTCTTAAATAATTCATCATATGGAAGTAGCATTAGTGGAAAAAAAAATAGTTATTTAGTAGAATTTGTATCTGCAAATCCGACTGGACCTTTACACGTAGGCCATTCAAGAGGTGCCATACTTGGTGATGTAATATCTAATCTTTTATCTTTTAACGGTCATAAAGTTACCAAAGAATATTATGTTAATGATTATGGAAATCAAATCTCTCATTTTACAAAATCAGTTTATTTAAGAATAAAAGAAATTCTTTATGATGAAACTTTTCCGATAGACGATAAGGAATTATATCCTGGAGACTATCTTATAGATATAGCAAAAAAAATAATTTCAAAAAATAAAGATTTAGATTTCAAAAACTTTGAATCAGTTTCAGAAAAACTAAAAAAACTTTCAATACAAGAATCTTTAAAATTAATAAAAATAAATTTAGAAAATCTTGGTATAAAGCATGATAATTTTGCAAGTGAAACTGATGTAATAAATAATAATGAAGTTGATGAAGTAATAAAAAATTTAAAAGAAAAAAAATATATTTATGAAGGAAAAATTAAAGCACCTGAGGGAGAAAGTAATGAAAACTGGATAGAAAGAGAGCAATTATTGTTTAAATCTACAGACTTTGGTGATGATAAAGATAGAGCTCTACAAAAAGAAGACAAATCTTGGACATACTTTGCCAGTGATGTTGCTTATCATAATACAAAATTAAAAAGAAATTTTAATATTCTAATTAATATTCTTGGCGCTGATCACGCTGGTTATATTAAAAGAATTACTTCAGTGGTTGAGGCATTATCAGGTGAAAAAAATAAATTAATTTGCAAAGTAAGTCAGTTAGTAAAACTAATTAAGGATAAAAAACCTTTTAAAATGTCTAAAAGAAAAGGTGATTATATCACTATAGAGGATCTTATTAATGAAGTTGGTAAGGATGCAACAAGGTTTATTATGTTAAGCAGAAGTAGTGATGCAGAAATTGATTTTGATTTTGACAAAGTAAAAGAAAAATCTAAAGAAAACCCAATTTATTATGTTCAGTATGCATATGCTAGAATATCGTCTGTGTTTAGAAATACCAAAAATGATATAAATAATAATCTTGAGACAAAGAATTCAGATTTTAACTTTGGCAATGAAGAAATAAAACTATTTAAAAAAATTAGTGAATGGCCTAAATGTGTTGAAGTTTCTTCAGAAAAATTAGAACCACATAGAATTTCAGTTTATCTATATGATTTAGCCTCTGAGTTCCATTCTTATTGGAATATGGGCAAGGAAGATGTTTCTAAAAGATTTATCGATCAAGATAATACAATTCAAATAGAAAAACTAGTTTTCTTAAAATCTATAGCCAATACTTTGAAAACAGGTATGAATATTTTGGGTGTAGACACCCCTGAAAAAATGTAATGATTAAAGAACTAAAGTATCTTTTTTTTCTTATTATAATTTTCTTCTTTATTTTTTTTACTGCCAGATACTATTTTTCTGATGAAAATATTAAGAAATCTTACAGATCACTTTCTTCAATTGATGAAAAAATTAATAATATAGAAAAAGATCTTATATTATTAGAAAATGATACAGAAAATATTATTGAATATGTAGAATTTAAAAATAATAAGAAAAAAAATAAATATTCTTTTTGGGAACTTCTTTATAATGACAAATAAATTTCATAGATCATTTATATGTGGAATAAAAGGTAAATATCTTACCCAAAAGGAAATAAGTTTTTTAAAAAAAATATAAACCATGGGGAATTATTTTATTTTCTAGAAATATAAATTCTATAAATCAAACTCAAGAATTAACAAATTCCATTAAAAAAATTTTTAAAAATAAAAATTATCCTATTATGATAGATGAGGAGGGTGGTAGAGTTAGTAGATTAAGAAAATTTATTGATAATTCTATTTTTTCAGCTGAATATTTTGGAAATCTTTTTAATAAAGATAAAAAAAAATTTTTTATTTACTATAACGTTTATGTTAAACAAATTACATATCTCTTAAAATTATTAGGTATAAATATCAACACAGTTCCAGTTCTAGACCTTAAAAGAAAAAATTTTCATAAGATTGTTGATGATAGATCATTTTCAAGTAACAAAAAAATAGTTTCAACAATGGGAGATATTTGTATCAATCATTTTCATAAAAATGGTGTTGCAACAGTAATCAAGCACATACCAGGTCATGGTTTAGCTAAAGTCGACAGTCATAAAAATCTACCTAAAATAAACAAAAATGAGGATTATTTAGTTAAAAATGACTTTTATACTTTTAAAAACAAAAAAGCATTAATCGCAATGACAGGCCATTTACTTTTTCAAAAAATTGATCCACAAAATAATGTTACTCATTCAAAAAAAATTATTAGTTTAATAAGAAATAAAATAAAATTTAAAAATCTAATTTTAACAGACGATCTTTCAATGAAAGCTTTAAAAGATAAACTTGATGTTAGAGTAAAAAAATCTTTTTTAGCCGGATGCAATTTAGCCTTACATTGCAATGGAAATTTAAGTGAAATGGTTACAGTTGCACAAAATTCACCAAAATTAGACAAATTCGTAACAAAAAAAACATCACAATTAATAAAAATTATAGGTTAGAGTAATTTAAAATGTCCGATGATTCTTTAGACTTTAATGTAAATTTAAATAATTTTAGTGGTTCCCTTGAAATATTGCTCGATCTTGCTAAATCGCAAAAAGTTGATTTAGAAGAAATTTCTATTACAAAACTTGCTGATCAATTTCATCAATATCTAACAGAAAAAGAAAATATAAATTTAGAAATAGCTTCTGAGTATTTGTTAATGGCAACTTGGCTTACTTATTTGAAATCAAAATTATTACTTCCTGAAACCGATGAGGAGGAGTTCAAAGCTTTTGAAGTTGCTGAGAAACTTAAATTACAATTAAAAAAATTAGAATTAATTAGATTATTATCGTCTCAAATGTTAGATAGAAAAAGATTAGGTAGAGATGTTTTTATGCGTGGCTCTAAAAGTGGTGTAAAGTCGATATACGACAAAAAAGTTTCTTTAACATTATTTGAATTATTAAAGGCATACTCTGGGATAGTAATGACTAAAGATTTTCATACTATCAACATACCTAAACTTCCTGTTTTTACTACTGAAGATGCTATTAAAAGAATAAAAGAGTTCTTTGGTACGCTCAATGATTGGAAAAATTTGTCTGAGTTGGTTCCCTCTGGATTTAACAAGTCTCCTAATTTAAAAAGAACAGGTAGAGCAGGAATTTTTGCTGGCTCTTTAGAATTGGTAAAAGAAGGAAATATATCTTTAAAACAAAAAGAATTATTCGATGATATCTATGTTAAGGAAAATTAATGAGCAAAATTAAAAAAAATAATATTGTAAGTTTTCCAACTAAACTCACTGATGTAGAAAGAGAGATTGAGGCTATTGTATTCGCTGCTGCTGAACCTCTTTCAGTTGAAACAATAGAGTCAAAATTATCTAAACAAACAGATATTCAGCAATCACTGGAAAAGTTAAGAGATTTTTACTCAAATAGAGGTATTAATTTGATTTGCATATCTAATAAATGGTCATTTAGAACTGCAGTTAATTTATCTTCTTTAATGTCAGAACAAAAAACTGTTGAAAAAAAATTATCTAGAGCTGCAATCGAAACTCTTGCTATTATTGTCTATCATCAACCTGTTACAAGGTCTGAAATCGAGGAGATAAGAGGTGTAGCTTTTGGAACTAATACCTTGGAAATTCTAATGGAGTTAAATTGGGTTAAACATGAAGGTAGAAAAAATGTTCCAGGCAAACCAATACAATATGGAACTACAGATGAATTCTTAAGTCATTTTAATCTACAAAAATTATCTGATTTGCCAACTGTTAATGAATTAGGTTCGGCAGGCCTTATTGATACATCAAGTGTAGACTCTTCAATATTTGGAACAGGCAAATTTTTTAAAGAAAAACAAGTTGATAAAAAGGAAAATATTTATTCTGATATTGATGAAATGTTAAGTAGTACCCTCAAATCTGACGAAACCTAAAAAATCACTTTTAATAAATCAATAATAAGGTTATAAATAATTTATGAGTATAGGATTTTGGCAAATAGCAATTGTAGTAATTTTAGTAGTGTTACTTTTTGGCAGAGGAAAAATCTCTAGCCTGATGGGTGATGTTGCTAAAGGGATCAAAAGTTTTAAAAAAGGTATGGCTACAGATGTTACTGATGAAGACCAAACTAAAAATATTTCAGATAATCAAGACTCTAATAAAAAAGAATAACAAATGCCGTCAATTGGCTGGCTAGAAATACTAATCATAGTCTCAATAGCAATTATTGTAGTAGGTCCTAAAGATTTTCCTTACATGTTAAAAAAAATTGGTTCATGGATTGGTTCAGCTAAAAGATATGTTCGTGATGTCCAAGGACAAGTCAGTGATTTAACAAATGAAACTCTAAATACTGATATAAACGAAAAACCTAAATCTGAAAATAAAGAGAAAAAAAAAGATGAGTAAGGATAAAGAGGGAAGTTTCATAAGTCATTTAACCGAATTAAGAAAAAGATTAATAAACTCGTTTATATTTTTGGCTATTTTATTTGTAATTTGTTATTATTTTTCTGAGTACATTTATGGATTTTTAGTTGAACCATATGCAAATGCAGTAAAGGATGACGACACAAACAGAAGATTAATATTTACTGCTCTTCAAGAAACATTTCTAACATACTTAAAGGTTTCTTTTTTTGCTGCTTTTTTTATCACAAGCCCATTTATACTAATCCAAATTTGGAAATTTATAGCACCTGGACTGTATAATCATGAAAAGAAAGCTATAATGCCTTACTTAGTGGTGACTCCAATCCTATTCTTGCTTGGAGGAATGTTAGTTTATTATCTAATAATGCCTTTAGCTATAAAGTTCTTTTTATCCTTCGAGAGTTTAGGGGCAGCTACAAATTTACCAATTCAACTAGAAGCTAAAGTAAACGAGTATTTGTCATTAGTAATGAAGCTTATTTTTGCATTTGGATTAAGTTTTCAATTACCAGTAGTATTAAGTTTATTAGCTAGAATTGGAGTTGTGAATTCTACATTTCTTAAAGAGAGAAGAAAATATGTTGTTGTAATTATATTCGCAGCAGCAGCTATTTTAACGCCACCAGATCCAATCACACAAATTGGATTAGGTATACCCTTATTAATTTTATATGAATTATCAATAATATCAGTAGGAATAATTGAAAAGAAAGCGGCAGAAAAAAATGCACAATATTAAAGATATCAGAAATGACTTCGAAAACTTTAAGGAAAAACTTAAAAATCGAAACATTGATATAAGCCTTGATAGCATAATAAGTTTAGATGAGGAAAACAGAAAGCTTATTCAAGAAAAAGAAAAATCTGAAATGGAAAAAAAGACTATTTCAAAATCCAAAGACCAAAGTTTATTTGAAAAATCAAAAGAACTCTCGTTAAAAATTGAGGAAATTAACAAAAATCAAATAAAATTACAAAGGCAGATTACTGATATTTTATCTTCTATACCGAATATCCCATTAAGTGATGTCCCAATAGGACAAGATGAAAATTCTAATAAAGAAATTGAAAAAAAGGGTGAAATAAAAGATTTTAATTTTAAACCTAAATCTCATTATGAATTAGGAGATAAATTAAATATGCTTGATTTTGACCTAGCAACAAAAACAACTGGTTCTAGATTTGTATTTGTTAAAAAAGAATTAGCTCAATTAGAAAGAGCAATATCAAATTTTATGATTGATACACATACTCAAAAAAATGGTTATACAGAAATATCGCCTCCATTAATTGCAACTGCTGAAACAATGTTTGGCACTGGACAATTACCAAAATTTGAAAATGATCAGTTTGAAATCAAACTGGATGAAGGTGAAGAAAGAAAGTTTTTAATACCAACAGCTGAGGTAATTTTGACAAATATTGTAAAAAATCGAATTTTGGAAAAGAAAGAATTACCTATAAGAGTAGTTGCGGCAACACCATGTTTTAGAAAAGAGGCGGGTAGTTATGGTAAAGATACCAAAGGCATGATTAGACAGCACCAGTTTTATAAAGTGGAACTTGTAAGTATTGTAGAAAACGACAAATGTTTAGAGGAGTTAGAAAGGATGTCTAACTCTGCTACCATGATATTGGATGCGTTAAAACTTCCTTATAGAAAAATTGTTTTATGTACTGGTGATATGGGTTTTAGTGCAGAAAAAACTTATGACATTGAAGTTTGGCTTCCATCTGAAAATAAGTATAGAGAGATTTCAAGCTGTTCATCTTGTGGTTCATTCCAAGCAAGGAGAATGAAAGCTAGATACAAAGGACAAAACAATTCAAAAGAATTTGTTGGTACACTTAATGGTAGTGGATTAGCGGTTGGTAGAACTATGATTGCTATTATGGAAAATTATCAAACTGAAGATGGATCTATATTGATACCTGATGTTCTTAAGCCATATATGCCAAATATAGATAAAATTTCTGTCAATTAAGAGTTGAGTTTGAATAATAGATAGGATAAATAGCCTTAACTTAATAGGATACGTTATGGATGCTGGAATTGGACAATTTATACCATTAGTTTTAATTTTTGTTATTTTCTATTTTTTTCTAATTAGACCTCAACAGAAAAAAGTCAAAGATCACAAAGCCATGGTGGAAGCACTTAAAAGAGGAGACAAAGTTATTACCTCCGGAGGAATAGTTGGAACCGTTGAAAGAATAATTGATAACGAAAAAGTTGAGGTAAAAATTTCTGATAATGTGAACGTCGAAGTTGTCAGAGCAACTGGAATTCAAGGTTTAGTCACTACCATCGAATCAAAAAAATAACATAATAAAAAAAAGTGTTATACTTTTCAAAATTAAGAATAATTTCAGTAATTATTTTTACAATTATTTTTTCTTATTTTGCTTTTTCAAATTTTATTAAATTTGATGATAAATTTTTTTCAAAAAATATTAATTTAGGTTTGGATTTACAAGGAGGTTCATATTTACTTCTTGAAATAGATAATCAGCCAGTGATTACTCAAAAATTACAAGCTAAAATAATTGAACTAAAAAGATATTTCAAAGAAAAAGAAATAAGTTTAAAAAATTTTTCATTAAAAGAAAACACAATTTTATTTGAGGCATCAGATAACGAATTTGAAAATGTTAAAAATATCTTAAATGATAAAGAAAGTGATATTAATGCATATTATCAACAATATAAATCACACGAGTTTGATGTATCAGAAAATGGAAATTTTTTTAATTTAACATATTCAAGATATGGATTAGTTTTACTAAAAAATTCCTCATTAGATCAAGCTATTGAAATTGTAAGAAGAAGAGTAGATGAAGTTGGAACGAATGAGCCCAATATTTTAAAAAGAGGAAATGATAGAATTTTAGTTGAATTACCTGGTTTAGATGACCCTAACAGAATTAAATCACTATTAGGAAAGACAGCAAATCTTACTTTTCAGTTTATTTCACAAAATAATGAAGAGTCGTTTGGAACTGAAAAATTATCTTTTGAAGATGGTTCCAGAGATGCAATAGTTGGCAAAAGGATAATTTTAAGTGGTGATAACTTAATTGATGCAAAACCAACTATGAACACAGAAACTAATGAAACAGTAGTTTCTTTTAGTTTAGATAGAGTAGGAGCTAAAAAATTTGGTAGAGCAACTAGTACTGGAGTCGGTAAACAGTTAGCAATAGTGCTAGATGGAAAAATAATTAGTGCTCCAACAATTAGAGAGCCTATAATTAGTGGCTCTGGACAAATTTCTGGTGGTTTCACATTTCAATCAGCAACAGATCTAGCGTTATTATTAAGATCAGGAGCCTTACCTGCGCCTTTAAATATTATTGAAGAAAGAACGGTTGGACCTGACTTAGGTCAAGATTCAATAGATGCTGGTATTTTATCTTTAATTATTGGTTTTTTATTGGTTATTCTATTTATGATTTATAAATATAGAACATTCGGTTTAATTGCTAATTTAGCTCTGGTTTCAAATCTTTTTTTATTAATTGGTATTTTAACTTTGTTTGAAGCAACATTAACTTTACCTGGAATTGCAGGTATTATCTTAACAGTGGGTATGGCAGTAGACGCAAATGTTTTAATTTTTGAACGTATTAAAGAAGAAACCAAAAATGAGAAAAATCCTATAATAGCCTTTGATGCTGGATATACAAAATCCAGAACAACTATCTTAGATGCTAATATCACAACATTAATTGCAGCATTCATTTTATTTTTTATGGGGTCGGGACCTGTGAAAGGTTTTTCAGTAACATTAGGTGTTGGAATTTTAACCACATTGTTCTCAGTTTATTTTATAGCAAGATTATTAACTTCTTTTTATGTGGTAAGAAATAAAGACAAGGAACAACTATTATAAAATGACAAATATTTCTTTCAATAAATTTTATAGACAATTTAATGTATTATCATTAATTCTTATTGTTGTTTCTTTAGTATTTTTAATTTTTAAAGGTTTAAATTATGGTGTTGATTTCAAAGGTGGTACTTTGATTGAATTAAGAACTACAGATAAAACTAATAATATTAGTCTTATTAGAGATAGCTTTAATCAAATGAATTTAGGAGATGTATCTGTTAAAAAATTTGGCAATGAAACAGACTTTATTGTTAAATTTGAAAAGCAAAATTCAAATGATCCTGAATTTATTAAAAATATTCAGAATAAATTATCTAGCTCTATTGGTGATGTCGACTTTAGAAGAGTAGAAAATGTTGGTCCTAAAGTAAGCTCAGAACTCTTAAAATCTGGAATTATTGCTATAAGTTTATCACTTGCGGCGATGCTATTGTATATTTGGATAAGATTTGAATGGCAATTTAGTTTAGGTGCTATTTTGGCTATATTTCATGATGTTATTATTACATTGGGCATATTTTCAATTTTTTCACTTGAGATAAACCTTTCTATCGTAGCAGCTGTTTTAACTATTGTTGGTTACTCTATGAATGATACCGTTGTTATATTCGATAGAGTGAGAGAAAATTTAAGAAAGTATTCTGATATTAAAATTTTTGACTTAACTAATATTTCAATTAATGAAACTTTATCTAGAACAATAATCACATCAGTAACTACATTATTAGCTCTATTATCAATCTACTTATTTGGTGGTGAAATATTAAAAGGCTTTTCTTTAGCAATGATATTAGGAGTTATTTTTGGAACTTACTCTTCAATATATATAGCAAATCCTATTTTAGTTGCACTGAATGTAAGCCAAAGAACAATAGTTAAAGAAGAAAAAGATTAATATAGGTTTTGAGCTATTACCATCGTCAGAAGCATTGGCAAAGATAGAAGTGTATTTGTTCTCGAAAATAACATAGCTGTTTTTGCAGATTTAGCTTTAACATCAGCTTCAACCTCAACAATTCCTAAAGCTTTTTTCTGATTTGGCCATATTACAAACCAAACATTAAATGCCATTATAATTCCTAACCACATACCAATTCCTATGGCAGTTGCTTTACCACCGCCTGATCCAATTCCTAATGTCATAGCTTGATGAACATAACCGTTTAAATAAGCTAAGATCAGTCCTGATATTACCGTAACTAAAGCTGCCCATCTAAACCAAAAAAGAGCTGCTGGAGCTATAACTTTTCCAATTGCTGGTTTTTGTTCATCAGGTATTTTAGCCATATTTGGTATTTGAACAAAATTAAAATACCATAGTAAACCAATCCACATTATTGCAACAATGACATGTATATATCTAAATAACCAACTCCAAAAAACTATGTCGATGTCAAAACCGTCATTTCCAAAATATAAACCCAAAAATAGCAAAACGGATAAAGCTAAAGAGATATGAACTGTTTTAGATAATGATTGAAGAATCGAAGTCATAATATTTCTAATTTATAACATTTTTAATAAAAATTTAAGCAGTTTTTTTGAACTTATTGTCCAACATTGGTTTTAAAAATTTACCTGTATAACTATCCTTGACATTAATAATTTCTTCAGGTTTACCCTCTGCTATGATATTTCCACCCTTTACACCACCATCTGGACCCATATCGACTATATAATCAGCTGTTTTGATAACATCTAAATTATGCTCGATAACAACAACAGTATTTCCAGTTGCAACAAAGGTATGTAAAATTTCTAATAATTTTTTAATATCGTGTTGATGTAGTCCTGTTGTTGGTTCATCCAATATATATATTGTTCTTCCAGTTGACCTTTTAGACAATTCTTTTGCTAACTTTATTCTTTGAGCTTCACCGCCTGATAGTGTAGTAGCTTGTTGACCAATTTTTATATATCCTAATCCAACTTTCTTAAGTGTAAGTAATTTTGTTTTTATATTAGAAATATTTTCAAAGTATTCGCACCCTTCATCTACTGTCATATTTAAAACGTCTGCAATACTTTTGTCTTTAAATTTTATTTCTAGTGTTTCCCTATTATATCTAGTTCCTTTGCATTCATCACAAGTTATGTATACATCAGGTAAAAAATGCATCTCATAAGTTATTACTCCGTCACCCTCACAAGCTTCACATCTTCCACCTTTAACGTTAAATGAAAATCTTCCAGGTTTGTAGCCTCTGCTTTTTGACTCAGGTAAATTAGTAAACCAGTCTCTTATTGGACCAAATGCTCCCGTATAAGTAGCTGGATTAGATCTAGGAGTTCTTCCAATAGGGGATTGATCTATATCAATAATTTTATCTACTAATTCAATACCTTTAAAACCTCTAAAAGGTTTTGGTATTTTTCTTGATTTGTTATTATTAAGTGTAAGATTTAAAGCGTTATAAAGTGTTTGAAGTATTAATGTTGATTTACCGCTTCCAGAAACACCAGTTACGCAAGTAAAACTCCCAAGTGGAATTTTAAGATTTACATTGTTTAAATTATTACCACTTGCTCCATTAATTTCTAAAAACCTTCCATTTTTTGCTAATCTTCTAGTTCTTGGTATTGGTATGAAACTTTTGTTTGATAAGTATCTTCCAGTAATACTATCGTTATTATTTAATATATCTTTATAAGATCCTTGGGCGATTACTTCACCACCTTTGTTTCCAGCTTCTGGACCAAGATCGATTATATGATCTGCATTTTCCATGGTTTCAGTATCATGCTCTACAACTATTACTGTATTTCCTAAATCTCTTAGTCTTTTTAATGCATTTATTAATTTAACATTATCCTTTTGGTGTAAACCAATAGATGGTTCATCAAGAACATATAAAACTCCAGTTAATCCAGAACCTATCTGTGAAGCCAGTCTTATTCGCTGAGCTTCGCCACCTGATAAAGTTCCAGATTCTCTTGATAAAGTTAAGTAGTCAAGACCGACATTTAAGAGAAAATTCAATCTTTCGTTAATTTCTTTTAAAATATGCTGAGCAATTTTAAGTTGACGTTTATCTAATTTTGTCTCAAGCGATCTAAACCATTCCTTTGCATCAAATATAGATTTTTCAGTTACTTCACTAATATTAAGTTCATTAATTTTAACACAAAGAGCCTCATCTTTAAGTCTATGCCCATTACATCTTTCACATTTTGTATCTGATTGATATTGAGATATTTCTTCTCTTTTCCAATCACTATCAGTTTCTAAAAATCTTCTTTCTAAATTATTAACCACCCCTTCGAAAGTTTTTTTATGTGAATACTTTTCGTATCCATCATCATATGAAAATTTGATTTCTTCTTCATCAGATCCAAATAAAATTACATCTTTAATTTTTTTTGGTAATTTTGACCACCTATCATTTAATGAGAAACCATAATGTTTCGAAATTGATGCTAAAGTTTGAGCATAGTATAAAGAGGAAGACTTTGACCAAGGCTCAATAGCTCCATCTGCAATTGTTTTCTTTTCATCAGGCACAACTAATTTTGGATCCACATTTAATTTAACACCAATACCCTCGCATTCCTCACAGGCACCATAAGGGCTATTAAAAGAAAAAAGCCTTGGTTCTATTTCTTCAATTGTAAAACCACTTTCAGGACAGGCAAACTTAGTTGAAAATATCAAATTTTCAGTCTTTCTAAATTTTTTTGGTAGTGTTTCATCTTCATATTCTACAAACATTAATCCATTTGCTAGGTTAACTGCTGTTTCAACACTTTCAGCTAACCTATTACCTAATGAAGCATTTAAAACAATTCTATCAACAAGAACTGCAATATCATGTTTCAATTTTTTATTTAATTCTGGAACTTCATCAATATCATAAAGTTTATTATCAACTTTAATTTTTCTAAATCCTCTTTTTTTGTAGCTAAGTATGTCTTTTCTATATTCTCCTTTTCTTCCTCTAACAACTGGTGCATATAAAAAAATTGTTGATTTTTTTGGCAGTG
>QCEU01000009.1 GCA_003280485.1 Pelagibacteraceae bacterium AG-359-O02
GAACAAATTATTATCCCATTAGGTGATGGAATGACTGTTTGTAGGGTTTTATAATGTTCAATATTTTTGGTTTTTATAAATTTAAAAAACTTAATAATCTTAAAAAGTTAAAAAATAGATTAGAAAATAAACTTAAAGATTATGAAATCAGAGGTACAATAATAATTTCATCCGAAGGTATTAATGGAGCAATTTCAGATAAAAAAAATAACCTTTTAAAATTCAATAAACTTTTAAAAAAAATATTATCTATAAAAAAATTTAATTCAGAAAATAATTCTAATAGTAAATTTAATCCATTTCATAAACTTAAAATTAAAATCAAAAAAGAAGTTGTTCCAATGGGTTTTAAAGTTAGAAACTATAATTATCCTAAGAACAACCTCAATCCAAGGGAATGGAATAAAATAATTAAAAAAAAGGATACAGTTTTGATAGATGCACGGAAATCTTTTGAGTATGATGTGGGAACTTTTAATAAATCTTTAAATCCAAATATAGAAAACTTTCGTCAATTTCCTAAATATTTAAATCAATTTAAAAAAAGTGAAAATATAGCAATGTTTTGCACAGGGGGTATCAGATGTGAAAAAGCAAATATTTATTTGAAAAAAAAAGGATTTAAAAATGTATTTGTTTTAAAAGGTGGAATTATCAATTATCTGAATAATATTGATAAAAAAAATAGTCAATGGAAAGGCGAATGTTACGTTTTTGACAATAGAGTTTCAATAAAACATGGTTTAAAGCAGGGAAGTCATTCTATTTGTAGTGGGTGTAGAAAACCTCTTTCTGCTAAAGAAAAAAAATCTCCTAAATATCTAGAAGGTATTCATTGTCCAAAATGTCACGATTACTTAACAGATGATCAAAAATCTAGATTTGCAATGAGACAAAAACAAATAATACTTGCAAAAAAAACTGGCAAGAGACATATCTTTAAAAAAGAATATTAATTAAATTATAATCTTTATGGATTTGCTTAAAGAAAATATACCTTTACTTGTTAGAAAACTTGCAATACCTGCAAGTGTAGGTACGCTTTTTCAAACCTTATACAATATTGTTGATACTTTTTATTCAGGACTAATCTCGCCTGAAGCACTTTCTGCGCTTAGTAAATCATTTCCAATATATTTTATTATTGTAGCAACATCAATTGGAGTAACAGTTGCGGGAACTTCTTTAATAGGGAACAGTATTGGAGAAAAAAATGAAAAAAATGTCTCTTATTATTTTACCCATATTGTTATCTATGGACTGATCATATCAGTTTTTATTACATGCATAGGTTTATATTTTGCCGAAAAGGTTTTTAACATAATGGGTTCGAATGAAGAAATTACAAATTTAGGGCTTCAATATACAAATATTATGTTTTATGGATCATTTCTTTTTTTCCTTGTTGTATCACTTAACTCTTTATTACATGCAGAAGGAGATACAAAAACATACAGAAATGTTTTGATTTTAAGTTTTCTACTAAATATAATTTTAAATCCTATACTAATATTTGGTTTTCTATTCATTCCTGCTTTGGGTATGATGGGTATAGGTCTATCTACAATTATAGCCCAATTTATAGCTTTTGCGATTATTTTATATAAAGTCTTACAAAATCCTAGAGTAAAAAAAATTACCAAGGAATTTTTTAAAATTAAAATAACATTTTTAAAAAATATATTTTTTCAATCAATGCCAATATCAATTGCTATATGTGGATATGCAGTTGCTGCTACATTTATATTTACTTATGTTGGTCAAACTAGTGAATTGGCAGTAGCTGGTTATGGTGCAGCTACGAGAATAGAACAGGTTGTTTTACTACCTATATTAGGAATAAATACTGCAATTATCTCAATTATAGCTCAAAATTATGGTGCAAATCATTTCGATAGAGTGAAAGAGACTTATTTTATATCTATCAAATATGGCCTTTTATTAATGTTTTTCTCTGGAATATTTGTTTATTTCACAGCAGATATAATACCAAGGCTTTTCTCTAATGATGAAACTGTTTTAGAATATGGACGTAGATACTTAAAAATCGCAGCATTTATTTTACCTGCATATCCAATTTTCTTTTTATCAAACGGTTTTTTTATGGGATTAAAAAAATCTAATTATGCAATGATAAATAATATTTTGCGAAATGTTCTTGTTCCAATATGTGTTTTTTACTTAGCCAAATATCTATCTGCAGATTTTGATAGTTTTTTCTGGTTGTGGTTTATATTTCAGTGGACGCTTTCGATACTATTATTTAGTTATGTGAGTTATTATATAAAAAAAAAATTAGATAAACCTAGCGCTATCCTTAATCCACAACCATAAATCTTCTGAGAATGATCTTCTCACAAAAAGATTTATTTCGTTAATTTCAGCATGATGAATAATTACATCTGTATGATTTAGCAATGTTTGTGATACAGAATTTTTAGTATTTTTAAAATTATTGAAGTTAAAAGGAGATCCTGATGAAAGTAAATCAAAAGCCTTTTTACCCTTTATATTAATACATATCCATTGATTAGAAACATCGACTATAGAGCCAAAATTTAATTTAGATATTTCGTTAAAAAGATCATTATAAATATTATTATTCTCTTCATTATAATATACTAACCATTCATCTGGACTAAGCCATAGAGCATTAAATTGCTGATTTGAGGAACTTGTATTTGGTTCAATTGGCAAGATGATTGATAAAATCTTTCCTACTTTTGTAAAAAATTCTTTCTTTTTTCCTCTAATATTTATTTTTTTAATTGGTTCAGATAATTTTAATTCTAGATCATCTAATAATTTTTTTTTAAAGTTAGGATATTCTGTATTAAGCATTGATCCTCTTGTTTTCTTTATCTAAAAAAATAAAATCTGAAACTGTTACATTGATATTTTTGTTTTCCATTGGAACAAATAGTTTTTGACCTTTCATTTTTTTTCCACCTTTAACAACTGCTAGTGCAATCGATTTATTTAAATTAGGGCTAAAATAGCTTGACGTTACATGTCCAATCATTTCGACAGGTTTCTTATCTAATTCAGATACTATTTGAGCACCTTCTTCCAATATTTCATTGGGGTCATCTGTAAGCAATCCAACAAGCTGTTTTCTATCCTCTCTTATTGTATCACTTCTATAAAGTGATCTTTTACCAATAAAATCATATTTTTTTTTACTAACTATCCAATCCATCTGAAGATCAATTGGAGTCATAGTTCCATCTGTGTCTTGTCCAACAATAATAAATCCCTTTTCAGCCCTTAATAAATGCATTGTTTCTGTTCCATAAGGAGTAATTTTGTATTCTTCTCCTGCCTTGATACAGTTTTCCCATAATGATTTACCATATTTTGACTCTATGTTAATTTCATAACTAAGCTCTCCTGTGAAACTTATTCTCATTATTCTACATTCAATTTTGTCAATTATTGCGTCTTGGTAAGACATGTGAGGAAAGGCTTCATCACTAAAATCTTTATTAGGAAATAATTTTTTCAATATTTTTTTTGAATTTGGACCACAAATACTCGCTGTAGAATAGTGATCAGTAACAGACGTTAAGTAAACATCTAATTCTGGCCATTCTGTTTGTAAATAGTCTTCAAGTTTAGAAAGCACATTTGCTGCGCCACCAGTAGTTGTGGTCATTAAATAATGATTTTCACCCAATCTTGTGGTTACACCATCATCATAAACCATACCATCTTCATTTAACATTAAACCATAACGGCATTTCCCAATACCTAATTTTGACCAAGCATTTGTATAAACTCTGTTTAAAAATTCAGAAGCATCAGATCCCTGAATATCTATTTTTCCTAATGTAGAAGCATCTAAAATTCCAGCACTATCTCTTGCAGCTTTACTTTCTCTTTGAACTGCTTCATGAAGATTTTCGTTATTAATAGGGTAGTACCAAGGCCTTTTCCATTGCCCAACATTTTCAAACTTTGCATTGTTTTGCACGTGCCATTCGTGAATTGAGGTTTTTCTCACAACATCAAAAAATTTTCCAACACTTCTTCCTACAATTGCTCCAAAAGTTAATGGTGTAAATGGTGGTCTAAAAGTAGTTGTACCTAAAGTACCCATTTTTACTCCAGCAGTGTCAGCAATTATTCCCAGAGCATGCATATTCGATAATTTACCTTGATCTGTTGCCATTCCAGTTGTTGTATATCTCTTTACATGTTCTATTGATTTAAAACCTTCTCTAAGTGCTAACTTTATATCTTTCGCTGTCGAATCATTTTGAAAATCTATAAAAGATTTAGTTTTACCCTCCGAAATAGTATTTGGTAACAGCCATATGTTTTTCTTCTCTAACTCTTTTGAACATAAAATTGAAATTTTATCAAAACCGCTTTCATTAATGTTTAAAAATTTTTTAACTTTATTATTTGTATTTTTAACTATTTCTTCTAATTCAAAATCACCGTTACATGATCCAACATTTATATGATTTTCACTTTTTTCATTTGGAACAAATGCTTGATCTCTTTCTCTAAAATCTAATTTTCCTCCTGATTGTGTATGCATATGCACCATTGGTGTCCAACCTCCACTTATTGATAAACAATCACACTGAATTCTATTTTTATTTCCAGTAACATTCGATCCATCTTCTGATAAATTCATAATTTCTATTGATTTTATCTTTTTGTAACCAAAAGTATTTACCACTGTAGAATTCCAATATATTTCAATTCCTAGTTCTTCAGCATTTTTAACAATTTTTGATGAAGATTTTTTTCTAATATCAACAATCTTTACTGATATTCCTTTTTCAAATAATGACACTGCAGTTTCGTAAGCACTATCATTGTTAGTAAAGATAATATTATTTAATCCAGTGGTTACACCATAAAAATCTAAATATTTTTTAACAGAGTTAGCAAGTATAATTCCTGGTCTATCATTGTTGTTGAATATAAGAGGTCTTTCTATTGCACCTGCAGCAACAATTACTTTATCTGCTCTTATTTTCCATAATCTCTGTCTTATATCGCCATTTTTTTTATCTAAAGGTAAATGATCCGATATATTTTCTTTGGCCAAAAGGTAGTTATAACTATGAAAAGCGGCCAAACTTGTTCTAGTTTTTAATATTAAATTATCTAATTTTTCTAATTCTGATATTTCATTCATTAACCATTCATTTGATTTTTTATTATCTATTATAAAATTTTTATTATTTTGATAGATTGTGGATCCACCAAGTATATTTTTATCCTCAATTAAGATTGTCTTTAAATTATTTTTTGCTGCTATTTTAGCTGATATTATACCTGAAATCCCACCTCCAATAACCAATACATCACAATGCTCATGTTTATGGTCATATATGTCTGGATCTGGTTGTGAAGGTGATTTGCCAAGGCCTGCGGACAATCTTATTAATGGTTCATAAATTTTTTTCCAAAAACTTTTAGGCCACATAAAAGTCTTATAATAAAAACCTGCCGGTATAAATGGTGATATTAAGTTATTAATACCACCTATGTCAAAGTTAAGATTTGGCCAACAATTTTGACTAGATGCTTTCAACCCTTCGTAAAGTTCTATTTCTGTAGCTCTTACATTTGGTTCTGTTAAATTTGTATCATCATTTATTTGGCATATTGCGTTTGGCTCTTCAGACCCACATGACATTATACCTCTTGGGCGGTGATACTTAAAACTTCTGCCAACTAAATGAATGCCATTTGAAAGAAGTGCAGAGGCTAGGGTATCACCCTCAAAACCATGATATTTTTTACCGTCAAAAGTAAATGAAACAGTTTTTGTTTGATCAACAAATCTTGTCTTATTAATTCTATATTTGGTCATTTAAATTAAAGGAGGTTTTTCACCCATTTTATAAACTGCATGTATTTTGTCATTTGATGTGTCCCTAACCATATTAAACCATTTTCTACATCCATGAGCATGGTTCCATCTTTCAAATTGAACACCTTTAATATTCTTTCTCATAAATAAATATTCTGCCCATTCATCATCACTTAGTTCAGTAGGTTGTTTGGGTCTTACAATGTGTGCTTCGCCACCACATGAAAACTCACTTTGGTCTCTTTCTCCACAATATGGGCAATTTATTATAAACATTAATGTGCCACAGCAGCAGCACCATGTTCATCAACAAGATCTCCACTTACAAATCTATTTAGATTAAATGCTGCATTTAATTTGTGTGGCTCATCATTAGCAATTGTGTGAGCAAACAAATCACCAGATCCAGGTGTTGCTTTAAATCCTCCTGTTCCCCAACCACAGTTAAAATAAAGACCTTTAATACTTGTTTTACTAATGATCGGGCTTGCATCTGGGCAAATGTCAACAATACCACCCCATTGTCTTAACATCTTCATTCTACTAAAAATAGGATATAGCTCCAATATTGCTTTTAAGGTGCCTTCTACTACATCATGACTTCCCCTTTGTGTATAAGATATGTAAGCATCTGTTCCAGCTCCAATTACTAATTCACCTTTATCAGATTGACTAACATAAGCATGGACAGCATTAGACATTACAACTGTATCTATTATTGGTTTAACTGGTTCTGATACTAATGCTTGTAATGGTTTACTTTCAAGTGGTAATTTTAAGCCTGCCATATTTGCAATTACACTTGAGTGACCTGCTGCTACAACACCAATTTTTTTTGTTTTGATAAATCCTTTTGTAGTTTCAAGGCCTTCAACTTGATCTCCATTTCTTTTTATTCCTTTAACTTCACAATTTTGAATTATGTCAACCCCCATTGCATCTGCACCTCTTGCATAACCCCATGCAACAGCATCATGTCTTGCAGTTCCAGCTCTTCTTTGTAAAGTTCCACCAAGTACAGGATACCTTATATTTGGAGAAGTATTTATTATTGGACAAAATTCCTTTACTTGTTTTGTGTCTAACCAAACGGCATCAATTCCATTTAATCTATTTGCGTGAGTTCTTCTTTTTAAATCTCTAATGTCTTGAAGGTTATGTGCTAAATTCATAACACCACGTTGACTAAACATTATATTGTAATTTAACTCTTGAGATAAATTTTCCCAAATTTTTAAAGCATGGTCATATAATCCAGCACTAGCATCCCATAAATAATTTGATCTTATGATTGTTGTATTTCTCCCAGTATTACCACCACCAATCCAACCCTTTTCTAATACTGCAATATTTTTCATGTTATGTTTTTTTGCAAGATAGTATGCAGTTGCTAATCCATGCCCACCACCTCCGACAATTACTGCTTCATATTCTTTTTTAGGTTCAGGATTGCCCCAAGCTTGTTTCCAGTTTTCATGCTGCGAAAAAGCATTTTTTATCAAAGAAAAAATAGAGTATTTGTTTTTCATAGTTGCAAGAAATTACTTGATTAATATTGAATATTCAATGATTTCAAGTTACACATATATCAACGGAAGAGTGGGTGAGTTGGCTTAAACCAGCAGTTTGCTAAATTGCCGAAGGAGCAATCCTTCCAAGGGTTCGAATCCCTTCTCTTCCGCCAACAATTAATACAAATTCTGATTTTTAAAGAAATCTTTTAGATAAATTGGCTTTTGTGACAAAATGTACCTATAAACATTATAATTTTCTAAAACTCTTTGTACGTAATTTCTAGTTTCTTTAAACTTAATAAGTTCAATCCAATCAACATAGTCAATTTGTTTTTTTTGTGGATCCTTGTTAATTTTTTTCCAATACTTTACCCTCTTAGGTCCAGCATTATATGCGGCTGTAGCAAAAGGGTAGGAACCTTTATACTGATTAATTAATCCTGCAATATAATGAGATCCTAAATTAATATTATATTCTGGGTCAGTTGTTAATTTAGATTTCGAGTATCCTAACTTTGCTTGTTTTGATACAGTCTTAGCTGTATAAGGCATAAGTTGCATTAATCCTTGAGCACCAACTCTACTCCTAGCAGAGGTATCAAATTCACTTTCTTGTCTGATAATAGATAATATTAATGCTGGATCAGGAATTTTTCTTCCACCTACAAATTTTGGTACACTCATTATTGGATAATTAAATTGGTTATGAAATCTTTTTTGATATGAGGCAATTTTAGAAACTTGTATAGCAAAATCAAAACGTGATATATCTGAAGCTAATTTAGCAGCTAAAGCTTCACTGCCTTTTTCTACATTATCATTTGCGAGAAATCTTAATATATGTTTTGTGTATTTATCTTTATTTAAATAATCAAGCAAATCTACAATTGCGACAAGTTTTTTTGAGTAAAACTCTTCTTCATAATCATCATCTACAAACATTAATTTATCTAATTCAAATTTCTCTTGAGGTTTTACTTTCATGTGTGAGAGCTGACCATAATATGTAGTTAAATATTTTGATCCTTCAAAGAACCATTTATTTGAGTTTTCATTATCACCGATTTTTTCATAAGCTTTACCCAACCAATAGGCACCTCTAGACAAGCTAATTGGATAACTGACATTCCTATAAAAATTTAAAAAATGTTTTTCTGCCTGTTTTGCATCTTTTAAAAAACTAAGTGCTATCCAACCACTCATCCACTCAGCCTCGGCATATTCCGCACCTTCTGTCATTGCGTGATTTGAAACAATTTTATAAGCCGTTTTATATTTTTTTTTATAAATTAAAGATCTTCCAATTATTGATCTTTCTTTCCACCATTTATCTGGTCTTACTAAATATTCTTCAGTATTTTTTATTTTATTAAGAATTTCTAGCGAGCTATCTGTACGTCCTTTTTTTCTTCTCCATTTTAACCGATCATAATTTAAACCAGCATCATTCTTAAATTTTTTTGGTACTTTCTTTATCGCTTCATCAACCCCAAATCCTCTACTAATTAATATTTGCCTTGCTGTATAAAGTAATTGATACTCACTAGGCAGGTATCTAATAACCCTTTTAAGATCCCAATGTTTACCCTCCCAAGCATAATAATCTGCTCTATTTATATAATCAGAAGTGTCTAAAACATTTTTAAATTTTTTTCTGAAATATTTTAAATTATTTGTATTTAAATCTGCACTTATAAAACCCTCTTTTATTAATCTTATTCCATCACCAGACTTTCCAGTTTTAATTAAACTCTCACCTAACATCATTTTACCATATCCACTTAATGGTTCATTACTTTGAAACCAATTAATTATTTCTGTTGGAGAATGGTTTTGTAAATTTATTTTGTGTTCACCAAGATATTTAATTCTATCAAATCTTGGATAATCTTTAACTCTTTCGATAAATCTTTTATATTCAGAAAAGGTTACTTTATTTCCCGATGTAAGAAGATGTCTCCACTCTATAAAGTCATATATTGATTGGGCCCTTGCTTTTCTTGCAATATTTTTTGCATCTTTCCAATTAGATTTTTCCATAAATCTAATTGCTTGTTTTGCGAATTCAAAATCTCTTTCACTATAATATCTGGTTTTTTTAACAGTCCTAAATGTTTGTTTTTTTACAATAAGTGGTTTTTTGGGTGGTATCAAAATACCAAATATCTCTTTAGGTAAATCTTTATCATCTTTTAAACTTTGTTTCTCATTAAATGTTCCAGGTTTGAAAGGAGGTACTACTATCTGACTTTTAACCGCAGGTTTTTTCTTAGGTATTATTATTTCATTTGAATATGATGATTGAAAAAAGCTTAAAAAAAATATAGTTGTTAGTAGTAATTTAGATTTTCTAAAAATCATTTATAATAACTTATGATATAAATATTTATGTTTAAAGGTTCAAATGTAGCGTTAGTAACACCATTTAAAGGCAATAGCCTTGATGAGGAAACTTATATAAAAATTATTAATTTTCATTTAGAAAATGGAACAAATGGACTCGTGCCAGCTGGTACAACAGGCGAGTCTCCAACTCTTTCACATAGAGAACATGAGAAAGTTATAGAACTATGCATACAAGAAGCTAAGGGAAAAATTCCCGTAATTGCAGGCACTGGATCAAATTCTACTACAGAAGCTATATCGCTCACAGAACACGCAGAAAAGGCTGGAACAGATGGGGCCTTGATAGTGACACCTTATTATAACAAACCCACTCAGGAGGGCTTATATCAGCACTACAAGGCTATAAATGACAAATGTGGCATACCAATCATAATTTATAATATTCCTGGCAGATCAGTTATTGATATGACAGTAGATACTATGGCAAGATTATTTGAGCTTAAGAACATTGTTGGTGTTAAAGATGCAACTGGCGATTTGAATAGAGTAGATGAGACTTTCAAAAAACTTGGTCATGAATTTATCCAACTAACAGGTGAGGATGGTCTTGCTTATGAATATAATAAAAGAGGTGGTGTAGGGTGTATTTCTGTTACTGCCAACATAGCTCCTAAAATGTGTTCTGATATGCAAAAATTTTCAAAATCGCAGAATAACGATGAGCAAAAAAAGGCTGAAGAGATAGATAAAAAACTTCAACCTTTACATAAATCGTTGTTTATTGAGAGCAATCCATCACCAGTTAAATACGCAGCTAAATTGATAGGTCTATGTGATGATAATGTGAGATTACCTTTGGTAACAGTTTTAGATGAAACAAAAGCTGAAGTTAAAAAAGCTCTCATATCTGCCAAATTAATTAATGAATAAAAAAACCACTCCTGGTTTAAAAATTATTACAATTAATAGAAAGGCATCTTTTAATTATTTTTTTAAAGAGTTATTTGAAGCAGGTATAGTTTTAAAGGGCTCTGAAATAAAATCAGTAAGATCAGGTAAAATTAATATAGCAGATTCATATGCTGTCGATAAAGATGGAGAAATTTTTTTGATCAATTCTCATATACCTATTTATAAACAAGCTAGTTATTCAAATCATAACCCTTACTCTGAAAGAAAACTTTTATTAAATAAAAAAGAAATTAATAAAATTATAGGTAGAATTCATGAAGATGGTTTGACTATCGTACCAACAAAAATGTATTTCAAAAAAGGTAAGGCAAAATTAGAGATTGCAGTAGCTAAAGGCAAAAAACAATTTGATAAAAGACTGACAAAGAAAACAAGAGACTGGAACCGTGAAAAAGCAAGATATATTAGAAAATCAAGTTAATTTTGTATACCTGGCATTAGGTTCTAATCTTGGAGACAAGAAAAATAATCTAAATACAAGTATAGATTTAATCCAAAAAGAGGGAATTTTAATAAAGAAAAGATCAAAATTTTATAGCACAAAATCTTGGCCAAATGAAAATTTTCCAAATTTTATTAATTCTATCATATTGATAGAGACAAAATTAAATATAACCGAATTATTTTTAAAAATTAAAAAAATTGAAAAAAAATTGGGAAGAACAAAGTCAAAAAGAAATCATCCAAGAATATGTGATATTGATATAGTTGATTATAATGGTGAAATAATCCATAGAAAACATGGAAATCATAAACTTAATACTCCGCATAAAAGAATGCATAATAGAAATTTTGTTCTGTTTCCTTTATATGAATTAGATAAAGATTGGGTTCACCCTAAACTTAATAAAAATATAGTCATTTTAATGTCAAATTTAACCTCAGATCAGTTATTGGGTATTAAAATTGCTCAATAAAATGATATAAATAGTAATGCTTAAATCTGAAGAATTAATTAATAAGGTAAAAAATTATAACAAGTTTCTTAATCCAGAAACTTTATCAAAAGCTTATGATTTTGCTTTAAAAGCCCATGAAAAACAAAAAAGAGATGAGGGATCACCTTATATTATTCATCCGATTGCAGTTGCAAATATTTTAACTGAGTTAAAGCTAGACAGTGCAACTATAGCTACTGGTTTACTTCACGATACAATAGAAGATACTCATGCAACTTATAATACAATAGAAGCAGAATTTGGAAAAGAGGTTGCTGATTTAGTTGATGGTGTGACAAAAATTTCTGAGTTTGAAAATCAAGCAATATCAAACTCTAAAGCAGAAAATTTTAGAAAATTAATATTAGCAACATCAAAAGACATCCGAGTTTTACTGGTGAAACTTGCTGATAGACTACACAATATGCGTACCATTAAAGTTGTTGATAAAGAAAAGCAAATTAGAAAAGCAAAGGAGACAATGGAAATTTATGCGCCTCTTGCAGATAGGATGGGTATGCATCGTATAAGAGATGAATTAGAAGACCTTTCTTTTGAAGTTTTAAATGAAGATGCAAGAAAATTGATAAAAGACAGATTAGACAAAATTAAAGAAAATAATCTAATTAACTTTAATAATATTTCTAATGAGTTTTTTGAAGTACTTAAAAACAAAAATATAGAGCCAAAAATAGTTGGAAGAGAGAAAACTCCTTTTTCAATTTGGAGAAAAATCCAAAAAAAAAGAACTTCTCTTGAACAAATAACAGACATTATTGGGTTTAGAATTATTTTAGATAATATTGAGGATTGTTATAAAGCTTTAGGAGTTTTCCATAGTAAATGGAATTGCATACCAGGTAAATTTAAAGATTATATTTCATCACCAAAAATCAATAAATATCAATCATTACACACAGCTATTATTGGACCAAATAAAAGACCAATTGAAATCCAGTTAAGAACAAAGCAAATGCATGAATTTGCAGAAAGAGGTATTGCTTCTCACTGGAAATATAAATCATCAGAAAAATTTAATTCTTTAACTTGGAAAGAGTATGATTGGTTAGCAGATTTAGTTGAAATTATTGATAAAAATGAGAATCCAGATGACTCATACGAATATACAAAACTTCAAATGTTTCAAGAAAACGCATTTTGTTTCACTCCAAAAGGATCAATTATAAAACTACCTAAAAATGCTACACCAATAGATTTTGCCTATGCGGTCCATACTCAAATCGGAGATGCTGCTGTTGGTTGTGAAATAAATGGAAATGAAAGCGCTTTGCAATCTATATTAAGAAACGGGGATGTAGTTAAGATTATCACCTCTAAAAAAGCCTCCCCCTCATTACATTGGTTAACGAGCACCAAAACAGGTAAAGCTCGTGCTGCAATTAGACGTTATTGGCAGTACCGTGAAAATAGCAAACCGATTAAGGAAAAAAGATATAATACTACACTTTGGATTTCTCTGCCTGACGAACCTGGAAAAATGGGTGATGTAACAACCATGATTGGTGAAAACTTAGTTAATATTTCAAGTGTAGAAATGGTAGAAAAACTCAATGGAAGGATTAATTTCAAATTTAATTTAATCATACATGACCTTAAGAACTTTACAAAATTGATAAGTGAACTAAAACAAAAAGAATATAAATTTAAAATTATAAGACACAAAAATAAAAAATATGCTTTCTTTAAAAAACTCTTTAGCAGTTTTAAGAAAAACTAATGCTTTGTTAGATGGGCATTTTGTATTGTCATCTGGACTACATTCACCTTCTTATGTGCAATGTGCAAAATTATTAAGCTTTCCAAACAAATCTGAAAAATTTACAAAATCTTTAGCAAGTAAAATAAAAAAAACATTTAAAAATATTGATTTAATTCTTTCACCAGCGATGGGTGGAATTGTAATTGGTTATGAAATCGGGAGAGTTTTAAAAAAAGAAACAATTTTTTGTGAACGTGTTGAGGGAAATTTTAAGTTAAGAAGAGGTTTTTATATCAAAAAAAAATCAAGAGTATTAATTATTGAAGATGTTATAACTACAGGAAAATCAAGTTTAGAGTGTGCTAAATTAATAAAAAAATCTGGAGCAATTTTATTAGGATTTGCGTGTTTAATTGACAGATCTAATGAGCAAACTTTAAAAATAAAAAGAAAAAATATAATTTCACAAGTAAAATTAAAAATTCCAACTTTTAAAAAAAAAAATATTCCAGATAGTCTAAAAAAAATTCCAATTACCAAACCTGGAAGTAGGTTTTTAAAATGAAAAAGAGACTAGGTGTCAATATTGACCATGTTGCAACGTTGAGAAATGCCAGAGGTGAAAAGCATCCTGATCCCTATACTGTAGCATTAGATGTTTTAAAGTCTGGCGCAGACTCTATTACAGTTCATTTAAGAGAGGATAGACGACACATTAATGATATGGATTTAAAAATCCTTTCATCAGACAAATCAATCCCTATTAATTTGGAAATAGCTACAGATCCAAAAATGATAAATATTGCATTAAAAAATAAACCTTCTTTTATTTGTCTTGTTCCTGAAAAAAGAAATGAAGTTACTACTGAAGGAGGATTAAATTTGAAAAAGAATAAAAATAAAATCAAAAAAATATTAGAAATTTTTAATAGAAATAATATTAGAACAAGCTTATTCATAAACCCATCTCTGCAAGATATAAAATTATCAAAAATCTTAGGAAGCAAATGTATAGAGATACATACAGGTAAGATTTCTAACCAAATAAAACAAAATAAAAATTATACTAAAGAGCTAAATCAAATTAAAAAATGTGCCTTTTATGGAAATAAAATAGGTTTAGAGGTTCATGCTGGACATGGTATGGACTATAAGACAACAAAAATACTAAATAAGATAAAACAAATTGAGGAATTTAATATAGGCCATTTTATAATTGGAGAGTCTGTCTCACATAGCATTTCAAAAGTAGTTAAACAATTTATTAAAATATTAAGATAATGCATATAATAGGTAATGGTGTTGATATTATTAAAAACAGTAGAATAAATAATTCATTAAAAATTAAAGGTTTTTTAAATAGAATTTTTACAGAAAAAGAAATTCAACAAGGAACAAAATTAAAAAATAAAATTAATTTTTATGCAAAAAGATTTGCTGCAAAAGAGGCTTTTGTTAAAGCAATTGGTACCGGCTTTAGGTCAGATATAAATTTTACAGATATTGAAATTAAGAATTATAAGAATGGAAAGCCATATATTTCACTATCAAAAAAACTAAACAATTTTTTGCAAAAAAAATTCAAAATACAAAAATATAAAGTCTTTTTATCACTTTCTGATGAAAAAGAATATTCTATAGCGTTTGTTGTTATAGACAAAAAAATATGAAAAAAATAATTATTGAAAATCTTAAAACTATAATTTATGCACTTATCATTGCAGTTTTAATTAGATCTATTTTATTACAACCTTTTTATATACCTTCATCGTCAATGGAACCAAATTTATTAGTTGGAGATAGACTTTTTGTTACTAAATTCACATATGGTTATAGCAAGCATTCCTTGCCATTTAGTCCACCTATTTTTGAAAATCGTATTTTTACCGATATTCCTAAAAGAGGTGATGTTGCTGTATTTAAAACGCCAGCTGATAATAGAACCGACTATATAAAGCGTGTTATTGGTTTACCAGGTGATACAATTCAGTTTATTAATGGCGATCTTTATCTAAATGATAATCAAATTTTAAAAACAATTAAATCAAAAAATATCACTAATTATTGTGGAAAATCAAAAATACAAGTTAACACATTTGAGGAAAAACTTCCAAACGGCAAAGTTTATTTGGCATCATACAGAACTGATATTACTTTTGCTAACACAGATAAATACCTAGTTCCAAAAGACCATTTATTTTTCTTAGGAGATAATAGGGATTGCTCAAAAGATAGTAGATTTTTATCTGAAGTTGGATATGTGCATAAAAATAATCTTGTGGGTAAAGCTCAAATATTGTTTTTTTCATCAGATCCATTTGTAGGAAGTATTGTAAAATTTTGGAATTGGACTGAAATATTAAGGTTAAATAGATTTTTCAAATTTATTGATTAATTATGAGCACTCTAAAAAACCTTCAAAAAAAGATTAAAATAAATTTTAAGAACCAGCAAATCCTTTTGCAAGCTATTACTCACAAAAGCTATGATCCAAATAATAATTATGAAAATCTTGAATTTTTAGGAGATAGAGTACTAGGACTTGTAGTTTCAAAAAAATTATACGAGCTTTATCCACATGAAAAAGTAGGTTCCTTGGATAAAAAATTAGCCTCTTTAGTCAACAAAAATAAATGTCTAGAAGTTGGAAATTCATTAAAACTTAGAGAATTTGTAATTACAGGAAATTCTAAGACGAGCAAAAATATAGTTGAAAATAAAATTATCTCGGATTGCTGTGAGGCATTAATAGGAGCCATTTATTTGGATAAAGGTTTTGAAGTTTCTAAAAGTTTTATTCTTAAATTATGGAAAAATTTAATAAATAATGCTGAAACAACTTTCATTGATGCCAAAACTCAACTTCAAGAGTATTCTTTAAAAACTTTTAAAGTATTACCTATCTATAAATTAGTCTCTAACACAGGACCAAGACATAAACCAAATTTTAAAGTAGGAGTAAAACTTAAAAATAGCAAATATTTTTATGCTGTGGGATCCTCAAAAAAAAAAGCAGAGCAATCTGCTGCATCAGAACTCCTTAAAAAAATTAATCAAAAATGAATTGGCAAGATAAAGGTTACTTATTATCTTTAAATAAATATAATGAAAATTCATCAATAGCTGAATTCTACACTAAAAATAATGGAAAAATAGTTGGTGTTATTTTTGGCTCCACATCAAAAAAAATTAAGAGCTATTTATTAATAGGTAATAAATTTCATATCAATTCAAAACTAAGAGAAGATGGTAGACTTGGATATCTAAAAGTTGAGATTGATGAAATTAAAACACCTGTTTATTTGGAAAATAAAAAAAAATTATTTTGTATTATTTATTGCATGCATTTAATTAAAATTCTTACAGTTGAAAATGAGAATAATGTTGAAATATATAATCTTTTAGAAAAATTATTCAAAACAATTGAACTTGATAATTGGCTAGTTGAATTTTTGTATTTAGAGCTAAACATATTAAAGTCTGTAGGATACGATATTAACTTTAAAGATTACGTGGTTGATAAAAGCATAAATGGTCAAACCAAATATATTGTAGACTCAAGTAAAAAAATCATACCCAATTTTCTAATAGATAAAAATATGAGTCCTGAAAATTTAAATGATATATACAGTGGCTTTTCCATAGTTGGAGATTTTTTGGATAAAACAATTATCAAACCTAATAACAAGAATTATCCTTCTTCAAGAAATGATTTTGTTAATTTGTTGAAATAATTAGAGATCAATTTGATCGGCAAAATAAGTTACAATACCGTTTGCTCCAGCTCTTTTAAACGAAATAAGAGACTCTTTTATTGAGGCTTTATCTATTAATTTTTTATTAATTCCATTCATTATCAAACTGTATTCACCAGAAACTTGGTATGCAAATACTGGTATTTTAAAATTATCCTTTACTTTTTTTATTATATCAAGATAGGGCATGCCAGGTTTAACCATGACCATATCAGCACCTTCTTTTATATCTAATGAAACTTCTCTCAAACATTCATCTGAATTTCTAAAATCCATTTGGTATGTTTTTTTATCACCTTTAAGTAATTTTTTTGATCCAACAGCATCTCTAAATGGTCCATAAAAGCTAGATGAAAATTTAACTGCATATGATAATATTTGCACGTCATATAAATTATTTTTATCTAATGCTGATCGAATTTTACCAATTCTGCCATCCATCATATCTGAGGGTGCAATAACATCACATCCCATTTTAGCTTGCAGCACCGCTTGTTTGGTAAGTATTTCTATAGTTTTATCATTTTGAATATTATTTTTCTTTAACAATCCGTCATGGCCATGAGAAGTGTAAGGATCTAGAGCCACATCACACATAATACCAATTTTATTCTTAAATTTTTTTTTAATGAATTTTATACCTCTACAAACTAAATTATCTGGATTTAATGCTTCAGATCCATTTTCATCTTTTTTTGTTTTGCTTATGTATGGAAATAAAGCAACCATAGGTATTCCTTTTTTAATTGCTTTACCTACAGCTATATTCAGTTTGTCTATACTATACCTAAATACATTTGGCATAGATTTTATTGATTCTTTTTTATTTTTTCCTTCAATCAAGAAAATTGGCAGGATCAAGTCACTATAAGATAAAGAACTTTCTTGGACTAGTTTCCTAGACCAAGCGTATTTTCTTGATCTTCTAAGCCTTAAATTTGGATATTTACCTGTAATCATATTGTATTTTATTATGCGACAAAATCTATTATACAAATATATATATAAATGAGTAGAAAACAACTTCCATGATGAACAATAAAGATAAAATCGTAAACCTTAACTTACATAATCAAACTGACAGAGTTTTAGACTTTAGTGATTTTCAGAAACAGACTATACAATTTGATATTGATAAGCTTCAAGATGCTTATAACCAAATTATACAAATTAAAAAATTTGATGATGGAGGTGGTGTAACTAACTTTGGTGCAATTTCTTTAACACAAATACCAGGAGACCCGGACTCAATAAAAGGTAGCAAAGCTCGAGGTGTTTATTGGACTAAACCGGACAAGTCTGGGAAAGAAGTTTCAAGGGATGTAGATATAGATGAGTCTAAGTACAGTGAATTTATAAAAGATTACGAAAATACTTATTTTAAAGAAGTTTATGATGTTCTTTCATCAAAATATAAATTAGGCAGAGTAAGAATTTTATTAAAAGAACCAAGATCAACATTAAGCTGGCATAGAGATCCAGAACCTAGATTGCATATACCAATTATAACAAATCCTGGATGCTTGATGGTTATTGATAATGTAGCTAAGCATATGCCTGCTGATGGATCAGTTTGGGTTACTAACAATACAAAATATCATAATGCATTTAATGGTGGAGAAGAAAATAGAATACACCTAGTTGCATGTGTTTTAGATTATAAATTTAATTAATTTGAAAAAAATTTATATCGCATCTGATCACGCTGGATTTAATTTAAAAGAGAGTATTAAAAAGAAATTTTCTTCAAAATTTGAAGTTTTAGACTTAGGTCCAGAGCATTCAAAAAAATCAGTAAATTATCCAGATTATGCTCATAAATTATCAAAAAGGATAAAAAAAGAGAATATTGGTATTTTAGTATGTGGTTCGGGTATGGGTATGGCTATCACAGCTAATAAACATAAAAATATAAGAGCGGCATTATGTTATTCGGTAAAAAATGCTAAATTATCTAGATTGCATAATGATGCAAATGTTATTACATTAGGAGAAAGGTTGATTAGTAAAAATTTAGCCTTTAAATGTATAAATGCATTCTTAAATACTAAGTTTGAGGGTGGAAGACACTTAAAAAGAGTTAAAAAAATATAAAAATTATGTCAAGTGAAACAAAATATTTAAATAGTGAGTACAAAGACTTCTTTGAAAAAAGTTTATTAGATAGTGATCCTGAAATTTATAAAGCCATTAATGATGAGTTGGTTCGTCAACAAAATCATATTGAATTAATTGCATCTGAAAATATTGTATCTCAAGCAGTCCTTGAAGCTCAAGGTTCAGTATTAACAAATAAGTATGCCGAAGGCTATCCAGGCAAAAGATACTATAATGGTTGTGAACATGTGGATGTAGCTGAGCAATTAGCTATAGATAGACTTAAAGAATTATTTAATTGTAAATTTGCCAACGCTCAACCTCATTCGGGAGCGCAGGCAAACGGAGCTGTGTTTTTAGCTTTGTTAAAACCTGGTGATACTTTTATGGGAATGAGCTTGAATTCAGGAGGGCATATTACTCATGGTTTAAAAATTTCTATGTCAGGAAAATGGTTTAATGCAATTGGATATGAAGTTGATAAAGAATCTGAACTTATTGATTATGATAATGTTGAAAAACTTGCGCTTGAACACAAACCTAAACTTATAATTGCTGGCGGTAGTGCTTATTCAAGGGTGATTGACTTTAAAAGATTTAGAGAAATAGCTGATAAAGTTGGAGCATACCTAATGGTTGATATGGCTCATTTTTCTGGTTTGGTTGCTGGTAAGGGGTATCCAAATCCATGCGACCATGCTCATGTAGTCACCTCTACTACTCATAAAGTTTTTAGAAGTGCGAGGGGTGGTATCATATTAACTAATCATGAAGACTTATCTAAAAAATTTAATACAGCAGTTTTTCCTGGATACCAAGGAGGACCACTTATGCATATTATAGCAGCAAAAGCTGTTGGATTTAAAGAGGCATTAAAACCTGAATTTAAAGATTATATTAAAACTGTTTTAGCAAACGCAAAAATTTTAGCTGAGACTTTAAAAAATAATGGTTTTAAAATTTATTCAGGTGGGACGGATACACATCTGATGTTAGTTGACTTAAGACCTTTTAATGTAAAAGGTAACGTCGCTGCAGAAAGCCTTTCTAGAGCAAATATTACATGTAATAAAAATGGTATTCCATTTGACAGTGAAAGCCCAATGATAACTTCTGGAATAAGACTTGGATCGCAAGCAGCCACAACAAGAGGATTTGGCTTAAAAGAATTTCAAATAGTAGGTGATTTAATAACAAAAACTATAAAAGGGTTAGCCGAAAACCCTGAAGATAACTCTAAAACTGAAGATGAAGTAAGAAAAGAAGTTGTAAGCCTTTGTTCTAATTTCCCTATCTATAAACACTTAGGCTAAATAAATTTATGATTTGTCCATGCAGCAAAAAAGGTGACACTTCAGTTGTTGACTCAAGGCCCACAGAAGATGGAACGGCAATTAGAAGAAGAAGATTATGTAGTTGTGGTGAAAGGTTCACAACATTTGAAAGAGTTCAATTTAGAGAACTCACTGTAGTTAAAAAAAATGGAAGAAAATCATCTTTTGATAGGGAAAAACTTTCAAAATCAATTTATGTCGCTTTAAAGAAAAGACCTATTGATACTGAGACAGCAGAAAAATTTATCTCAAAAATTAGTAGATCATTAGAAGAATTAGGTCAAAGTGAAATTTCATCTAATACTATTGGAACAATGGTTATGGAGGGCTTAAAAGAACTTGATCCTGTAGCATATGTCCGATTTGCATCAGTCTATAGAAACTTCAGAGAAGAAAAAGACTTTGTTCAATTTGTGGATAGAATTGATGTCTTTAAAAAAAGATAATTATAAATCATCAGATAAAAAAATTATGAACTTTGCTATAAGATTAGCAGAGAATAATAAGTATTTAACTGGCACAAACCCATCAGTTGGATGTGTAATTGTAAAAAATAATGAAATCTTATCTTTTGCAACTACTAATAATGGTGGAAGACCACATGCAGAAAGCATTGCTTTAAGCAAAAATAGATATAATAATGGAACATCGCTTTACTCCACACTTGAGCCTTGTTCTCATCACGGTGTAACACCTCCTTGCACAAATGCAATAATAAAAAATAAAGTTAAGAGAGTGTATTACTCAATTGAGGATAAAGATTTACGAACATTTAATAAAACTAAAAAGATTCTAAAGTCTAAAAAAATAGTTGCAATATCAGGTCTTCAAAAACTAAAAGTTAAGAACCTTTATAAAGAGTATAATTATATAAGATCTAACAAAGCCCCTTATGTAATTGGAAAAATTGCAAGTTCATCAAATTTAAATATTTTAAGAAACAATTCTTTTATAACAAATGAACATTCAAGAAGAGTTTCACATATTTTAAGATTTCAAAATCACGCAATATTAACTTCCTACAAAACAATAAATACAGATAACCCTAAACTTAATTGTAGATTAAATGGATTAGAGAAATTTTCACCTACCGTAGTTGTTATAGATAAGAATTTAAAAATAAAAATTAACTCTTATGTGATTAAAAATTCAACAAAAACTAAATTAATTATATTTCATTGTTCTCAAAATAACTCAAAGATTAAATTGCTAAAAAATGTGGGTGTCAAACTTATTTATCAAAAACTTGTAAATAATACTAATTTTAATCTTAGAAGTATCATTCAAAAACTTTATACATTAGGACTTCATAGGCTATTGGTGGAGTCAGGTAAGGATTTAATGACTAATTTTCTTAATGAAAATTTATTAAATGAATTTTACTTTTTTAAAAGCGACAAAATAATCTCTAATAAAGATAAAATTAATATATCTTCATTAATAAAAATGATTAATAAAAACTACAAAAATAAAAAAAAAATAAACACATATTTAGATAAAGATACACTTACTCACTATTATTAAAATGTTTAATGGAATTATATTTAATAAAGGCACAATTAACGAAATCAAAAAAAGACAAAAGGGAGTTAATTTATTTGTAAAATCTTCCTTGAAAGTTTCAAATAAAAACCTTGGTATTTCAATTTCTTGTGATGGAGTTTGTCTTACTTTAATTTCTTATAAGAATAAGACTTTAGAATTCTATCTTTCAAATGAAACGTTGGCTAAATCAAAATTTAAAAATATTAAAATTGGAGATGAAATTAATTTAGAAAAACCGTTAAAATTTGGTGACAATATTTCAGGACATATTTGTCAAGGTCATGTTGATACAGTTTGTTCTGTAAAAAGTATTAAGAAAGTAGATAAGTCAAATATTTTTGAATTTAAATTAACAAAATCACTTAAGAAGCAATTAGTAGAAAAAGCTTCTATATTAATAAATGGAGTATCACTAACAATATCAAAAATTAAAAAGAATTCCTTTGAAATATGGATTATACCTCACACATTAAAATTAACTAACTTAATCACTCTTAAAAAAAATGATTTTGTCAATGTTGAGATTGATATTATGTCAAAATATGTAAAGAAATTTATCAATGAAAAAAAATAATTTTAGCTCAATAGAAAGTATCATTAAGACAGTTAAAAAAAATGGAATGTTTATTCTTGTTGACGATGAGAGCAAACATGAAGAAATGGAAAATGAAGGTGATTTAGTAATTTCCACATCAGCTGTTAATCCAAATCATATTAATTTTATGGCCAAACATGCAAGAGGATTAATTTGTTTAGCAATGGATAATACACAATCCAAAAAAATTGGATTAACTTTAGCTTCACCAATAAATCAATCAAGAAGCAAAACTGCTTTTACTTATTCTATAGAGGCTAAAAAAGGTGTTACAACAGGTATATCAGCCTATGATCGTGCTAGAACAATTAAAGCTGCATCAAAAAAAAATGCAAAAAAAAATGATATTGTATCTCCAGGGCATGTTTTTCCAGTTATAGCAAGAGATGGAGGTGTACTTGTTAGAGCAGGGCATACAGAGGCTTCAGTTGATATATCAAAACTTGCAAAAAAAAATAATTCAGCTGTTATTTGTGAAATTATGGCAGATGATGGAAAAATGGCGACAGGCAAAACATTATTTAATTTTGCAAAAAAACATAAACTTAAAATTGGCAAGATTGAAGATTTAATTGCTTATAGGTTAAAAAGAGAGAAACTTGTTAAATTAAAAAAAACTTCTTCAATAATTGTTCAAAAACAAAAATTTAAAATAAAAGTATTTGAAAATGTATTAGATGGGTCAGAAAACTTTGCACTGATAAAGGGAACTTTAAAGAAAGGAGTTGTTCCTAGATTAAGAGTAATATCTTCTAACGTAGTTCAAAATTATTTAATTAATCAAAAACTGCCGAATTCATTTGATAAAACAATCTCATATTTCAAAAAATATAATAATTGTGTACTTGTGTTTATAAGAGACCCTAATTTAAAATCCGTAACTCAAACACTTAAGCAGTACAAAAGTAAAACTTTTTATAAAAAAGGTCATGATAAATTGATTAGAAACTATGGTATAGGAGCTCAAATTATTAAATCATTAAATATTAAAAATATGATACTTGTTACTAGATCTAAAAAAAAAGTGATAGGTTTAGAAGGTTACGGAATAAAAATTAAAAAACAGGAAATTATAAAGTGAAAAAAAAAATTTTAATTGTTGTTGCAAATTATTATGAGAATATTGCTAGGTCTTTATTAAACAGTGCAAAAAATAAAGTTAAAGACAAATATAGTGTACAGGTGATTTACGTGCCTGGTGTATTTGAAATACCTGTAACAATTTCAAAAAACTTAAATAAATTTAATGGTTTCATTGCTCTAGGATGTGTGATTAAAGGTCAAACGCCTCATTTTGATTTTATATCAAAAGCAACCACTGACGCATTGATGACATTATCGTTAACATCTAAGAAACCTGTAGGTAACGGTGTAATTACTTGCTTGAAAAAAAAACAAGCTATTGCTCGTGGAAAGAAAGGCTCAGAGGCAGCAGAAGCAGTTTTGTCAGTTCTTTCACAATAAATAATTATGACAGTTCAATTTTCTCCAAAAAGAAATCCTAGAGTAATAATTATACAAAAACTTTATGGAAAGCTCTTTAACAATGAAGAAAATATAACTTTTCCAAAACATAGGTTTAAAAAGTTTATTAAAGACATTGTTAACGGAACTATCGAAAGAGAAGATTTAATAAATGCAGAGATAAATAATCATTTGGATCAAGATCTAAAAATTAAAAATATGGATAAAGTTTTTCAAATAATTATAAAAAGTGCAATTTTTGAATTTTTATATAAACCAAATACATCAATTAAGATTATTATAAATGAGTATTTAAAAGCATCAAATTTTTTTATTGATGACACGCAAACAAGATATCTAAATGCCTTATTAGATAAAATTTCAAAAAAAATTAGAATTAGAAATGAATGAATTTACTCTAATTCAAAAGCACTTTAAAAAATTAACAAATAATAATCCTTCAGCATTAGAATTAAATGATGATGTCTTTTTTGATAAAAAAAATAGAGTGGTTCTTTCTATTGATAATTATGTAGAAAATGTTCATTTTCTAAATTTTAGAAATCCTGACTTAGTAATTAAAAAAATTTTAAGATCTTCAATTTCAGATTTGTATTGTAAGGGAGTAAAACCAAAATTTATTTTTGTAGGTGCTAGTGGAAATAAAAAATCATTTTCAAGTAAAAATCTTAATCTAATATTTAAAAGCCTTAAAGAAGAGCAGAATAAATATGGTATAAAATTATCTGGAGGTGATACTACAAAGTCAAAAAAATTAACTTTTTCAATCACTACATTAGGCTATTCAAAAAGAATAATAAAAAGAAATAAGTGCAAAAATGGTGATGATATATATGTAACAGGTAATATTGGAGATAGCTATTTAGGACTACAGATTTTAAAAAAAAGGGTTTTCTTAAACTTAAAGAGAAATAAATATTTTATTAAAAAATATTATTTACCTAACTTACCAATTCAAATTAGCTCTAAACTTTTAGAAATAGCCAACTCTGCAATAGATATATCGGATGGATTATTTGGAGATTTGAGCAAATTGATTAATAAAACTAAATTATTTTACAAAATTGATTTAAAAAAGATTCCAATTTCATCAAATTTACAGAAGTACCTTAAAAAATCTAAAGAAAAGAAGATTAACTACATTTCAAAAGGTGATGATTATCAAATTATATTTACATCCCCAAAGTCAAAGAGAAATTATATAAAAAAATTATTCAAGAAGATGAATCAGAAAGTAACACTAATTGGCAATTTAACTAAATATCCAAAAAAAAATGAAATTATTGATGGTGATAAGCGAATAAAACATGCATTTAATGAAGGATATTCGCATAATTTTTAACAAAGTTAAATATTGCGTTTTATATCATATTTTGTATTACATATTTTTCATAACTTTAATTAACAAAGGAACCAATGAACACATCAAATGAAACAATAATGTATTATATTATAGCGGCTGGAATATTATCCATCGTTTATGGTTTTATTACTGGAAGAAATATTTTAAATTCAAGCTCAGGTAATGCTAAAATGCTTGAAATTGCATCTGCAATTCAAGAAGGAGCCAGAGCATATTTAAATAGACAATATAAAACGATAGCAATAGTTGGTGTGGTAGTCCTAATAATTATTACAATTTTATTTAGTCCTTTAGTTGGTTTAGGTTATTTAATTGGGGCAACTTTATCAGGTATAGCTGGCTATGTTGGTATGCTTGTGTCAGTACAAGCTAATGTTAGAACAGCTGAAGCATCAAGAAAAAGTTTAGCAAGTGGTTTGTCCATAGCATTTAAATCAGGAGCAGTAACTGGAATGTTGGTTGCTGGTCTGGCATTACTTTCAATAGCTGTATATTATTATTTTTTAGTAAAAAATGGAGTTGATGAGAGAGAAATAGTTAATGCTTTAGTTGCATTAGGCTTTGGTGCTTCATTAATCTCAATTTTTGCAAGACTGGGTGGAGGAATTTTTACAAAGGGAGCAGACGTTGGTGCCGATTTAGTAGGTAAGGTTGAAGCTGGTATACCTGAGGACGATCCAAGAAACCCAGCTGTCATAGCTGACAATGTTGGTGATAATGTTGGAGATTGTGCAGGTATGGCAGCAGATCTTTTTGAAACTTACGCTGTCACAATTGTTGCTACAATGGTACTTTCATCCATTTTCTTTGTAAATGATTTTAATATGATGATCTATCCTTTAGCAATTGGCGGTGCTTGTATTTTAACGTCAATTCTTGGAACTTTTTTCGTTACTCTTGGTAGTGATAAAAATATTATGAAGGCGATGTATAAAGGATTTGTGATAACAGCTATTAGTTCATTGGTAATTCTATTTCCAATAACTAAGCATGTTATAGGCTTTACAACAGAATATGTGGCTAATGGAAAGTCATTTAATGGTTTAAGTCTTTATTTTTGTGGAATCATTGGTTTAGTTATAACAGGATTAATAATTTGGATTACAGAATATTATACGGGAACTGATTACAGACCTGTTAAAAGTGTTGCTCAATCATCAACAACAGGACATGGTACAAATGTTATTCAAGGTTTAGCGGTTTCTATGGAGGCTACTGCTGTTCCAGCATTAATAATTGTTGGTGGTATTTTATGGACTAACCATATAGCAGGCCTTTATGGTATTGCTATTGCTGTAACTACAATGCTTGCACTAGCGGGTATGGTTGTTGCTTTAGATGCTTATGGGCCTGTTACAGATAATGCTGGCGGTATAGCTGAAATGTCAAATCTTCCTAAAAATGTACGTAAAACAACGGACGCCCTTGATGCAGTCGGTAATACAACAAAAGCGGTAACAAAAGGTTATGCAATAGGTTCAGCGGGTCTTGGTGCGTTAGTTCTTTTTGCTGCATATACAGAAGATATAAAACATTTTTCAAAAGTTGCTGGATCAAATTTAGAGGGCATAGCTGTTACTTTTGATTTGTCAAATCCGTACGTAGTTGTAGGACTTCTAATTGGTGGTATGCTTCCTTATCTATTTGGATCAATGGGAATGCAAGCAGTAGGTAGAGCGGGTGGTGCCGTTGTAATTGAAGTTAGAAGACAATTTAAAAAAATACCAGGTATAATGAAAAGGAAAGCTAGACCTGATTATGGTAAACTAGTTGATTTGCTAACAAGAGCTGCAATTAAAGAAATGGTAATTCCATCATTATTACCAATTTTATCTCCAATTGTTTTATACATAGTAATTTATTTTATTGGAGGACAAGTTGCTGCATTATCTTCTCTTGGAGCAATGTTACTTGGAGTTATTATAACTGGATTATTTGTTGCTGTTTCTATGACAGCAGGAGGTGGTGCTTGGGATAATGCAAAAAAATATATTGAAGATGGCAAGTTTGGTGGAAAAGGCTCTGAAGCTCATAAAGCAGCTGTAACTGGTGATACAGTTGGTGATCCTTATAAAGATACTGCGGGACCTGCGGTAAATCCAATGATAAAAATCACAAATATTGTGGCTTTACTATTATTGGCTGTTATTGCTGGATAAATTTAATTTATCATATTAATTAGATTTATTCACCATAAAGATAAAAAATCATAATTAAATGAAATATCATGTTTACATGATTATAGCTAAGAAAATTCGCCGATATATTACTTATGTTGGTTACTCAAAAAATATTGAAAAAAGACTTTTATTACATAATAGTTCTAAGGGTGCAAAATTTACAAAAGGAAATTATTGGAAGCTTATTTATCAAAAAAAATATAATTCTAAATCAGAGGCTATGAAAGCTGAATATAATTTAAAAAAAAATTATAGATATAGGTTAAAATTAAAAAATAAATTTATAAATGATGAAAATATCAATATTACTTCCTTATAAAGAAAATTTTTCACCAGAGTACGCAGGTGCAGTCTCGTTATTTGTAAAAGATACAACTGGTATTAGCTCATTTAAGAAGCAAATTACTGTTTATGGTAATACAAACTTTAAAAAAAAATATAAAATAAATTATAAAAATATATCACTAAAAAGGAAATTTCTTAATAGTACCTCTAAGAGATATATTGAAGAATTTTTATATAATGAAAAGAAAGATCCATCTGACTTAATAGAAGTTCATAATAGACCAAGTTATATAAAGCCAATTTATGAAAAATTAAAAAAAGATGTTATTCTTTACTACCACAATGATCCTTTGTCTATGGGTGGATCACAATCAATAAGCGAAAGGTTATATTTATTAAATAATTGTGAATCAATAATTGTAATAAGTGAGTGGATAAAAAAAAGATTACTTAAAGGTTTAAATGTTAGCGATGACCTTCGGAGAAAAATACATGTAATACCACATTCAACAAATAAGATAAATAATTTAGATTTAATCAAGCGTAAGAAAAATTATATAATTTTTGTTGGTAAATTAAATTCACAAAAAGGCTATGATATTTTTGGTAATGTTATAATTAAAATTTTAGAAAAAAATAAAGATTGGAAAGGTATCGTTATTGGTGATGAAGAAAGAGAAAAGTTAACATTTTCACATCCATCTCTAAATATAATGGGGTTTATTGAGCATAACAGGGTAATAAAATTGTTCGAAAAATCTAGTATTGCTGTAGTACCTTCAAGATGGGAAGAACCATTGGGTAGAACAGGATTAGAAGCATCTAGCAGAGGATGTGCAACTATAGTTAGCAATAGAGGAGGATTACCTGAAACCGTTACAGATGGAATAATTTTAAAAAAATTAAATGAAAAAGAATTATATAAAAATATTCAATTTTTAATAAATAATAAAAAATATAGATCAAATCTCCAAAAAAAATCTATTATTAACTTTAAACTTGACCATTCAATTATTGCAAGAAAAATTGATAGTGTAAGAAGGAAAATTTTTAAAACTTTTAATTTTAATATTGATAAGAAATCAAAACTTAAAATTATTCATATAACTAACTTTAATTTTAGATATCATGGAAGGTTACATTTTAATACAGGAACTAGACTTAACAACGGGCTTATCAGACTGGGGCATAACGTATTAAGTCTATCTGATAGAGATTTAATAAGTCTAGGAAAATCATTCAGGGACTACACAGGATCGAAATATTTAAATGAACTAGTTTCAAAAACTATAACAAATTTTAAACCTGATATGGTTATAATGGGACACGCTGATAGAATTGACTCTAGTATGCTTTCAACTATGAAAGATTCAAATAAAAATTTAAAAATAGCACAATGGTTTTTAGATCCTCTTACAAAAAAAGGTCCAGATTATAATAAGAATAAATTAAGGATTCTTGATAAATTAGATAGTATTGACGCTACATTTATTACCACAGACCCATATTCACTAGATTTTAAGATAAAAAATTCTTTTTTTATTCCAAATCCATGTGATAAGTCTCTAGATAATCTTAAAAATTTTAACTTTGATCACGATAATGATCTATTTTACGCAATTAGCCATGGAGTTCATAGAGGAACACTTCGAAAAGGTAAAATAGATGAAAGAGAATTGTTTATTAAAAAGCTTCTAAAAAAGAGTAAAAATATTAATTATGACATATACGGAATGTTCAATAGACAACCTGTGTGGGGTGATGAGTTTATTTTTAAGATATCTCAGTCAAAAATGGGTTTAAATTTAAGTAGGGGAAAACCTATCAAATATTACAGTAGTGATAGAATAGCTCAATTAATGGGCAATGGATTGTTAACATTTATTGATAAAAAAACTCATTACAGTGATTTTTTTAGAGATGATGAAATGATTTTTTATACAGATATAAATGACTTAATCGATAAAATCTATAAATATAAAAAAGACACAAAGCTACTTAAGAGAATAGCAAAAAGAGGTCATGAAAAATATCATAAGTATTTTAATTCTAACATAGTTGCAAAATTTATTATTGATAAAACTTTAGGATTAAAATCAAATTACTATTGGGATTAAATTTATATAGTAAATGAAAATTTGTTTTATAGATAAAACTAATTTTAATTATGACGCAAATTCACTTTATTCTAAAGAATTAAGAGGTGCTGAAAGTGTTATTATTAATTTATCAGATGCTTTAGCACTTCTTGGAAATAATGTTACTGTTATAAATAACTGTCTTAAAACTAAAATAATCAATGGTGTAAATTGGATTGATATTAAATCAATTAAAGAAATTTCTGAATATGATTTAGTGATATCAAATGGTGATTGCAGACTATTTAAATATGCAAAATCCAATAAATATGTTCTTTTTTCTCATAGCTTACAAAGTATTGAAAAATTTGTTAGAAAAAAACAATTAATCCCATATTTGAAATATAAGCCAAAAGTTTGTTTTTTAAGTAATTATCATAAAAAAAATAGATCTAAATTACTTCATTTATTTGGCGAAATTCATCTTAAATGGGCAGTTGATAAAATCTTTTTAGAGACTCCTATTTCAGCAAATATCAATAAACAGACAGCTTTTTTTACATCTAGGCCAGATAGAAACCTTAAAATGTTAATTGATATATGGACAAGATTTGTAATCCCTAATAACAACAAACTAAAATTACTAGTAACAGAAAATAATTTTGAAAATGTTGATAAATCAATAGTTAGTAGAGAGCTAAGTGATCAAAGAGCTTTAATTAAGGATTTACAATCTGCAAGAATGGTCGTTTTACCTGGTCATAAAGCTGAACTATATTGTCTTGCAGCAGAGGAGGCTAGGGAGCTTTGCATACCAATTGTTACAATGGGCATTGGATGTTTGTCTGAAAGGGTTATTCATGAAAAAACTGGTTTTGTTGCTAAAAATGAACATGATTTTGCTAATTATATTCTTAAATTATTTAAAGATGATAAACTTTGGAATTCGTTAAGAGAGAATCTTATAAAAAAAAGAAAAATAAACACCTGGAAAATAGTTGCTGAAGCACTGTTGAGACAAGTTTCTTAATATACTGTAGTTAAGGTGTTTAACTTTTGATTAACTATTATTTTTTATAATTTACTTTTAAAAATTGAGAGTCGTTTCTTATAAATACACAATCAACTTGTAGTAAAAATGATTTTTCATATCCTGTTCTCTTAAAATCAAATAAATCATATAAAGTGTATTTTTTATTATGCATATACGCTATTACCTCGTCAAATAGTGGGGCATTTTTGTTATACTTATGAATTGATGTTTCCATAATAATTATTTCAAAATGAGTTAGATAATTGTCTAATCCATCCAAAACTTTTAGTTCTGAACCTTGGACATCCAATTTAATTAAATTATTATTTTTTGTTGTAATTATCTTTGGCAGAATTTCAGATAATTTTTTAGACTTTAGTTCTATGGCTTGTCTTTTATGATTTGTCTGTTCTTCAAAAATTGAAGATCCATATCCCATTTTAAAAAATTTATAATTCTTATTATCTTCTGATAGTAGGTTAATTTGATAAGATATATTTTTATTTTTTTTACATAATTTTTCTAATTCAACTTTATTATCTTCATTTGCATCATAAAGATAAAAATTTGAGTTTGGAAAATATTTAAGCATTTTTTTTGTCCATTCTCCATAAGCACAACCTACATCTACGATAAATTTTGGATTAAAATTTTTTGATTGTAATGAATGTAATATAAAATTTGTTGTTAGAATTTGATTTTTGTTTTGGTATTTATGGTGTAGTTTATGTTTATCGCTAATTAAATTTCTAAAAAACTGAGATATTCCCTCTAATAATTTGTTAATTTGATACATTATTTTTATATATTAATTTTATTTAATGCATTATTTTTAAAAATATTTGCCTCACGTATATATCTTCTAACCATTTGTGTTGTTTTATGGCCTGTCATTGCCATTATACTTCTTTCATCAGCTCCAGAATCAGCAGCTACTGTTGCAAAACCCGACCTTAAACTATGACCTGCAAAATTTTTGTTTTCGATACCTGCTAACTTCAAATACTCTTTCATTAACAAAACTACAGATTGGTCAGTTAATCTTTTGTCTGTTAATGATAAACCTTTAGAAAATCTTCTAAAAATAGGTCCAGACTTAATTTTAGAAATTTCTAACCATTTTTTTAGATTTGTAACAGGACAATAAATTTCATTATCGAAGTAGGGTAGTCCTTTAGTCATTCCTTCTCCGTATTGGTCAGTTTTTGATCTTTTAATAGTGATTTTAAGACCCTCAGGAACAAATTCTAAATCCTCATGATCAATTGAAATTAGCTCGGTTCTTCTAAAGCCTCCTCCAAAGCCAATTAAGATTATTGACTTGTCTCTAAGTTTTTTTATTTCTTCAGTTTTTTGTTCATTTATTACATTAATAATTAATTTTAAATGATTGATTAATATAGGTTTTTTACCTTTCTGAATACTTCCTTTGACCCTTCTTATTCCCATTAAATTTTCAACAATGATTGGATGTTTAGTGTCTAGATAATGCCCTTTAAGCCTATGAACCATGCTTATTGATACTAATCTTCGTCTTAAAGTGCTTATTTTTGAGTTTTTAGAGAGATGGGTAAGGTACAATGAAACTATTTTCGGCTCTGTTGGTAATGAATTTAATCCATGTTTTGCACAAAAAGCTCCAAAGTCTTTAAAGTCCGACTTATAAGCTCTTAGAGTATTATTTGCTTTAGAGCTTTTAAGATTATTTAAAGTTGCCTCATGAAGCGATTTTAGGTCTGTTGTCAGTTCATTCATATAATTACTATTGATAACAATTAATTATCGCTAGTAATAATATAACTCATTTAATAAGTCAAGCATTTAATGTAGAAGAATATTTATGCCTAAATACGTATTAATTGGACTAGTTGTTGTTATTGGAACATTCCTTATCATGAATTATTGGCCAAAACTAAAAGAACAAACAAAAAATAGAATATTAATGGTTATTTTCGGCATTTTTTTTATAAGCATATTTGTTTTACTATTTTTATTAATGTTTTGAGGTTATTTGATAGAAATAATTAGTATTTTAGTTGCTGGAGTATTTTCGTGCATAATTCTTGATATTCTGGGTTATTTGCTCAAGTTAATGGGTATTCCAGAACCATCGTGGGGAATTGTTGGAAGATGGACATATTATATGCTTAAAAATGCAACTTTTTATAACCCAAATATTGCCCAAATGCCCGATTATAGGTATGAGGTCTTACTTGGTTGGATTTTTCACTATTATGTATCGATTTGTTGGGCTGTGATATATTATTTTTGTTTTTTAATGGTAGGTCTAAAAATGACTTATTTTTCAGGCTTTATTTTTGGGGCTCTTACAACGTTAGCTCCATTACTGATATTTCTTCCTTTTACAGGACAAGGAGTGTTTGCAAATAAGACTGGAATACCCATTAAAACATCAATTATGTTTCTAATCAGACACTCAATTTACGGAATTGCAATGTATGAGGGTTTTAGATGGTTTACTTAAAGCTTTAGATTAAGTTATCCCCAGTATTCATCCCTGTTGAAAACTCAGTATATTCAACGATAAAGTGATACATACAACCTACTCTATCTGATAATGTTATAAATGAATTAAGAGGCAACTCTTAACTGACCAGCTAGGGAAAAACCGAGAGGTTCAAGCCTAGAGGGCAGAAAGCTCTGCAGAGTAGCGCTAAAATTGTAGGGTGGACGGCATGGCGGTAGCGCATACAACGACGTGCCAAAAACTACTGTTCTTTGTACCTGAAAAGGTGCAAGGAAACAGGGTTTTTTTCATATATGATCATTAAGGGCACAAAATTTCAATTAAAAGTATGGAAATACCTTGAATCTATACCAAAAGGTGAATTAAGGACTTATTCTCAAGTAGCAATAGCAATCAAAAAGCCAAAAGCAGTGAGAGCTGTAGCAAATGCCATAGGAAAAAATCCTTATGCTCCAAAAATACCTTGTCATAGGGTAATAAGGTCAGATGGCTCTTTAGGTGGTTATTCAGGTAAAGGCGGTATAAATACTAAGAAAAAATTGCTAAAATTAGAAGGGATTTTGCTCTAAAAATGTTAAATACCAACGTTTTTTTTTAAATGTACAATATTTAGTATTAATTTTGTAATATCACCTATAAGTTGCACAGTAAAATTACAAATGCTCAAAATAGACCCAATTTTGGGCTTTTAAACGGTATATTCGAATATTGCAGAGCTATTTCAAAATCAGCTTTTTTCTTATAAAAATTTAATCATAATTATTTAAAAAAAATTTAATAAAATGTCTTTGAAACATGTAATTATCAAAATATTGGCATATTTGCTTGTTTTTTAAGTTATTTATCACTAAGTTTAAGTAATTCTAATTTTATTTATAAACTGGTATTTATTCCGCACTCATTCTCATCAGAACATGTCTAATTTGGAAAAAATTATGAATTAATTCATTAAAAATAAGACTTTTTTTATGATATTAATTATTAAGATAAAAAATAAAAAATATTCTATAATTATATAAATTTTAAAAAATCATTAAATTTCAATTATATATACTATGAACATAAAGTATTACATTAATATATTAGTAAATGTTACTTACCTAAATAAAGTCTTGATAAGTAATACTCTCTTCTAGAAATGTAAATACCACAAAAAACTATTATAGAAAGACCTAAATATGTCCAATTATCTGGCAATTCTTTAAATACATAATAACTGAGCAAAATATTAGTAATAATTTCAGTATAGCCAAGCGGAGCTAATTTAGAAGCATCAGCGTATTTAAGAGACAAAATGATAAAAAGGTGTGCAATAGCTGCTATGAAGCCAATTAAAGCCATCATAATCCACTGACTATTTGATGGCTGTATCCAAACACCGGGCATAAATAAAGACATGACAATGGTCCCTACTGTGCCAGCAAATAATAAGGTTAATAGAGAATTATCAGAGGTACTTAACTTTCTTGTAATAATTAAATAAAAACCATAGCAAATACCATTACCCAAGGCTGCTAATGTAGCTAAATTAATCTCTATAAATCCAGGTTTAATAACAATTAAGGTACCAATAAATCCCATGGATACAGCTGTCCACCTTCTTAGGCCTACTTTTTCGTTTAAAAAAAAGGGGGACATTGCGGTTACACAAATTGGGGCTACAAATGCTAAGGTTAAGGCCTTAGGTAAAGAAATCTCAGATATTGCAAAAAAAAATAAATATGTTGAAAATACAAAGATTAATCCTCTTATCAATTGAAGCACAGGTTTTTTACTCCAAACAATGGATTTTCTATCAAAAAAAAGCATTATTGAGAGTGCAAAAACAACTGTAAAAAAATATCTAGCCCAAGTAATTTGCAAAACATCCATAGATGAACTTAAATATTTTGCAAAAGCATCCATAAATGGAACAATCATCCAAGCTGATGCATTGAGAATAACAGCCTTCATATGAAAATCTTATCTCTTAATTAAAGTATTTTAAAGCAAAGAATACAGTTATGGGTACAGTTAAAAGAGACATTAAAGTTGAAACAACTATTGTGCTAGATATGTTATCGACGATTTCCTTAGGCGAATACATTGAAGCAACAAGATAACAAAGTATTGCACTTGGCATAGATGACTGAATTAAAAGAACACCAGCAGCAAACCCAGATAGGTTAAAAAAAGAGATCAGCGAAAAGCCAATTAGGGGCCCTATAATAACTCTTCCGGTAGATGTAATTAAAGCATCCTTAAAGGAAAAAACTTTCATTTGTGTTAATGAAACACCTAAAGACATTAAAATCATTACTATCATTCCATAAGCAAGAAGCATAACAGTATTCAATACAAATATTGGCAAAGGTATTTCGTAATATAGAAAAATAATGGTAGCAATTATTGCATAAAATGATGGACTTTTTATTATAACCTTTAAATCAAACTCACGTTTAGCTAAAAAAATATTAAGAGTAAAATGAAGAAGAACGACCAAAGAAGATATAGCTGCCGCAATACCCATACCCAATTTACCATATGCAAACAAGCATATTGGAATACCCATATTGCCTGTATTAGGTAAAAAAAATGTTGGTAGTTCTCTCAAATAATCTTTCTTCATCAAAATTAAAAAAATTAGTCCAACAATTAAAAAAGAGGATAAAAGAATTACTGCATATAAAAAATACTCTGAAAACATTGCAAAAGTTACACCACTTGCCGAAATAGAGAATATTACTATAGATGGCGTTCCAAAATTAGCAGAATAAGTAGTTATAAATGATGTATCAAAATTTGGATTTTTTTTACCTAAAAAATATCCGATACCAACTATAAAAAAAACTGGAAAAAGAACTTCAAATAATTTTATATAAAGTTCCATTAAAATAATCGAATAAGAACAGGATTTTTAATAATATTTTTATTTGATTTAAATGATTTAATACATCTTTGAGCGTCTAATTCATTTGCATTATGAGTAATAAGAACAATCGAAGCTGTCTTTCTTTTATGATCAGGTATTTGTATTAATCTTTGAATAGAAATTTTATACTTCGCTAGAATCTTTGTTATAGAAGATAAAACGCCTGGTTTATCCTTAACTTCTAATCTTAAATAAAGAGAATTTGATGATTGGTCTTTATTAAATATTTTAGGTTTTAATCTTTTATTTTTAGATATACCAAAAGGATATTTTATATTTCCTCTCAATATAGATAATAAATCAGACATCAAAGCAGAGGATGTTGGTCCTGGTCCAGCCCCCTCCCCTTGCAATACAGACTCTCCAATAGGTGAACCATTTAATATAACAGCATTCATTACACCATCTACATTTCCTATATAAGAATCTTTTTTAACTAAACATGGATGAACTCTTTCAAAAATATTATTATTAATAATCTCAGTTATACCTAATAATTTTATTCTAAAATCTAACTGATCAGCAATTTTAATATCTGCATAATCGATGTTTTCAATACCCTCCATTAAACATTCAGATTTTGAAATTTTCTTATTAAAAGCTAATGATGTCAAAATTTTTATTTTAGCTAAAGCATCATAACCGTTAAGATCTAATTTTGGATTTCCAGGTTCAGCATAACCTAGTTTCTGTGCCATCTTCAGAACATTTTTGAAACTATCTTTAGTTCTCTCCATTTCTGACATGATGTAGTTACAAGTACCGTTAAGTATACCATAAACTTTTGTGATTTTATTTGTAGCCAAACCTTCTTTGATTGTTCTTACAATAGGAATACCGCCTGCAACAGATGCCTCAAATTCTAAATTAACTTTATTTTTTTCAGCTAATTCTCCCAGTTTATCACCATGTTTTGAAATTAATGCTTTATTTGGAGTTATTACATGAATTTTATTTTTAAGAGCTGTCTCAATAATTTTTTTTGAAATACCATCTGATAAACCTATAGCTTCGATTACTATATTTAGGTTTTTAATCTTTAAAATATCTAGAGGATTTGAATAAAAAATTTTCTTATTAATTTTAAATTTTCTTTTCTTATTTTTATTTTTAGCCGATATAGCTATAACTTTAATTCTCTTTCCAGTTTTAGTTTCAATATCTTTCTTTTTTGTATTTAACTCATTTAGGACATATGATCCAATTTGACCTAGTCCAATAACAGCAATATTTATATTTTTATTCATTAAATTAATCTAATTTAGGAAAGTCACTGATCTTACCATATTTAATAACATTTTTTTTAAATTCTTCAAAAGATGTTGCATTTTCAAAGTTTAATTTAGAAATATCTTTGTCGGTACTGTCTTCTTCAATATTCCACATAGAAACAGGATGATTTAGTGAACAATGTGATGATGAAAATATTAATAAAATTATAAAAATATATTTAAACATTTAGACCTTCGTTCTGATTAAACCCATAATAATTATTCATATTTTGTACAGCTTGACCTCCACCACCTTTAATCAAATTATCAATTGCGGACAATATTATTATTTTATCTTTATATTTGCTTTTACATACAGAAATAAAGCAATTATTGGTATTGATAACATCATTAGTACTTAAGAAAGTATTTATTTTACAGATTTTTATAAATTTATGATTCTTGTATTGAACATTTAGAACGTTAATTATTTTGTTTATGTTAATGCCCTTTTTTAAATCAACATAAATAGTGCTTAAAATTCCTCTGAACATCGGTGTAAGATGAGGTGTAAAATGAAATTTATTTTTTTTGCCAGTTTTAATATCAAGCTCTTGTTGAATTTCAGAATTATGTCTATGATTTGCTAATCCATAAGCACTCAAAGACTCATATAAATTTTTGTCTTTATATTTTTTATGCACTCCTCTACCTGCTCCTGAATAACCAGATTTCGAGTCTATAATAATTGTTTGATTATTAATTAAGTTTTTTTTAATTAACGGGATTAATGGAATTAATACAGATGTAGGGTAGCATCCAGGACAAGATACTATTGGAAATTTTTTAACTAATTTACCACTAATTTCAGGTATAGAGTAAATACTTTTTTTGATTTTATTTAATGCTTTGTGTTTAATTTTATACCATTTTTCATAATCTTTTTTATTATTAAGTCTAAAATCGGCCGCTAGATCTATCAATAAATTATTTTTATTTAAAAATTTTGAAATAGATTGTGCCTCACCATTTGGCAATGCTGTAAATATTATATCCACATTTGATAAATATTCTTTTTTAAATGTTGATATTTTTGGTAACTTATATTTTTTTAATTCTTGTTCAAAAGAATCTATTTTTTTTCCGACAGAAGTGCTTCCACACAAATATTTAATACTTATTTTTTTATGTGTACATAGTAGTTTAGTTAGTTGCAATCCTATATATCCAGTAGCTCCACATATAAGAACATTTTTCTTGCTCATAATTTAATATAACAGTTGAAATTTAAAAAGAAATTATCTTTTAGAAAATTGGTAGCTTTTTCTAGCTTTTGCTCTACCAGGTTTTTTTCTCTCAACAGATCTTGAGTCTCTTGTTGTGAGTTTTTCTTTACGTAAAATTGATTTTAAAGTTTCATCAAATTTTAATAAAGCTCTAGAAATACCATGTACTAAGGCACCAGCTTGACCAGTTTGTCCTCCACCTACAACTTTAGATCTAACATCATAATCAGTTGACTGATTTATAATTTCAAAAGGTCTTAAAATTTGCATTACATGATTAGCTCTTGGAAAATAATCGTTTAAAGATTTACCATTTACATAAAATTTTCCTGAACCTTTTTTTAACCAGACTTTTGCTACGGATTTTTTTCTTCTTCCAGTTGCGTATTTGCTATCTTTAAAGTCTAACTTTATTTTTGATGAAGATGTTTGAGAAGTTTCCATATTAATTTCTTACAATATTTTTTTGATTAAGTTTGCCTATTTCAATTATTTTTGGATTTTGCGCAGTATGAGGATGGTCCTCTCCAGAATAAATTTTAAGTTTTGTTAATTGTTTTTTACCCAACGCTCCAGAAGGCAACATTCTTTTAACAGCTAACTTTAATACTTCACCAGGTTTTTTTTCACTCAATTTTTCAGGTGTTATTTCTTTGATACCACCTGGATATCCAGTGTGTCTGTAATATTTTTTATTTTGAAATTTATCGCCAGTAAATTTTATTTGATCTACATTTTTGATAACAACAAAATCTCCATGGTCCATGTGAGGCGTATATGTTGTTTTATTCTTACCTCTTATGATTTTTGATACAACTGTTGCTAGTCTACCAACTACAGCTCCTGTAGCATCAATTTCAAACCACTCGCTATTTATCTCATCTTTTTTAACAAACTTTGTCATGAATGCGGGATTAATACTTATAATTACATATATTGTCAAATTATTATATTTTGGTTGGACTGAATGGTTGATTGAATTATGACCATTTATTAGTAATAATAACATGATAAAAAACGAACTCACAAAATTATAAATTAAAGGAGCCTAATGAGTGATAAAAAAAAAGAATTAAAACCAAATACTTATAAATTTGATACACTTAGTTTACATGCTGGATATCAGCCACATAAAAATGCTGGTTCAAGACAAGTACCAATTTATCAAACTACATCTTACCTTTTTGATGATGTAGATCACGCAGCTGCTCTTTTTAATTTAGAAAGAGGTGGACATATTTATAGTAGAATATCAAACCCAACTGTGGGTGTATTAGAAGAAAGAGTTGCTTCACTTGAGGGTGGTACAGCAGCATTAGCTACATCTTCAGGAATGAGTGCAATATTTTTGACAGTAATGACATTATGTGAAGCAGGTGACCATTTAGTTGTATCATCTCAACTTTATGGGGGCACTGTAAACCTATTTAGATTAACCTTACCTAAATTTGGAATTAAATGTACATTTGTTAAACCAAGAGATACTGAAGGATTTAAAAAAGCAATTCAAAAAAATACAAAAGGTATTTTTGGAGAACTAGTTGGAAATCCAGGTAACGAAATAATGAACATGCCTGAAATCTCTAAAATTGCACATGAAGCTGGAATTCCATTGATGGTTGATGCAACTTATCAAACTCCTTATTTATGTAAACCGTTTGAGCATGGCGCTGATATAGTAATTCATTCACTAACAAAATGGATGGCAGGACATGGATCTTCGATGGCTGGAATACTAGTTGAAGGTGGAAAATTCGATTGGATGCAAAATGATAAATTTCCAACAATGACAAAACCTTATGAAGGATATCATGGATTATCATTTGCCGAGGAGTTTGGCCCAACAGCTTTTACAATGAAAGCTAGAGCTGAAGGCATGAGAGACTTTGGTCCTTGCTTAAGTCCTCAAAATGCATGGAATGTTTTACAAGGTATAGAAACTTTATCAGTAAGAATGAAAAAACATTGTTCTAATGCAGAAGAAATGGTTAAATATTTATCAAACCATGAAAGTGTTGCTTGGGTATCACATCCAAGTGTCCCAGATCATCCAGATCATGAATTAGCAAAAAAACTTTTACCGAATGGAAGAGGTTCAATGATTGCGTTTGGTATTAAAGGTGGAAAAGATGCTGGTGTTGCGTTTATTAATAACGTAAAGTTGGCATCACATTTGGCAAATGTAGGCGATACAAGGACTTTAGTTATTCATCCTGCATCTGGAACTCATTCGCAGATGGATGAGGCAACCTTGAAGTTTGCTGGACTGTCCCATGACATGATTAGATTGTCAGTAGGAATTGAAGATATTGATGATATAAAAAATGATTTCGAGATTGGTTTTAGAGCAGCAAGAAAACCAAGGCTTGTTTCAAATCAATGAAATTTAAAGTAAATGGGCATGAGGTTTTCGCCTCTACTGGTGGAAGACCATTTGATAAAAAAAAACCATTAATTATATTTGTTCATGGGAGCGGTTTAACCCATATGACCTGGGTTCTTCAAACAAGATATTTTGCTTTTCATGGATATAACTCTTTAGCAGTTGATCTACCTGGTCATGGTTTGTCAAGCGGTGAAAGTCTTAAATCAATCGAAGAAATGGCAGATTGGGTAAGTGATGTAATTGATGCTGTTGGTCATAAAGAAGCTTCTTTGGTAGGACACTCTCAAGGATGTTTAGTAACAGTAGAATGTACATCAAGGTATCCTGATAAAATTAAAACTTTGAGTTTGATGGGTGGTGCTGGTGCTATACCAATGAATCCAGAGTTACTTTCTTTGGCTGAAAACAATGATCCTAAAGCAGTAGATTTGATGATGGATTGGGCTCATGGGCCAGCTGGGCATTTTGGTGGCCATCCTGTACCTGGTCTTTATCATATCAATACAGGAACAATGCTTGCAAAATCTAGAACAATACAAAATACTTTGGGTGTAGATTTTAGAGCTTGTGATAATTACAAAAATGGCTTTGACGCAGCAAAAAAAATTAAATGTCCTACTCTATCAATCTTAGCAACAGATGATAAAATGTGTCCTGTTAAAGAGGGAAAAAAATTAGCTTCATTAATTGACGGTAGTCAAGTTGATATAATTGATAACTGCGGTCACATGATGTTATTAGAGGAAGCAGATAGAGTATTAACTGTACTTAAAAAATTTATAACAACAAATTATCCCCCATTATCAAGTTAAATTTAAGCTTGATTGTATTTTTTCATTTTAGTTAAATACATGTTTAAACAGAAGGGGAAATATGAGTAAAAACAAACATCCAGAAACAATAGCATTACATGGTGGAGATTACAGAAGCGATCCTGCAACAACAGCGGTAGCAGTACCACTATATAGAACAACATCTTATCAATTTAATGACACTGACCATGCTGCAAATTTATTTGCACTAAAAGAATTTGGAAACATATACACAAGAATTATGAATCCAACAAATGATGTACTTGAAAAAAGAGTTGCGGCTCTTGAAGGAGGACTTGCAGCTGTGACAGTTGGTTCAGGTCAAGCAGCATCAACATTTGCCATAATGAACGTGTGTCAATCAGGTGACAACTTTATTAGTTCAACTGATTTATATGGTGGAACAGTTAACTTATTCACTCATACACTTAAAAAATTAGGTATTGAATGTAGATATGCAGATCCCTCAGATCCAAGTAATTTTGAAAAATTAATTGATGATAAAACAAGATGTTTTTATGCAGAGACCTTGCCTAATCCATACTTAAGAGTATTTCCAATCAAGGAAGTTTCGGATATTGGAAGAAAGCATAATATTCCATTAATTATGGATAATACTGCAGCACCAATTATTTGTAAACCTCTAGAACATGGTGCAGCGGTAGTAGTTCACTCGCTTACTAAATTCATTGGAGGTCACGGTACAGTTATTGGTGGAGCTCTTGTTGATGGAGGTAATTTTGATTGGACAAAAGATCCAAAAAGACAACCATTATTTAATGAGCCAGATGCTAGTTATGGTGGAGCAAAATGGGGTGAAGTAGTGCCACAATTAACAGGTGCAAATGTTTCATTTGC
>QCEU01000010.1 GCA_003280485.1 Pelagibacteraceae bacterium AG-359-O02
AAAATGTTTTTTTAAATTAAATGGAGAGTAGTTATCACAGTACATCAAAAGAAAATTTTCTCTAATTTTTTTCTTTATTGCATTTAATCTGTAACCAGTTTTAAAATCAGGATGATTATATGAGTATTGAATTTTTAACCCAAATTTCTTGCCAAATTTAAAATAATTTTTAATTTTTTTATGCTTATAACCTACTAAAAGAAATACCTTTCTTATGCCTATACTTTTTAATTGAATTAATAAATGTTCTAAAAAGGGTTTATTCATTACAGGAACCATAGGCTTAGGTATTTTTTTTGTAATAGAGCCCAGTCTTGAGCCATACCCTCCGCAAAAAATAATGCATGTTCTTATCATATTTAGATTTTAAGTTATAAATTTAAAAAATTAGTTTATAAGATTTTTTAAATTTATGTATAAAATTAATTAAGGTAATTAATAAAGTAAATGAAATTATTAATTTTAAATATTTTTAAATTATTCTCGTTCGAAAAAAAAATTAAATTATACAAGATGTATTTCTTTGTATTGCTATTAACACTTTTAGAGGCACTTGGAATTGCTCTTATTTTTCCAGCTATTTTAATTATTACTCAAGCAGAACAAAGTAATAATTTTTTTTTGTTTTTTGAAAATGCAGCTATTTATTTTAATTTTAATAACACAATCGTTTTTTTTTTAATTTTTTTCTTATTTGTTTATTTTATTAAATTTTTACTTTCTGTTTATTGTATTTTTTATCAATATAACTTTGGTTTTGATTTTTATAAAAATATAACTGCAAAAATTTACAAAAATTATTTAGCTAAAAATTTTTTACAACATTTAAATTTAAAATCTGCCGATATGATTAGAAAGATATCATCAGATATAGATCAAGCTACTCTTAATTCAGTTTTACCGCTATTTTCTTTAGTTACAGAGTTAACAATAATGATGGGAATCATTATATTTTTACTTTTTTTAAATTTGAAGCTTACTATATTTGTTTTTTTGGTAACTTTTTCATTAATTACTTTATATTTTTTACTATCCAAAAAAAGAACTGACTATTGGGCTCAAATTAGATTGGTAAATTACACATCAAGAATAAATTTAATGCAACAATCATTTATGACGATAAATGAAATAAAAATTTTATCCGCTGAAAGATTTATGGAGAAAAAATTTGATGAGTATAATGACAAAACTGCGAAAGCTTATAAGTATCAGGCTACGCTTTTAGATTCTAATAAATTCTTCGTAGAGGTTGCTGGAATTATAATGTTTATATTATTAATATTAATTTTTATTGATAAAGTTGAAACTAATTTTATTAGTTTAATAAGTGTATATGCTGCAGCAGCATTTAGATTTTTGCCAAGCATAAATAGACTAATTGTTGCAGCCCAAAAAATTAGATTTGCAGCACCTTCTGTAAATAAAATTATTGAGGAAATTGAAATATTAGCTAAAACAAAAAATTCGGAAGACAAAAAAATTCAGAAAAGTTTAAATTTTAATGAAAAATTTGAATTAAAAAATATTAATTTTAATTTTTCAGAAAAAAACAAAATAATTCAAAATTTAAATTTAATAATTAATAAATATGACAAGGTTGGCATAAAAGGCCCAAGCGGATCAGGAAAATCAACGCTCCTTCATTTGATTTCTGGTTTGATATCTCCTCAAAGTGGAGAAATATTTGTAGATAATAAAATAGCAAATATTAGTGATGAGAGTTGGTATAAGAAAATTGGATATGCTCCACAATTTATAAATTTAATAGACGATACCATAAAGGAAAATATTATATATGGCCTTGACATTGATAATCATGAAACGATTGATAAAAAAATTAATGAAATTAGCAAAGTATGTCTTTTGGACGAATTTATTGATAAAACAACTCATAAATTTGAAACTATTGTGGGAGAAAATGGACTTAAAATATCAGGAGGACAAAAACAAAGAATAGGAATAGCTAGATCGATATTTAGAAACCCAGAGTTACTAATATTAGATGAGTCAACTAGCTCATTAGACTCAGAAGCCGAAAATCAACTATTGAAAAATTTATTTTCTTATGAATCTAAAAAAACATTAGTAATAGCAAGTCATAAAGACACAACATTAAATTATTGTGATAAAATTTTTAGTTTTGAAAATTATAAATTAAAACAACTAAAATAATGTTTGTAGATAATAATTGGTATGGTCAAAGAACTATTTTATCTAAGTATTGCAATGTGAAGGACTCTTGTGCTTTTGCTGCAATCCAGCATGGAATGTTAACAACAGCTCAAGAAGAATTGTTAGGGAAAAGAAGATTTTCTATTATTCCATATCTTTGCTGGAATAAAAGAGTCTATAAAAAGTTGAAAAATCAAGGCATAAAGAATGTTAAAATTGTTGGATCCCCATTTATATATCTTGACCAAATTATTAATTCTAAAATAATAAATAACAAAAAAAAAGGAACAATCGTATTTCCATCAAAAAGTACATATGAAAAAAATAGAGAAGTAAATTACTCATTACTTATAAAAGAAACAGAAAATTTAGCACCTGGCCCCTATACAGTTTCAATATATTATGCAGATTTACATAAAGATTTAACAGAATTTAAAAAAAAAAATTGGAAAATTGTCACTTTTGGTAAAAGATCTGACAAAAATTTTCTTGAAAAAAATTATATAGAAATTTCTAAAAATGAAAATGTAATATGTACTTCAATAAATACTGTTTTCTTTTATGCTTCGTATCTTAAAAAAAATATTAAATTTTTATTAAATAAAAAAGATAAAAATTTAATATTAACTGATGATAAAAACCAAGATTTAACACAAATATTTTATGAAAAAGAGTATCCTGGAATACTGTCAAATAAACTAACCCAAGATCAACTATATCAAATTGCTGTTAGAGAGCTTGGTGGTGAACATATAAAAACTCCAGATGAGATGGTTAAGTTACTTGGGTGGGATAGTAACGTAAAAAAAATTATTTCTTATTTCATCTCATATTATATGGATATAAAACATTATTATATATGGAAAAAAAGTTTAAGAAATGATTAAAAATAAAAATATTGAATGGCTGAAAGAAAATCCATTTAAGATTTTTAGAATATCTGATTTTTTGCATCCAAATGAATATGAAAAATTATCTGATAATTTTCCAGATTTTGAAAATATTAAAAAAGAAAATTTTTTTAAATTTGAAAATAATAAGTTTGCTATAACATCAGGGTCTAATGAATATAATGAAATTATTTTAAAGAATGAAGTATTGAGCAATTTTCACAATTTAATTAATAGTAATAATTTTAAAAAAATATTTTTCTACAATATATTTAAAGAAATTTTATTCTCTAGAAATATGGATTTTAAACATATATATAAATCTTTAAGAATTCCAAAATTTGTGAACAAAATTGACAAAAATTTGTTTTCAAAATATTTTTCTATTTTTTCACAATATAAAATTACAATTCAATATTCATACATACTTAATCAAGGAAAAATTGTTCCACATCCTGATGCTGGTGATAAAGTTTTAACTTTATTATTTTTTTTTCCACAATATCAAGATGATCAAAATAATAAAAAAATTAGAGAAAGGGAGAGTGAATATGGAACAACATTTTGGAATTCAAACTTTAAAAATTTCAATGATAAACATATAAAAGATTTAAATGATCAAGTAGATTTTAAAGAAAATAGTAAGATTTATTATCAAACAAAATTTAAAAAAAATGAAATTTATGGATTTTTAAAAAATAAATATTCTTGGCATTCAGTTGAACCTATTGATGTTTATGACAAGTATGTAAGAAAATCTATAAATATAAATATTTATTATTAATCTTTTATCCAAATTTGATTATAAGTCTTTTGGAAATTTGTATTTATTGATAATTCTGCTACTTTTGTCTTTTTTCCTGACGAAATAATTCTAAATCCGTTATCAAACATTATTTTTTGAATATTTTCAAATTGACTATTAAATTCCTCATTTACCTCAACTAATACAGAGTTACATTTATTATCTTTCAGCATGTTATTGGATCCTTTTAATATTAAGTCTTCAACTCCATCTACATCTATTTTCACCAATGCAGGAACTTCATTAATAATTTTATTATCAATTAAAAAATCTAAATTGAAACTAGGAATTTTATATTCCCTAAAATTTTCTATTTTTTTTCCATCATGTCCATAATCAACCCCAAAGCTTGATAATGCCCCACCTATAATTGGATTATTAATTTTAAAAAAGTCTACACTATTTTTTTTAAATAAAGGTAATGGAAAAATTGTTATTTTTTTTTCATTTTTATTAATCTGACAATTTTCAGCTAAAATTGATAAATTATAAAATGAACTCTCAAACGCATAGACACTTCCTTTTTTTGTTTTTGCAAAAAAGTTTGAATATATACCAATATTTGCTCCTATATCTAAAAAATTCCCTTGACCATTATATTCATCAATCCATTTAATGGTATCTGGTTCTTTGTCAAAAAAGGTTTCTGCGCGAAATTTGGTAATAGTATTTACTGTATAAAATTTTAAATGAATATTTTCTTTTATTTTGATAGTTAAATATTTTTTTTTTTTATTCTCAATTTTATCCTCTAAATATAATTTTCTTGTTACTCGCGATAATAAATTGGAGTAAAATAAACTAATTGAAAGTAAAATATCAATTGGCAAATAAATGATTATTTTAATAAAAGTTTTAAATTTTATTTTCATTTAAAAACTGCATTTCCTGTTGATATTTTCTCCACAGATCAGAAAATTCACAATTCTTATATTTTTGAAACCATGGACCTCCCTCTGTAAAGTGAACCGCATTAGGCTTTCTATCTTTATTTTGAACATACCATCCCACTAACCAGTTCCACGAATAGTCAATTTCTCCTATCAAATCATCATCAAGCCATCCAAATCTATGTAGGTATTTACCTGTCTGATTATTTACAGTCTCAATATCTATTTTTTTATTATTAGGATGTCCGCAATTCCATAGAACCATTGATGACCAGTTTTTTCTTGGGTATAAAAGTTGTTTTCTACCATCCATTTTAGTTTGAGATGAGGGAGTGTAATCATGTTTCACACACATAACAGCATATTTATCGTCAATATTATTAAATAGATATTTAATATCATTTAACCAAAGGAAATCGCAATCACAAAAGAGTGCCCATCCCTTATAATTATTTAAATATGGTACTAAAAATCTTGAAAATGTAAATTCTGTTGAACTTAAATTATCATTCTCTCTATATAAAATTTTATCTCTTTCTAATTTTTTTTTATTTAAAAGATTTATGTTAATTTTAATTGTTGAGTTTTTTTTTATACTAAATTCGCAAACATCACTTGCAATTTTTTCCCTAGTGTCAAAGCCAATATATACATTAAATATCATTTAATATATTTTTTGATTTTGATAAATATATTATTAATTTCATTACTAAAAAAAATAAAAGACAAAACCAGCAATACTATAATAAAAATATTTTCTATTTTAAGGATATTTTTCGAATTATTATTGGATGATATTTCTATTTCGTCTTTAAAAAAAATTGAATTTTCTATTATCTCATAATTCTTTAAAATACCTTCAACATCGTAGACTTTTTCAAAAAATGACTTTGTTCTTATGAGGTTTAAATATTCATTCAAAGTTTTTTGATTCTCATACAAAACACCTGGATCAACAGATGAAATAATACTATTTATTTTTCCTAATGTTTCTCTCTCGTCAACAGTCCTCTTATTACTTTCTATCACTGAATTTATTGTTTTTGATGTTTCAGCAATAAATAATTCCCTCTGAAACTTGATATAATTTTTAATTTCATTTTTACATTTTTTGGCATTCTCAAGCTCTATAAAGATAATTGAAAAAGATATATGTGTTTCATTTATCAATATATTAAGATTTCTCTTAGACTCTTGTCTGTTTCTTTTACAAATTTCTCCCTCTCTAATTTTATCTTCTATTCTGCTAGCCATTAACTGTGGGCTAAAGTGATTTGAAATAGTTGCATAAAGTGGCACCATAAATAATTTTTTGTGAGAAATAGACTCTGTTTCACCTTTAAAAAAACTAATCTTTCCATGTAATTTTAGTGTGTCAAAATTATAATTAAAATTATAATTTACAAAAAAAGATATTATAAAGGAAAAAATAACTAAAATTAGAAATTTAAATATTTTGCTTGTTCGCATTAATTTATCTATATGAGCTAAATTTAATCTAAAAAAATGAGAGAGTATATAATTTATTCACGAAGTCTAGAAAATTTTATAATTGATCTGTCTTCTTTTCTTATAATACTAATTGTTTTTTTATTCTTTTATTCAACAAAATATATAGACAAAAGAAAATTAATTTTTTTTTCTTTTTACTCATCAACTCCTCTTTTTTTTAATGACTTCTTATTTTCATCTGCTTCGATGTGGGATCAATATACATATACTTATCATCTAATAGATTTTAATAGTATATTTGGTACTTATGAATATTTTAATTATTATATTGAAAATTTTAAACCACACCTAAAAAAAATATATCTAGGAAGCCACATTTATGGAATATTTTTTTTCTTCAATGAATATTCAATAAATACAATTGCATTTATAAATAAACTAGTGTTATCGTTAACTTCTATTTATTTATTAAAAAAAAAGTACATAAAAACATCTCATTTATTTTTTTTATTACTATTTCCTTCTACAATAATTTACTCAAGTTTATCTTTAAAAGAAATAATGTTAGCAGTGTCATCTTGTTGGATAATAATTTTTCTACATGAAAGGAAATACTTACTATCGATTTTGACATTAGCAATATTTTTTTTCTTAAGACCCCTGTTCTATACTTATATAGGAATTTTTCTAATATATTTTTTTATTACAAATAATTTAATTAAAGAAAAAACAATAGAAATTATTTTTAATTTATCAATAATTTCTTTCCTCTTTATTTTCTCTCAAGATATTATTGATTTATTAAATTATTATATAATTGTTTATAATCAAGAGGACGCTGGATGGGGAGTCGTTCTAAATTATTCTGATCTAAATTTTGTAAATTACTCATTTTCATCTATATTAACAAATTTTAAAATAGTATTTGATAAACTAATTTTAAATTGGCCTATGCCTTTACAATTTAAAATACTTTTTATTTTAGAAAATATAATGTTATTTATTTTTATTTTTAAATATTTTAAGTCAGACCTAAAATTTCATAAAAAAAAAACAATAATTAGCTATATTTTTTTAATTTCTTCAATTATTCTATTTTACATTATATTCCCTAACATGTTACCATTGCATAGATATATTTATCCTTTTTTATTCTTCTTTGTTATTTTAAATAAATTTAAATTCAGAAATGAAAATTTTACATATCATAAGTAGTATTAATAAAGGTGGAGCAGAAAACCATTTGTACAGTCTTGCCTCTTTACAATCTGAAGATAATAATAAAGTTAAAGTAATATATTTTAAAGGTGACAGTTATTGGAAACAGCATTTTAAAAAAAAAAAAATACAAACTTTTAAATTTCCGTTGCAAAGAAATTTTGATTTATATAGCCTAATTTCTATTTTTTTTAAAATTGCAAAGTTTATAAAAGATGAAAAACCAGATATTGTTCATGCACATTTGGCCCTACCTGAGGTTTTTATAACGTTAATTGCAATATTTTACAAAAAGAGATTTAAATTTGTTATATCTAAACATCTAGATAGCTTGATATTTGAGGGTTCTTATGGTCAGAATAAGTTATTGAGCGGTCTATTTTTTGAAAAAATAATTTTTAAAACTGCAGATCATATAATTTTTATTTCAAAAAATGTTAAAAAGTATTTTTTATCAAAAATAAAAAATCAAAGAAATAATTCAACAGTAATCTATTATGGAATAGATAAAAATTATTTTAGTTATCAAAGACAAATTAAAAAAAAATATAAATATTTAAGGGAAAACAACAAACAGGTAATAATACTTAATATTGCCAGACATATTAAACAAAAAAAATTAGATATTTTGATAGATGCATTTGAAGAATTTTTAAAAAAAAATAAAAATAGTAAGTTGGTCTTAGTGGGAAGTGGGCCAGAAACTTCAAAACTTAAAAGGCATGCAAAAGATTTAAATATATTCAATAAAATCTACTGGATAAAATATACTGAAAATATACATGAACTTTTTAAATTAAGTAATTTATTTTGTCTTACGTCAAAATATGAAGGGCTTGGCCTAGTTTTATTGGAGTCACTTTTGCTTAAAATACCTGTTGTTACAATAAATAGAAGTGCAATGAGTGAAATTATAAACCACAAATCCAATGGTATATTACTAAAGAACAGCTTTACTCCCAAAGATTTATCTAATGCCTTTCACAACACAATATTTAATAAAAAATTAAAATCAAAAATAGTTAAAAATGGATCATTAACTATTAAAAGAAAATTTAGTTTAAGAAAAATGTATTTATCAACAATGAAAATCTATAATAATTAAAATGAAAAAAAAAATAAAGATTGCTTATATTATAAACCATCTTTCTTTTTTTGAATCACATATGATTCCTCTTGCTCATGAAGCAAGAAATAACAAATTTGATATATTTATTTTTTGTGGAATTGGTGGAAGTAAGATAATGGAAACAAAAGCCATGAAAATTATCAAGAGAAAAGGTTTTAAATTTAAAAGATTTGGTTTTTCTCCTGGTATAGGAAATATTTTTATAGAAATAGTAAATATCTTTAAAATGATTTCATATATAAAAAAATTTAATCCAGATATTATTCATGGTATTACTTTAAAGGGCATCTTATTGAGTTGTATATATTCATCTATATTTAGACCAAAAAAATTAATATGTTTCATAACTGGAATGGGTTATTTTTTTACTAACAAACTAAATATAATTGAGAAAATATTAAAATTTTTCATTTTAAGGTTTATTATTTATTTTTTGTCAAAAAAAAATTCTAAATTAGTCCTTGAAAATAATGATGACTTTAATTTTTTTGTAAAAAAAAAAAATTTAAAAAAAAATCAAATTCTTAAATTAAAAGGTGTTGGAGTTGATTTAAAAAAATTTAAATATGAGGAGATAAATAAAAGAAATATTGTACTATTTCCTGCTAGAGTTTTAAGAGAAAAAGGGATCCTTGAATTTTATTCAGCTGCAAAAAAACTATCCTCTAGATATAAAAATTGGAAATTCCTTATTGCAGGTACTACAGATTATGAAAAAGATAACTATTATCTCAATAAAAGATTTTTAAAAAATACTAAATCAATTAGATTTTTAGGCCATGTAAACAACGTAAATAAACTTTTTAATAAAAGTAGTATTGTTTGTTTGCCCTCTTATAGAGAGGGGTTTCCTAAATCATTAATTGAAGCTAGTTCATCAGGGTGCGCAATTGTTACAACAGATGTTCCCGGGTGCAGGGAGGTTGTAAAAAAAAATGTAAATGCTTTGTTTTGTAGACCTAAAGATCACAAAATGTTGAAAAAAATGATTGAAAAACTTATTATCAATGTAAAAAAAAGAAGAAAGTTTAGTAAAAATTCGAGAAAAATTGCAATTAAAAATTATAATTTAAATATTTTTATAAAAAAAAATATTAAAGAGTATCAAGGTATTAAAATTTAAATGAAGAATGCGATATTAGTTACTGGAGGAGCTGGGTATATAGGTAGTAAATTATCCTATGAACTTTTAGATAAGAAAAAAAAAGTTGTTATTATTGATAATTTATCAACAGGGTCCAGAAAGTTATTACCCAAAAAAGCTGTTTTTATAAAGTCAGATTTGAATGATGAGGCTCAATTGAGAAAAGTTTTTGATAAATATAAAATTGAAACTGTATTTCATATGGCTGCCTGCACCGACGTTAGAGAGTCTATGATTAATCCAGCAAAATACTATTTAAATAATGTCGAGGCAACCAGAAGGTTATTAGAAGCCTCAAAAAATAAAATTAAAAAATTGGTATTTTCATCTACTTGCGCAGTTTATGATGTGAATAAAAAGAATATAGTTAGTGAAAATGATCAAATTTTACCAAAGAGTGTCTATGGACTTACAAAGTATTTGTCAGAAAAATTAATTAAAAATTATTCTTCAATACATAACTTTAATTATGCAATTTTAAGATATTTTAATGTTGCAGGATGTGACGAACAAAATAGAACAGGTTTCGTTAAGCGTGGACCATTGTTTAATAATATTGCAAAAAATTTAGCTAAAAATAAATCAGAAATAAATATTTATGGCAATAAATTTCCTACAATTGATGGGACTGCAATAAGAGACTATATTTTTATTGAAGATTTAGTAAAATACCATTTAGACATTCTAAAAAAAATTAAAAACAAATCTTATTTATTAAATTTAGGATATGGAAAAGGTTTTTCAGTTAATGAGGTAGTAGATGAATTTCAGAAATATCATAATAAAAGAATTAAAAAAAATTATCTCAAACAAAGAAAAGGTGAGATGTCTAAAATAATTAGCAATAATAAAAAATTAAAATATTTAACGGGTCAAAAAATACCAAAAGATATTTTATACAAAATGGTAATCACCTCTTTAAATTGGGCAAAAAAAATAAAATAGTAAATGAATAGATTAATATCTGTTATATTGCCTGTCTTTAACAGAAAAATAATAGTTTTAGATACTATAAAATCAATTTTAAAGCAAAGTTATAAAAATTTTGAGTTAATTATAGTAGACGACTGTTCAACAGATGGAACTTTCGAACTTTTAAAAAAAATTTATAAAAAAGAAAAAAAAATAAAAGTTTTTAAAACCAAAAAAAATTCTGGAACATGTGCACATCCAAGAAATTTGGGAATAGAAAAATCTAAAGGAAGTATTATTTGTTTCTGCGACTCTGATGATTTTTGGGAAATAGATAAGCTCGAAACACAATTAAAATATTTAAAAAATAAAGATACTATCGTTTCTACTGCTGCAAAATATTTTTCAAAAAACTATAATTCTTCTATTTTAGTAAATTGGTTTAGAAGATTTATTCAAAAAATTATAATTAACAAGATCAATAAGAATGGTTTTCAATGGTTTTATCTCTATAATCCTCTGATTGTGTCCTCAATAATGCTTCATAAACAAATTTTAAAAAATAATGGTTTTGATGAAAATCAAGACACAAGAGAAGATTTAGATTTATGGATAAGGCTTAAAAAAAAAAATTATAAATTCTATTTTTTAAACAAAATTTTAGTAAGTATTAGAAGAAGTACTTCAAGCATGTCATCTAATCCAAAAAAAGAGTTAATAGTAATAATTAGTTCTTTAAGTAACACCTACTTAAAACTGAATAATTTTAAAAAACTAAATTTTTTTTTAATTGGCATATTTATCAAATTTTTTGTAGCTTTTTTAAAAAATAACAGATTAAGAATTAAACTTTTTTTTAAAGTGTCAGCTTTATCATTAATTTTTTTAATTTTTACTGTCTTTTACAGCCCCTTATTTTGGTATCTCGGTAAGCCATTATTGTATTACGACCAGCTGTCTCCAAATGATGGAGATAAAAGCTTAGTAATATTTAGTGGTCATGGATCCACAAGCTATTACAATATTACATATCAATATAGATATAGGGATGTAAATAAAATTCTATCGCAACATAATAATATAAAAAATATTTATATACTTGGGAGGATACAAGAAATTCCAGAGCAGAAGTTGTTAGAAGCACTTTTGATTAATGATGGATATGATAGAGACAACATAAAACTTATTTATGAGGATTATTCGAGTACGTTTAAAAATATTGAAAATATTCACAAAATTTTAAAAAAAGATTCAATAAATGATATAATTTTTGTCACTTCACCTTATCACTCCAAAAGAGCTAAATTATCTTGGTCGATATTTGATGACATGAATGTAAAATTTTGGAAAGGATATGAATGGCCGAAAAAAAATAATTTTTTTGAATATTCTAAAAACAAAAAAATAATTTTATATGAGCATATATCAATACTTTTTAATAAATTTAAAGGGAATCTAAATTGAACAATCTAAACAAAAAAAAACTTATTTTCATACAACTTAATGAGATAAACTTTGATGAATTGAAGAAATATTCAAAACATTATAAATTTAAGTTCTTTAATGAAAATTTTTTTGAGAAATTAGTTATAACAAAATCAGAGGAAAAATATGAATTCTTAGAACCCTGGATACAGTGGGTATCAATATATACAGGGTTAGAAGCCAAAGATCACAAAATATTCAGATTAGGTGAATTTGAAGATAAAAACCTTTCTCAGTTTTATAAATTAATTGAAAACAAAGGATATTCAGTTGGAGCTATTGGGCCAATGAATTTTAATAATAATTTGAAAATGCCATTATATTATATCCCAGATCCATGGTCTAGATTAGAGTCTGATAATAAATGGATTAATATATTAATAACAAAAACTATAAAAAAATTTGTTAATGAAAACTCATCAAAAAGTAAATCTTATTTTGATTATTTAAAACTATTTTTTATTTTTTTAATCTTTTTTAGATTTAAAAATTTGAAACTATTAATTAAACTTATAACAAAAATTAATAATCATTGGAATAAAGCTTTATTATTTGAATTTATTATAAATAATATTCATTTAAAAAAAATTGAAAAACATAATCCTGATTTTTCAAGTATTTTTTTTAATTCAGGAGCTCATATTCAACATCACTATTATTTTAACTCAAGATTTTATAATAAAATTAAAAATCCCGAATGGTATGTAAAAAAAACAGAGGATCCTGTTTTTGAAATGTTTAAATTTTATGATGAAATTCTTTTGGAGTATTTTAGTAATCCAAAATATGACCTTATTATTGCTACAGGACTGAGACAAATTCCTTATGACCGTATAAAATATTATTATAGATTAAAAAATCATGAAGATTTTTTAAAGAAAATTTCAGTTAAATATAAAAAAGTAACACCCAAAATGAGTAGAGACTTTATAATTGATTTCGAAAATTTGGATGACACAAAAAATGCAAAAAAAATTTTCGATGATTTAAATACTTATAATGATAAAAAAATATTTCTAGTAGACTTAAAGCAAAATTCAATGTTTGTAACACTAATAATCAACGAAGATATAACAAAAAATTATCCAATAAGAATTAATGATAAAAATTTTATTGATTTAGACAAATACATAAATTTTATAGCGCTTAAAAATGGAATGCATGATCAAAAGGGATATTTTTATTCAAATTTTGAAAAACCGTCTATGGCGAATAACCAACATATTAAAACTATATTTGGAGTTATAGATAATTACTTTTGAAATGATGGTTTTTAAACAATATTTACTAAAGATTTATTCAATATTTTCGACTCTCTTTGAAAATATTTTTTTTAGGAATAACAAATCTAATTCAGAATTAAATAAAGTTGGTTTTGTAAAATTAAAATTAAAATTAAATATTTTTGAAGACCTTAAAGTAGAAAAAAAAATAAGTAGGAACGATTTTTTCAAAGTTTTAGTATTAAATGAGAAAGATATTCATAAATTACTTAAGAAATTATTTTTAGAAAATAAAACTTTAGAGAAAATTTCATCTTTAACTGGTTTTAATTATAAAATTAGTTATCTTTTATCTTATGAAACATTAAGTATACCCGATAATTTAATTAATGATGAGATTTATGCTAATCATTGGCATTTTGATAAACCTTATTCACAGAATACAATCAAACTAATTATACCTTTTGAAAATATTGATAGTGATCTTGGAGCAATGAAAATATTGAATATTAAAAAGTCTAAAAATCTGAAAATTAATAATAATATTGAACCTGATTTTCAAGTTACTGGTGACGAAAGAGATCTATTTGTATTTTACCCAAACTTATGTGCGCACAGGGCAGGTATCCCAGAAAAAAACAAAAGTAGAAAACAATTAATGTTACAATTAAACCCTTCAAAAAAATGGTGCTATTCAAAATATTTATTCAACAAACAATTTAAAATAGAACCTAAATTTCCATTAAAAAACATTTTCGAAAAAATTTATTTATTTTAGATCTATTTTTTTTCAAATACAAAAATAAGTGATTTTCCAATTCTGTTAAATATTATTTTGTCAACTATTTTTGAAATAACAATTAAAGAGTTCCATAACATAATTTTTTGTTTAAAGTTTTTTTTATAATTATTTATAAAAATTTTTGATAACAAGGCTAAAAAATAACCTAAGGAATCATAATATTTTAAAATTTTTATATTTCCATTTAAATTTTTAGTTATCTGTTTAAAAAAAATTTTATCATATCTTTTTACATGTCCTATATCACTATCAAATTTAGAATAAAGATGTTGAAAAGCTGGAACATTTACAATTAGACATCCACCTCCTTTAAGCGATTTATAAGCTTTTAAAAATTCTGTTTTATCATTTGTAATATGCTCTAAAACATCTAAATATAAAATCGAATCATAGTAGTTTTTTTTCAATTTAAATTGCCTATTAAAATATCTAATTTTTTTTTTTTTTTTTAAACTTCTTTTTAAATTTAAAAACAGATTTTTAGATGGTTCAAATAAATTAATACTTTTTACCTTTTTAAAATATAGTTTTAATACTGATCCATTACCAGGCCCTATTTCTACTACCCTGCCTTTAATAAATTTTTTAATCAAACTATATTGATAATTCCTAAAATTTTTTGCTTTATCAAAAGCTCTTAATTCCCATCCAGGATAATGTATAATTTGTTTTTTCAAAATATTATTTTTATTTGTTTTTAATATTGAATATTTATATATTTAATTTACTCATTAACACTGTTTATGCTCCATAATCTATTTATATTTATTTTAATTATAATTTTAAATGCACTATTGTTTAAAAATAATTTCTCAATATCAACAAAATTGAATTTATTTGATAGACCTGATAAAATAAGAAAATTACATTCTAAACAAATTCCTCTAAATGGAGGAATTTTTTTCTTTTTGAATATTTTGGTAATTTTTTCCTATGATTACTTTTTTAACGATACCCAGGTCTCTACTTTCTTTGGGTTCAAAAATGAGTTTCAGATTTTATATTTTATTTTGATTAGTTTTTCTTTATTATCTTTAGGTATAATTGATGACAAAATTTCATTAAAACCATTAACCAAAACTTTTTTATCAATAGTATTGTTTTCATCATTTTTAATAATCAATAAAAACTTTTATATCATAGAACTAAGATTTGAAAGTTTCAATAAAGTTATAGACTTATTTAATGTGTCTTTTATTTTTACAATTGCTTGTTTTGCAACATTACAAATTGCTTTTAATATGTATGATGGAATTAATTTACAATCATCTTTTTATTATATTATTTTAGCAATGTTTTTTTTTATAGTATCAGAGAATTATGGCTTAAAAATATTCTGTTTTTTTACGTTTGTTTATTTAATTTTCTTTTCTAATTATAATTTTAAAGAACGAATTTTTTTAGGTGATAATGGTGTTTATCTTTTTTCTTTTATATTTTCTTTGATCATCATAAATGTATATAACACAACAGATATACTTTTCGTCGAAAGTATCTTAATTATACTTTTATTTCCTTTTTTAGATTTAATCAGATTATTTTTAATTAGATTAAAAAAAAATCAGAATCCTTTTGAAGGAGATAGAAATCATATTCAACACATACTTATAAAAAAATATGGATTAATTAAATCCAATTTGATTTTAATTTCTCCTTTAGTTATTTCAATGATTTTACTTTACAAAACCAATATTAATTTATTAGTTGTATTATTTTTTAAATTTTTAATTTATGTTTATTTAATTAATCAAAGAATAAATGTTAAATATTAGTAATTTAAATTATAAGTTTGAAAAATTCTTAATTATTTTAATACCCATATTTCTAGTTTTTTCAAGATTTTTACTTGAATTCACATTATTACTTTTAACATTTTCTTTTTTGTTTCACTTATTTAAAAAAAAAGAATTTTTATTTATAAAAAATAATTTTTCTTTATTTTTCTCAATTTATTTTATTTTTTTAGTAATTAGTTATCTTTTAAGTCAATTTAAATACGAAACTTATACTATCCTTTTTTATTTTAGGTTTTACTTATATATTTTAGCTTTAAGTTATTTTTTTGTTAAAGAAAAAAATATAATTTATTACTTTTTTAACTCGATTATTTTTGTAATAATCATTTTAGTTGTAGATAGTTCTATACAATTTTTTTATGGAAAAAACATTTTAGGACATGAAAACAGTGAATTACACAGAATAACTAGCTTTTTTGATGATGAACAAATACTTGGATCTTTTACAACAAAAATGTTTGTATTTTTATTATTTGCCAAAATAATAGTTGATCAAACAAAAAAAAAAACTCATATTTTTCTAAATATCTCTCTTATAGCTTGTCCAATTTTAGTTTTTTTAAGTGGTGAGAGGGCAAGTTTACTGATGTTTTTTATAATGATTTTTTATTATCTAATTTTTCTGTACAGAGAAAAAAGAATTAGATTTTTTTATTTTTTTTCTTTCTTTAGTATAGTTTTAGTTATGGTTTTTTTATTTAGTTCTAAAACTTATTATGACAGATATGTAACACAAACAATTAGTTCTATATTTGACAAGAATTATTCACAGAATCAGGATTTAATGCCAAATAATATGAAAGGTAATTATAATTTTTACTTTTTATCTGCTCAACATCAAAACTTTATGATTACAACTTTAAATATTTATAAACAAAATAAAATTCTTGGATCAGGTCCCAAGAGTTTTAGACATGTTTGTGCAGATGAAAGTGTAAATATAAGTTTTTACAGTTGTAACACCCATCCACATAATTACTATTTACAACTTATTTCAGAAACAGGTTTAGTGGGATTTTTAATTATATTATCGGTATATTTATATATTATTTTTAAATCAATAATTAACTTTTATCATTTAGTTAAAAATAAAAAATATGAAATCTTGGAAATAATCATTTTAGGATATTATTTTGCACAATTGTGGCCCATTACACAAACCGGAAATTTTTTTAATAATTATAACTCAATAATGTTTTTTCTTCCATTGAGTATATACATGTCAATATTATTTAAAAAAAAAATTAATAATTAATGATTTTGAGAATAAAATTTTATTTATTAAGTTTGGAATATGTTAGGTTTTTTCTTTCAAAATTATATAATTTCATAAATAAAGAAGTAAAAATTTATCATAAAGAAAATTTATGGATACATAAAAATAAAAATGAATATTATATTAATTTTCACCCTATTTTCAAATTTGATGAATTTAAAAGTATATACAAATATTTCATAAAAAAATATAAACCAAAAAAAAATGATATCATAATTGATGTAGGGTCTGGTCTAGGCCAGGAATTATTATATTTGTCAAAAATAATTGGAAGAAAAGGAAAAATTTTTTCGATCGAATCTGATCCCAGACTTTTTAAAGTTTTAAATAAAATTGTATTATTAAATAATTTAAAAAATGTTTATTTATTAAATGGATTTTTTTATAAAAAAAATAACATAAAAGTAAAAAGTAAACTTAACCCTATTAATGATTGGATGAGTAACTCAATTAACTCTTCTAGAGGAAAATTTTTTGAGACAAACACAATTACAATCGATGCAATCATAAAAAAATATAAATTAAGGAAAATAAATTTTGCGAAATTTAATATTGAAGGAAGTGAAATAAATCTATTGTCAGGAAATGATATTTTTTTGAGAAAATGTCAAAATATATGTATTTCCTGTCATGATTTTATTAACAAAAAAGAGTTTCAAACTTTTAGTGAAATAAAAAAAATTTTAAAAAAAAAAAATTTTAAAATACATAATAATTTTTCAAAAAATAGAATAAGAAAATATTTTATTTATGCAAAAAAAAAATAAGTTAATTCTTCATGTAATGCACTCAGAGATTGGGGGTGCAGGCGATATTGCTTTAAACTTAAATAGTTTTGACAATAGATTATTAAAAACTCAATATTTGATGACTGGTCCAAAAATATTCTATGGATTTAAAAATAAATTAAAAAAAATCAAAAAAAAAATATTCTTTCAAAAAATTAAAAAGGGATCTCACTTTATTAAGATAATTAGGGTAATAAAAAAAATAAACAAAATTAATCCAGATCTTATAATTTTACATAACTATCAAGTTTTACCAACTTTGTATTTTAAACTATTTCGAAAGAAAAAAATTATTTATGTTGATCACATGTCTATTAAATTGAAAAAATTTAAAGATTATTTGTGCATTTTTTTATCAACTATTTTTTTTGATAAAATAATTTTTGTTAATAATGAAAATTACAACAAATTTAACTTAATAAAAAATCCAAAAAAAAAAGTTATATTTAATGGTTCCAGTGATTTTTTTTTAAGAGATAAAATATATAAAAAAAAAAATTATTTAAAAATTGGAATATCAGGAAGAATAAACCATTTAAAGTACCATAGCATTGCTATAGATTTATTTAAAATTTATCCTTTTTTGCAAAAAAAAATTAAAATTTTAATTGCAGGTTCAGGTGAAAATAAAAAAAATCTAATGAGATATGTTCATAAATATAAATTAAATAAAAATGTTATATTTGTAGGTGAGTTGGATGAAAAAAATTTGAAAAAATGGTTTTGTAAAATTGATTTATACTTACACCCATCTTTTGGAGAAGCTATGTCCTCAAGTATTCTCCAGGCCATGTCTTCCTGTACTCCAATATTAGCTTCTAATGTAAGTGGAGTAAATAGTGTAATTGGGAAAAAAAAATATTTAGGTTTACTTTTTAATAATAATATTAAAGATTTAAAAACAAAAATTAACTACTTTATGAATCTTGAGAGCGATGAATATAATCTTTTTCAAAGAGTTCAAAGAGAATATTTTTTAAAAAATCACAATTTAGATCTATTTCGAATGCAATACCAAAAGGTAATAAATGAACTTATCTAATGTAAATAATTATATAAATATTATAAATAATTTTTATATTCGATATCACATACTAATTTCATTTAGTGTATTTTCTATATTAACCATTTTTTTTCTATATTTTGGATTGATTGATGAAAATCATAAATGGCTTGATGGAGAAGAATATATTGCTAGATCAAAAAATATTAATTTTTTAAGTTTAAATTTTTTAGGTTTAAGAGATGGATTTCGCCCTCCACTATTCCCGATATTGCTTCATTTTTTATCATTTTTTCCATTAAATCTTACAATTTTATATAAGATTTTGAATATTTCTTTTGTTGTTTTTATACCTTCAATACTGATTACATTTTCAAAAAAAATTAAATTAATTGAATATAAAAAGATTTTCTCTTTATCTGCAATTTTATATTATTTTTTCCTACCCAATTTTTTTTTTATAGATTTCGTATATGCAGAATTATTAACTGTAATACTTTTTAATTTACAATTATTTATAATATATAAAATATACTTAAATGAGAATTTTAATTTGAGAAATTTTATAATTTTAGCAATATTATTTGTTGTATGTTTTTATCTAAAAGCAAATTTAATACTTTATGGTTTAATTTTTTTGATTTTTATAAATAAAATATTCAGCAAATTTAAGAACTTATTTATATTTGGGGTATTGATAATATTATTGCTGGCTCCGTGGTTTTTTTATATGTACTCAATAAGCGGATCATTTAAGGCAACTAATAGTCAGTTTACAAATCGATTACAGGGCATGGGAATGGACACTATTGGTCATGGTTTAAATAATTTAGATACACTTCATGGTAAGTATATATTCAATGTTTATGGGCAGAATGAAAAAGTAACAGATTATTATACTCTCTATATCAGAAATATAGATGAAAAATATCTTGCTTATGAAGTATATGGAATGGATTTAAAAATGCAGCTTGAGAGAGAAAAGTATTCAAAATTAGCTGTAGAAAAAATTTTTAATTATGATCCTATTGTTCAAATTAAGTATTCGTTACTTAAACTTCCACATTTATTTGGTTTTTCATTTAGAGGAACCAGAGACTACATAATTTCAATTTATTCAATAATTACATTCCTTTTAATTCTATATTATTTAAAAAAAAAGAAATACAGAATAATTGTTTCATTAAATCTGTTGGTTCTATTGGCAACAATAATACAAACATTAATTTATGTGCCAACACTTAGATATAGTATTTACTATTTTAACTCATCATTAGTTTTATATGCAATTTTAATGATAGAGCTCTACAGTAATTTAATTAAAAAAAATGATATTTAAAGGACTGTTTGAAAAGCTTTTATTTTTGATTGGAATTAAATCCTTTAGATGGAAACTGGCAATTTGTGAGATAAAAAATAAAAAAGTAAAAATACTTAGGATATTTAATCCTGGTTTTTTTGAATTTTGGGCGGATCCTTTTTTTATTAAATATAAAAATAAGAAGTATATATTTTTTGAATGTTTTAATTATTTTTCAAAAAAAGGTGCTATTCAATGTATTGAATTAAAAAATAATAAAATAGTTGATAAAAAAACAATTTTAAAAAAACATTATCACTTATCTTATCCTCATATTTTTAGTTATAAAAAAAATTTTTATCTAATTCCTGAAAGTAATGAAAAAAATGAAACCTATATATATAAGTCAGTTAATTTCCCATACCGTTGGAAAAAAATTAATACTATTTTAAAAGGTGAAAAGGTATGTGATACCACGATTATTTATAAAAATAAAAAATTTTGGCTATTTGTAAATAAAAGCAAAGGCAACCCAATTGAATTTAATAAAAAACTTTATGTATATAGAAGTAATAAAATAAATTTTAAAAACTTGATACCTGTTAATAGCAATCCTGTTATAAATAAATTTAATAGTTCAAGAAATGCTGGATCTATTTTTAAAAAAAATAGATCATTTTTTAGACCAGCACAGATTAATCGAAAAAGTACTTATGGATACGGATTTACATTAAATAAAATAACTACCCTAGATTTAAATAAATATAATCAAGTTCAAATATTAAAGGTAACACCAAAAAGTTTTAGAAATAGAAATATATGTGGCGTTCATCACTGTGATAGAATAGAGGAAAATACTTTTATCATTGATCTATGTTTTCGATTTTCTTTTTAAATTTTTTTTTATTATTTTATCAACTTCATTCAATGACTTAATATTTGAGAATTCATTGATATTAATTTTAATTGAATAGTTTTTTTCTACTTCAAACATAAAGTTAATATGCTTAAGAGAATCCCAATTTTTAATATTATTAAAATTTAAATTTCCAATACTGTCTATTTTTTTTTTGTAAAATTTTCTAAATATCTTTTCAAGTTTGTTATCAATCATATAAATTTGAATTTTTTATTATTTGATTTGTTTTAATTGAGTAAAAATCTATATTATTATCATAATTTTTATCATTAGATTTTATTTGGTATTTTTTTAAAATAAATTTTTTATCTAATTTTTTTGGTTTTAAAGATTTTAAAAAATTCTCACCAGGAACATTTTTTTTTGTTTTAGAAAATTTAATCAATATTTCTTCATTTTTATTTTTTTTGGCTAAATTAATTATTTTTTTCATAATCCAGTTTTCAGCATATCTACCAAGAATTCTGCAACTTAGTATAAATGTATCAACAATAAAAATTTTTTTGTATAAAGATTTAATAATAACTAATGAAATTAGTCCATGATCACCATATATATCTTTTAAATGTACCATAAATACTTTTTCCTTCTTATCTATTTCTTTTAAATCTTTGAATGAATATTTTAAATTTGATAAATTAAATTGATTAGTTTTTTGAATTATCTGAATTGCTCTATCTATATTAAACTTATCTAATTTCACTATTTTTGGTTTTATTTTTATTGATTTTAGATAATCAATTTCACTTTTATGTACTTTTTTATTTTCTAAAAATGAATTTCTCTTTTTATATTGTTCGGTTTTTTTTAAATCTTCTTTTGTAGTTTTTATTTTTGTAAAGCCTTGATACTCCATTAATTGCTTAGCCCAGTTTGACACATCTTCGTCTGGTTCAATTACATCAACATCTTTTAAAACTTTTCTTACATTTTGCCTTTCAACTGGATTGTCATCCCAAAAAACAAAACTATCTAAACCCAACATTAATTCATTTGAAATTTCTTGGATGTTAGATGATTTAGTTTCCCAATTTATTTTGTATGTAGTTATATCTTTTTCTTTTATAATCATGTTCTTATTTTTTTTAAGAACTTCCAAAACATCACTTTTTATATTTTTACTGACTAATCCAATTAAAATACCTTTATCTTTCAAAAACTTAATGGACTTTTGAAAGTCTTGATGAGCTTTTCCTATACCGTCCTGTCCTAACTGGATTTTTTCTAAACCATCCTCAGAAACTACACCACCCCAAAGAGTATTATCACAATCAAGAAGTAGCAGCTTCTTACTACTTTTGCTTATTCTTTCTACCATATTCATAATAACTTCTTGAACAATTTTAATTCCATATTGAGATAATCTACATCTTGCCAAATAAAAATTTCTAAGGTCAAAAACCTTGTTTAAACCATAATGACAAAAAATATGATTTAAATTTATTATGTAAAGATTTTTGTTTTTTTTTGAGATTTTATAAAGTTCTTCGTCAAAATACTCTTGAAGTAGTAAGTTAAAACTTTTTTCTTTTGAATAATTCACATAATTTTTAAAATTATAATAGGAATGACAAACAACGTGATTAGTATTTTCTTTTGTAAATTTAGTATTAAGTATTTTTAAAAAAGATCTAAGTTTTTGTTTGTTATTATCAAATTTTTTTTTAGTAATAATATATTCGTCAATAATATCTTCTAAAAAAATTACTATAATTTCTGAAAAAGATTCTTTTTCATTTATCTTAAATTGATTAAATTCCATAAAATTAAGTTGAAAATTTTTTTTCAATTTATTCCATTCATCAATTTGCGGTAATAAATACGACGTAGATGATAGGTACAATTTTTTTTTGTTAATTTTAGATAAGTTAGGCATTTTAAATTAATTGGAATTCTGAATATAAATTACTTATATGACTACTTTTAATATTTTTATTATTTTCCCTATTTTTAAAAACTTTCAGATGATCTTTATAGTTTATTTTAAATAGTTTATAAAGATGCTTATTATTATTGTTTAAAAATCTCTCATCAGTTTTAATTAGTACCACGTTATACTCTTTAAATAGAATTTTACTAATACTCTTTATGTATTTGTTGAAATTATTTAAATCACTTAAAAATAAAATTTCAGCAATCTTAAAGATTTTTTTTTTTCTTAGTTTAAAAATTATTTCTAATTTTCCACGATTTATATTCATATATTTACAGTCATATTTCAAATGATCTCTTACAATTTTTTTTAGATCTTTTGATTTTTCAAAATCAAAATTATAAGAAATTTTTTGCGAAGAATAAAAAAAAGGGGGAATGATATAGAAATTTCTATCTAAAATCTTCCATCCCATTTTTAAAAAAATATCTTTAAGATTTATTAATGTAGATTGAGAGACAAATATATAATCTTGATTATTCAATTTATTTAATAAACTCAAACTTAAATATCTGAATTCTTTCTTTACCACCCAGCTATGAATATTAACTATTCTAATTTTAGATTTTAAATAAAAAAAATTATCAGAAAATAACAACCCAATAAAACCAACTATTTCCTGATTTACTTTTATCATAATTCCGAATGTTTTATTTTTTGACCAATTACTATTAAATAGAGTTTCATATTGTTTATTTGATAATTTAAATTTATGATTTTTTTTTAAGAAATTAATTATCTTATTTTTATCTTTTAATTGAACTGTAGTTATTTTGCTTTTCATTTGTATGATTAATTCTTACCAGATTTTTTTGACAATTATATTCAAATATTATATTTGCTCACTGTATTTATCAAAACTTTAAAAATAATGAAAAAAAATATAATAGTTGTAACAGGTGGAGCAGGTTTTGTTGGAACTAACTTGATTAAAAAAATAGTAAGTACAACTAAATATAAAGTAATTAGTATAGACAATTATTCAACTGGCAAATTAAGTAATCATATAAAAAATAAAAGAATTTCTTATTTAAATTCAGATACTAAAAATATTTCAAGAATTTTAAGAAAAAAAAAAAAATTTATTAATGCAATATTTCATTTTGGAGAATTTGCAAGAATTTATCAAAGCTTCTCAAAAATGAGTGAGTGTATAAATTCAAATTCAATAGGCTCCTGTGATGTATTTAATTTTTGTTTAAACAATAATATTAAATTAATTTATTCTGCAACATCAGCTAGTTTAGGAAATAAAGGTAAGGATATGAATTTATCACCTTACGCATTTACAAAAGCTAAAAATCTTGAATATTTAGAAAATTTAAAAACATGGTTTAACTTTAAATATGAGGTAATTTATTTTTACAATGTTTATGGTCCTAATCAAATATCAAAAGGAGAAATGGCAACAGTAATAGGTATATTTGAGGAAGCTTATAAAAAAAATAATCCAATACCAGTGGTTAGGCCTGGCAATCAATCCAGAAGATTTACGCACATTGATGATACCGTCGATACATGTATCTTTGCTTGGAAAAAAAATAAAAATTTACATTACAGCATCTCTAACAAAAATAGTTATACTATCAAACAAGTTGCAAAATTATTTGGTAATAAAATAAAATATTTACCTAAAAGACCTGGTGAAAGATTTGCTTCGGCATTGACAAAAATGAGTTTGTCAAATGAAGTCATTCAAAAATTTGGAATGAAATCCTTAAAAAAATACATAGAAAACTTTAAATTAGACTTTATTAAGCAAAAATAATAAAAAATCTTATTTTCTTAATCATTTACAAAGTGAATAAATTAAGTATAAGTACCGTGCCTGGTGATTATTGCGAAAGAGTAATACCCGATCCCATTCCGAACTCGGAAGTCAAGCCTTTCTGCGCCGATGGTACTTTGTCTTAAGACATGGAAGAGTAGGACATTGCCAGGCTAATAAATAGATATATGAAAGTAGCAAGCTCCTTAAAATCTTTAAAAAAAAGAGATCTCAATTCTAAATTAGTTAGAAGAAGAGGTAGAGTTTATATAATTAATAAAAAAAATCCTAAGTTTAAAGCAAGACAAAAATAGATTAAGTTGATGAAAATTGGATCAGTTTTTGAAGATCAAAATTTTGAAAAAAGAATTTCAATAACTCCTGAAATTGCAAAAAAATACATAAATCTTGGTATTGAAGTACAAATTACAGAAAATTATGGGCAACATTTAGGATTTACAAATAATGATTTCAAAGATGAAGGAGTGGTTATAGTTGAAGATGAAAAAACTTTAATTGAAAATTCTAATATAATAACACAGATGGGTTTATTAAGTGATGACAAACTTGCCTTTTTAAAACCTAATCAAACTTATATTGGTGTATTACATCCTTACAGCAATGGTGATAAACTGAAATTATTAACAAAAAAAAATATAAATATTTTTTCTTTGGATTTGCTTCCAAGAATTACCAGAGCGCAATCAATGGATATACTATCTTCGCAAGCCAACCTAGCTGGATATAAGGCAGTCATTGAATCCTTTTCAGTCTTCGAAAAAGCTATTCCAATGATGATGACAGCAGCAGGAACTATTCCTGCAGCAAAAGTATTAGTTGTTGGAGCAGGTGTTGCGGGATTACAAGCTATTGCGACAGCTAAAAGAATGGGTGCAATTGTATATGCTACAGATGTAAGAATTGCATCAAAAGAGCAGGTTGAAAGTCTTGGAGGAAAATTTTTGACTGTTGAAGGCTCAGAAAATTTAGAAACTGAGGGTGGATATGCCAAAGAAGCATCAGAGGATTTTAAAAAAAAACAAGAAGACCTTCTTGCTGAAACATTAAAAAAAATAGATATAGTTATTTGTACAGCGCTAATACCTGGAAAAAAAGCACCATTAATTATCAGAGAAAATATGATAAATAATATGAAGACTGGGTCAGTAATTTATGATCTTGCAGCATCACAAGGTGGAAACTCAGCTTTTACAGAAGTTGATAAAACTGTTTCAAAAAATGGGGTAAAAATAATGGGAGAAAAAAATATTTTAAATAAATTGCCATCATCATCATCAAGTTTATATGCAAAAAATGTATTTAATTTTGTAAGTAATATGTATGATAAAGAAAATAAAAAAATTAATATTAATTTAGAAGATGAAATAATAGAAAAAACAATAATAAAGTGATTTTATGGAAATAGACCCATTTATATTTAGATTGAGTATATTCATTCTATCTATCTTTATAGGATATTATGTAGTTTGGAGTGTGACACCATCATTACATACTCCATTAATGTCTGTAACAAATGCAATTTCATCTGTAATCATTGTTGGAGCAATTATTGCAGCTTTAGCAGGAGACTCAATTAATGTTTTCGATACAGCAAATATTTTTGGCTTCTTAGCGATAATTTTAGCAGCAATTAACATTTTTGGAGGATTTTTGGTTACTCAAAGAATGTTAGCAATGTACAAAAAAAAGAAAGACAAGAAATGATTTCAGTAAATTTGTTAGCTATTTTTTATCTGATTTCAGGAGTGTTATTTATTTTAGCGTTAAGAGGCCTTTCTTCTCCAGAAACATCTAGAAAAGGTAATTTATACGGCATTATCGGAATGGCATTAGCAATAGGAGTAACCATAATGTCGGTAGGAAATTTTTCTTACGGCTTCCTTTATCTAATAATTTTTTTATCGATAGGTGGTTCAATAGGAGCATTTATAGCATTTAAAATACCAATGACTGCTATGCCTGAACTAGTAGCAGGCTTTCATAGTTTAGTTGGTTTGGCCGCAGTATTTGTTGCTATATCAGCATTTTTAAATCCTGAGGTTTTTAATTTAGGAACACCTGGAAATATTAAGGTCGCAAGTCTCATAGAGATGTCACTTGGAGCAGCAATAGGAGCTATTACATTTACTGGATCGATAATTGCTTTTTTAAAATTAAGAGGAATTATGTCAGGATCTCCGATAACATTTTATGGTCAGCATTACTTAAATTTAATTTTAGGAATTAGTCTCGTAGCATTGATTTCTTATTTGTGTATTACGCAAATGAATAGTTTGTTTTGGACTATAATTGTTATTTCACTTTTAGTTGGTGTATTACTAATAATTCCTATCGGAGGAGCTGACATGCCTGTTGTAATATCAATGTTAAATTCTTATTCAGGATGGGCTGCTGCTGGTATAGGTTTTACACTAGAAAATACTGCTTTAATAATTACAGGTGCACTTGTTGGATCTTCTGGCGCAATTCTATCTTATATAATGTGTAAGGGAATGAATAGATCATTCTTTAATGTTATTTTAGGAGGATGGGGAGCAAATGATCAAACATCAACTTCTTCATCTCAACAACAGAAAAAACCAGTTAAAAATGGTAATGCAGATGACGCTGCATTTCTTATGAAAAATGCTTCCTCAGTAATTATTGTTCCAGGATATGGAATGGCTGTAGCACAAGCCCAACATGCTTTAAGAGAAATGGTTGATGCATTAAAAAAAAATGGGGTAAAAGTTTCATATGCTATTCATCCAGTTGCTGGAAGAATGCCAGGGCATATGAACGTTTTACTTGCGGAAGCAAATGTTCCATATGATGAAGTATTTGAATTAGAGGAGATAAATAATGACTTTGCAAATTGTGATGTTGCATATGTTATAGGCGCTAATGATGTAACAAACCCTGTAGCAAAGTCTGATCCACAAAGCCCAATATATGGAATGCCAGTTTTAGACGTTGAAAAAAGTAAATCAGTATTATTTGTAAAAAGAAGCTTGTCACCAGGATATGCAGGAATTGATAATGATTTATTCTACAGAGATAATACCTTAATGTTGTTTGCAGATGCAAAAAAAATGACAGAGGAAATTGTAAAAAGTTTATAAATTGACAAAAATTTTTTGTGATATAGCTGACATAAATCTTATTAAAAAGTTTAATAAGAAACAAATAGTAAAAGGTTTTACAACCAATCCTTCACTAATGAGAAAAGCGGGTGCTAGAGATTATGAAGCTTATTCAAGAAAAATACTAAAATTTTGCAATGTTAAACCAATTTCTTTTGAGGTTTTTGGTGACGATTATAACTCAATGTTAGATCAAGGTTTGAAAATTAATTCTTGGGGTAAAAATGTTTATGTAAAAATACCAATAATTAATTCTAAAGGAAATTTTTCAGGAAAAATTATAAGAGAACTGAATAATAAAAATATCAAGATCAATGTAACTGCTGTTTATAATTCTCGACAAACCAAAAAAATTTTAAGTAAAATTAATAAAAAAACAAAAGTAATTATTTCAATATTTGCTGGTAGGGCGGCTGATACAGGAAAGGATCCTATTACTGAATTTAAAAAAAGTATTCAGCTTTCAAAAAAATTTAAAAATGTTGAAATATTGTGGGCAAGTGTTAGAGAACCTTATAACTATCGACAGGCAAAAGAATTAGGATGTCACATAATTACTATTCCGCCCTCAATAATCTCTAAAATAGAGAAATTTGGTAAAACTTTTGATCAATTAACAATGGAAACTGTAAGGGGTTTTCTAAAAGATAGCAAAAAATCTAAATTTAAAATTTAGTTTTTACAAATACTGTGTATAGAGTATTTTAATTTATGGGAAATTTAAACAATTTTGTAGAAAATTACATAAATATTCTCTCCAAATCAATATTAAGATCAAATATCAAAAATTTAGAAAAATCTTGTACAGAGATTTTAAAAATAATTAAAAATAATAAAACCATTTATGTTTGTGGTAATGGAGGGTCAGCTGCAATCGCAAATCATTATGTAGTTGATTTTTTAAAATTTTTTAAAGATAACACAAAACTTAAACCTAAAATACTGAGTTTATCAAATAATATTGAAACTATTACTGCTATATCAAATGATATAAATTACAAAGATATTTTCAGTTATCAATTAGATAACTACTATAATAAAGGTGATCTACTTATTGTAGTAAGCTCATCTGGGAAATCAAAAAATATAGTTGAATTAATTAAATTTGCAAAGAAGAAAAAAATTAAAACTATAGGTTTTAGTGGATTTAATGGAGGGTATTTAAAAAAAAATTGTAATATTTCTATTCATATAAATGCAAAGAACTATGGAATTTCTGAGGATGCACATCACATATTAATGCATTTACAGTTACAGTACCTAATTTACTTTTTAACTAAAAAAAAATTTTTCTAGAGGGTGTATGAAATTGGTTGCGGGGGACGGATTTGAACCGCCGACCTCAAGGTTATGAGCCTTGCGAGCTACCAGGCTGCTCCACCCCGCGTTATTTAAATTCTATTTTTGAGCTTATTAAGTTTTTTTACTCTTTTAATATTTTCTTGAAGAATTCTTTTTTTCTTTTCTGAAGGCTTTTCATAAGTATTTTTAAGTTTAATTACTTTAAAAAAACCATCTCTTTGAAGTTTTCTTTTTAAAACTCTCAAAGCTTGCTCAATATTATTATCTTTTACCTCTATTTTAATAACCACCTCCAAAAAGCGTTTCCAATATCACTTTATTTTACGTTTGTCTATGAGAATCGAATAATTTCATTTTGAAATTTGAGACTTCTCTTTTTCTTTTTTTTCTCTCTTCATTCTTCTTTCAGCTTTTTCTAATGCTTCTACTAATTCTTTTTGTGTGAATAGACCCATGGCAACCGGGTCTTTTGCACTTAGATTATTATAATTCCAGTAGCTCTTATTCCGAATTGCAGTTGCTGAATTTTTTGTGATTCCAACTAGTTTAGCTATTTGTGAGTCTTTTAAATTTGAGTGTTGTTTAATTAACCAAAGCGCAGAGTCTGGTTTATCTTGACGTTTTGACAATGGAATATATTTTTTTTTTAATTTTTTTTCATCATCTTTAATTTCTATATCATTAGATTTTAGTGACAACTTTCTGTTGGGATCTAAAGATGAAAGATCTATTTCTTCTTTTGTTAATTGATTTGCAATAATTGGATTGTATCCTACAATACCCTTAGCAACCTCTCCATCAGCAATTCCTTGAATTTCAACTTCGTGGAGCTTACAAAAATCAGCAATTTGTTTAAATGTTAGTGGAGTATTCTCCACGAGCCAAACCGCTGTAGCCATTGGCATTAATGGGGCATTACTCATTACTTATTTTCTGCTCTAAAGTTCTGAAATTTTTTATTGAATTTGCTTACTCTTCCTTTATCAAGGATTTTTTGTTTCCCACCAGTCCATGCTGAATGAGATTTAGGATCAATTTCTAGCTTTAGAACATCTCCTTCGCTTCCCCAAGTTGACTTTGTTTCAAATTGAGTGCCATCTGTCATTTCGACTTTAATGATATGATAATTAGGATGAATATTTTTTTTCATAGCGGGCTTTATAACAAAAAGTTGATTAAAAACAATTAAAAGTTAGATAATTTTTCCATCATTTTAGCATATATATTAGTGCTCGCAGCTCTTATATTGATATTATTCTCTTTATACTTACTAAAATCATTCGTCGTTCCCCCAGCTTCTTTTACTATAAGGACTCCAGCAGCAATATCCCATAAATTGATTTTATTATGAAAAAAACCATCCAATCTTCCTGATCCAACATATGCCAAATCTAAAGCAGCACATCCTGAATTCCTCATATTTAAATCAGGATATATAATCTTTAAACCCTCAGGATTAGATGAAAATAAACAATCTTCAATGTCGCTTTTATTTGAAACTCTTATTCTATGGTTGTTAAAATATGCTCCATTATTTTTTTCAGCAAAAAATATTTCATTTTTTATTGGATCATGTATTAAAGCAGATTTTATTTCATTTTCAATTTTTAGAGCAATTGAAATTGCAAAATGAGGTATTCCATGTAAAAAATTTGTTGTTCCATCTATCGGATCAATTATCCATATTTTATCTTTATCATTATTATCAATTTTTCCACTTTCCTCAGTTATGAAGGAATAGTTTTTTTTCGCTTTAGTCAGTTCTTCAACAAGAATTTCTTCAACCCGTTTATCTGTCTTAGTTACAAAATCCCTTGGTCCTTTTTTAGCAACTTGTAAATTTTCAACTTCTCCAAAATCTCTAATAATCACTCTTGATGCCTTTTCACAAGCCTTAATCATGATATTTAAATTTGGTGAGATTGAATTCATATATTAAATCTTTTTTACATACTCTAAAGTTCTGGTGTCTAAAATAATATTATCTTCTACCTCAACAAAAGGAGGAACTTGTATTTTAATTCCATTATCGAGAATTGCTGGCTTATATGAAGACGAAACAGTTTGACCTTTTAAAGCTGCGTCTGTTGAAGAAATTCTACATGTTACTTGATTAGGAAGTTCAATTGAAATTGCATTCTCATTGTAGAAACTGATAGAAACCTCAAGATTTTCAGTCAATAATTTCCCCTTTTCACCTATTATGTCTTTTTTAATTTCTATTTGTTCAAATGTTTTTGGGTCCATAAAAAAATATTTACTTTCATCTGAATAAAGATAATTAAAATTATTTTCCTCAACTGTAGCTTTTTCAACAGATTCGCTTGATCTGAAGCGTTCATTAAGCTTTGTGTTATTTCCAATACTTTTCATTTCTACTTGAGCGAATGCACCTCCTTTACCTGGTTTAACATGTTGTGTTTTAAGAACTTGCCACAAATCATTTTTGTACTCTAAAAGCATACCTACTCTAATTTCCCCTGCATTAATTTTCATTTTAAAGTTTCTATAGCTTTCTCTGGTTTGTATTTTTTATTTTTCCAAATGTAGCCTGAAATAGCTAAAAAATTTGCTTTATTCAATAATAGATTTCTATAATTTTTTGAGTTTATACCACCTATCGCAACAATAGGAATATTGGTCAATTTTTTAACTTTCTTTAAAATTTTAGTAGTGGCATGAAATTTAACCCTCTTAGTTTCTGAAGAAAAAAATGCTCCAAAAGCCAAATAATTTGCTTTTGACTTGATTGCAGATTTTGCAAGTCTAATCGAATTATGACATGTAATACCTATAATTTTATTTCCTATCACTTTACGGGCATCATTTACACTCATATCTTTTTGTCCCAAATGACAACCATCTGCATTGAGTTTTTTTGCCAACCAAGGTTCGTCATTTATTATAAATTTAACTTTATTAGTTCTACATACTCTTTGAATTTTTTTTCCAATCAAAATTTTTTGCTTCAATGAATATTTTTTTAGCCTCATTTGAAAGAAACTTACTCTATTTGTACTTAAAATTAATTTTAGGCTCTTATAGAAATCTTTATTTATTTTATTTGGTGATATAAGATAAATAAATTTCTTTCTACTGATTTTCAAGTTCGTAAGACCATTTTCCTTGAGCGGCTAAAGTACACATTTTCACCCTATGATTAAAAATATTTTGAGTAGCTTCTATATCTTTTGTATTTTTTGACCATATTTTAAGTGCACTTTGTTGTAAAGCTCTTCCATAGGAGTAAGTCATAATAAATTTAGTTTTATTATTTTTATTTATTAAATTTAAATTTTCTGTAGCTTCTATTTCTGATTGACCTCCAGATAAAAAACTAACCCCAGGCACTTCATTTGGGACTGAGTTTTTAAGGCATTGAAGTGTTTTTTGAGAAACTTCCTTACTTGAAACTTTATCTTTTGATCTATTACCTGCTAATATCATATTAGGTTTTAAAATAATTCCAGAAAGATCAACTTTGTGTAATATTAATTCATCAAAACATTTTTTTATTACCTCTGATGTTTTTTTGTAGCAAGTATCAGCAGAATGATCTCCATCCATTAACACTTCTGGTTCAACTATTGGTACCATTCTACTTTCTTGGACTAAAGCAGAATATCGCGCAAGTGCATGGGCATTACTATAAATTGCTAGTTTGCTTGGATATTCTTCACTAATGCTATAAACACCTCTCCATTTTGCAAATCTTGCACCAAGTTTGTAGTATTTTTTTAATCTTTCTCTTAGTCCATCCAAACCTTCAGTTATTTTTTCTTCAGAGGAATTTGCTAGTTCTTTTGCACCAGTATCAACTTTGATTCCTGTTAATGCACCTGAAGAAGAAATTAAATCAGGGATTGATTTTCCAAAACTTGTCTTTTGGTTTATTGTTTCATCATATAGAATTACCCCACCAATGCATTCTTTCATGCTTTCAGATGACAAGATTGACTCTCTGAATAATAGTCTATTCTCTGGTGTTGAAGGCACATTTACCGATTCTAGTCTTTTAGTCATAGTTGCGTTGCTTTCATCTGCTGCAAGAATACCTTTACCATTTGAAATAATTTTAAGTACAATTTTATTGAGTTCCGACATATTAATTTAAAGCGGTTATACCAGGAAGATCTTTGCCTTCAAGATATTCTAAAAAAGCTCCACCTGCAGTTGAAACAAAATTGAAATTACCAACAACATTTAAACTATTCAACAACGAAACAGTGTCTCCACCACCTACAACGGAAAAAATTTTGTCTAATTTATTATTTTCGATTATTTTTTTTGCAATTTTAATACTTCCATTAGCAAAATTTGGATTTTCAAAATAACCAGCTGGTCCGTTCCACAATATTGTTTTAGTACTATCTATTACATCTATAATTTTATTAATTGTTTTTGGACCAATATCCAAAATCATCTCATCATTTAAAATTTGATTTAAATCTTTATTTTTAGAAAACCCGTTTAAATCTTTAGATACAAGCACATCATCAGGATAAATAATTTTACACCCCCTTTTTTTTGAAAGTGAAATAATTTCTTCAACAATATGAGTACAATTTTTTTCTTTTATTGATTTTCCAATATTATTTCCAAAATACTCAATAAAATTATTAGCCATACCTCCAACAATTATTAAATTATCAAATTTTGGTATTAAATTTTTAATAATATCTATTTTAGTTGAAATTTTTGATCCTCCAATTATGCATGTTATGGGTTTTGTTATTTTAGAGGTAATTTTATTAAGAGCATTCACTTCTAAATCAAGTTGAAGTCCAGAAAAAGATGGTAAATATTTTGAAATTTGATGAATTGATGCATGTGCTCGATGAGAACAGGAGAAAGCATCATTTACATAAATATCACCTAAACTAGCTAAGTGTTTTGCAAATTTAGGATCATTTTTCTCCTCTTCCTTGTAAAATCTTATATTTTCTAAAATTAGAATATCCTCATCAAATTTTTTAAAGAAATCTTTATTTTTTATTTCATTAATATTTTTTGTTATTAGTTTTACGGTTGTATTTAGTTTTTTTCTTAAATCTTCATAAATTGGTCTTAATGATAACTCTTTTACTATTTTCCCCCTTGGTCTTCCCACATGTGATAAAATTATTATTTTAGCTTTTTGTTTTATTAAAAAATTTAAAGTAGGTAAAATTTTATCTATTCTTGTTGTGTCAGTTATATTTCCATCTTCTAAAGGAACATTTAAGTCTAATCTTAATAATATTTTTTTACTATTAAGATTTTTTTCTTTCGAAATACTTCTCATCAAGAGATTTTATTCAAACTCTCAGCTATATCACACATTCTATTAGAGAACCCCCATTCATTGTCATACCAAGCTGAAATTTTACCCATGTTAGTTCCAACTACACTTGTTAAAGAGGCATCAACAATTGCAGATGCTGAATGATGATTAAAATCAATGGAAACCAGTTTTTCATGAGTAACTTCTAAAATTTTATTCAATTCATTTTTAGAGGCAGTTTCAAAAGCATGATTAATTTTTTTAACATCTATTTCTTTTTTTGAGCAGAATATCAACTCTACAAGTGACACATTGGGAGTTGGGACTCTCATTGCAACCCCTTCTAATTTCCCTTTTAGGCTTGGAATTATCTCACCTATTGATTTTGATGCACCAGTTGATGTTGGAATTATTGATTGACTTGCAGCTCGTGCTCTTCTTGGATCCTTATGAGAATTATCCAAAATTCTTTGATCACTAGTGTATGCATGTATTGTAGTCATGAAACCTTTTTCAATTTCGAAATTATTATTAAGCACATTCACAATTGGCGCTAAACAATTAGTTGTACATGAGGCAGCAGATATTATTTTATCATCCTTCGATATAACATTTTCATTTACACCAAACACAACTGTTTTATCAGCATTTTTACATGGAGCGGAAACTATTACTTTTTTTGCTCCATTTTTGATGTGAGTAAGTAACTTTTCTTTTGAATTAAATTTACCAGTACACTCAAAAACATAGTCAACATGGTATTTTTTCCAATCAATATTTTCGATTTTAGATTCTTGTGAAAATGTAATTTTATTTTTATTAATTATTAATTCATTTTCATTACAGTTTAAATCTGCATTAAACATGCCATGATTAGAGTCATATTTTATTAATTTACAAGTAGCTTTAGCATTAGATCTATTGTTTATGTGACTAATTTTTAAATTCTTATTTTGGGTTTCGAAAATTGATCTAACCACCATACGGCCAATTCTACCCATCCCATTAATTCCAATTTTAATAGTCATTTTTAGTTTTTTATTTTTTTCTTTACTTTACCTACTATATTTGTCGATATTAGCCCAAAATACTTATAAACATCTTTATACGGAGCACTTTTTCCAAACATATCAATTCCAAAAGTCATTCCAAAATCACCTACATATTTTTTCCAACAGTCGCTTGATCCAGCTTCGATTGATATTTTCAATTTTGTCTCATTTAAAATTTTATTTTTATAAGTAATCGATTGTGAGTCAAAAAGCTCCATACATGGTACTGATATAACTTTTGAGTATATCCTATGTTTGGCTAATTTATGGCTGGCCTCTATCGCTAAGTTTACCTCAGAACCACAAGCTAAAATCGTCAATTTTATTTTTTTATTTGTTCTTAAAACTTCATATGCTCCGAATGAGCACTTGTTAGTATTTGAGACTTTATTTCTTATAGGATTAAGGTTTTGTCTGGTTAAAGATATAATACTTGGGGTTTTTGAACTCTTTAAAGCATGATACCAACACTCAATAGTTTCTAATCTATCTGCAGGTCTAAAAACATTAAGGTTGGGTATTGATCTTAATCCAGATAATTGTTCAATAGGTTGGTGTGTTGGTCCATCTTCCCCTAGTCCAATAGAGTCATGTGTCATAACATATATAACTTGTAGTTTCATCATTGCTGCTAACCTTATAGATGGTTTACAATAATCCGAAAAAACTAAAAAAGTTCCCCCATAAGGTATTAAGTTACTGTGTAAAGCTATTCCATTCATAATTCCACACATCGCATGTTCTCTAACACCATAATGAATATAATTTCCGTCAAAATTTCCTGGTTTTATTATTTTATGATGTTTTGTTTTAGTATTATTTGAACCAGCAAGATCTGCCGATCCACCAATAAGTGTGTTATTTTTTTTAACAAGAGAGCTAATTATTGACTCTGAAGATTTTCTTGAAGCAAGACTTTTGTAATCTTTTACTGCTATTTTTTTCTCATTTACTACAGACCTTATAAAATCGTTTTTGAAAAATTTATTTATTTTATTTTTTTTCTTTTTATAATTTTTATTCCATTTGTGTTCAATTTTTTCTCCCTTTTTTCCAATCTCTCTCCAAATCTCTAATATATTTTTGGGAATTTGAAATGGTTTATAATTCCATCCTAATTCTCTACGTACTAATCCAATCTCTTCCATGCCTAGAGGGCTTCCATGCGAAGAAGCTTTTCCAGATTTATTAGGTGATCCGTAACCAATTTTAGTCTTACAGGAAATAACAGTTGGTTTTTTTGCATTTTGAACCTTCTTGAGGGCTTTAAATATTTCATTTTCTTTATGACCATTAATTTCAATGTAATCCCAGCCATAACTTTCAAATCTTTTTTTAAAATTATCTGAAACTGCTAAATTTGTTGGTCCATCAATAGATATAGAATTATTATCAAACAACATTATTAGATTTTTAAGTTTTAGATGTCCTGCTAAACTCATAGCTTCGTGGCTAATACCTTCCATTAGACAACCATCACCTGCGATTACATAAGTTTTATGATTTATAATATCTTTACCAATTTTTTTTTTTAAAATTTCCTCTCCTAATGCAAAACCAACTGCATTAGAAATTCCTTGACCTAAAGGACCAGTTGTCGTTTCGATACCTGAGTTTTCAATATACTCAGGGTGACCTGCGCAAATAGAATCTATTTGTCTGAAATTCTTAATATCTTTTAATTTAACACTTTTATAACCAGTTAAATAAAGTAAAGAGTAAAGTAACATTGATCCGTGACCAGCAGATAAAACGAATCTATCTCTATTTATCCAGCTTGGGTTTTTTGGATTAAACTTTAGAAAATATTTGAAAAGAATTGTAGAAACGTCAGCCATTCCCATTGGCATACCGGGGTGTCCAGAATTAGCTTTTTGTACAGCATCCATTGAAAGAGCACGTATGGAGTTAGACAAGGTTTTATTTAATTTTCTCAAAAATTTATCCTTTGTAGACTTAGGTGAATCAATTTATTATTATAGATATATATATGAATTCAATTAGTGAAAAAGAAAAAAAACTATTAGAAACTTTAGGTAAATTAAAAAAACTAGAAAATATAAAACCAGATAAAATTTTGGAGTTAGAAAATCTAGAAAACCAAAAAAATCAATTAGAAATTGAAAAAAAAGAAATAGAACAAAAATACAAGTCACTTCAACAAGAAAATCAGTCACTTAAGGAGAAATTTGATGATTTTAAAAAAAAGGAGATTGAAGAAAAAAAAAAAGAAGACCAATTCTCTCAAAAAATTGATGAATTAAACCAAGAAACAGATAATTTAATGGAAGAAATCGATAAATGGCAAATGTAAATATTAAATTTAATGGTAAAGAATTTTTGTTATCTTGTGAAGATGGTCAAGAAGAACACTTGGAGGAATTAGCTTTATACTTGAACGAAAAGTTTAGTAATCTCAAAAACTCTTTAGGAAACATTGGAGAAAGTAAGCTTTTACTCATAACATCTATTTCTGTATTAGATGAATATTACGAGACTAAAAAAAAATTAGATATACAAAAAAAAGAAATAAATAAAATTACTGAAAGATTTAAAGAACTTAAATCATTAGTTTATAATTATAGAGATTTAAAAGAAAAAGAAATTTCTGAATTAAGTAAAAAACAGGACAATCTGAAGAATGAAATCGAAATCAATCGAAATAATTATGAAACTTTAGTTGATAAGACCACTCTTGAATTAGAAAATTTTATTAAACGAAACGATCCAGACTCCAAGATCCAATAATAAAAGTGTCTAAAATAAATCTAAGAAAAAAATTAATTAACATTAGAAGAAATAATTTTGTAGACCAGACCATATCTTTTGTTCGTTTTAATAAAATATTAAAAAAATATAATTTAAAAAAAAATATAAATATTGGTGGTTATTATCCTGTAAATAGTGAGATTAGTTGTTTAGATGTTTTAGAAATTTTAGAAAAGAAAAATTTTAAAATATCTTTACCTGTTACAAAGAAAAATAATAATATGGATTTTTATCAATGGTCCTTTAAAGACTCACTTAAAGTAAGTCAGCAAGGTATTCCTGAGCCAAATACTAAAAAAAAAGTTGTTCCAGATGTTTTGATTGTCCCTCTTGTTGGATTTGATAGGTATAAATTTAGATTAGGATACGGTGGTGGATTTTATGATAGATATATTAGCAAAATTCTTACGTTTAAAAAAATTTTAACAGTTGGTTTTGCTTTTTCATTTCAAGAAATTTCAAAAATCCCTATAAATAAATTTGATCAAAAATTAAATTTTATTTTAACAGATAAAGAAATTATTAAATGAATATTTTATTTTTAGGAGATATAGTTGGAAATAGTGGCTGTAGTGCAGTAAAAAAATTTTTACCTAATATTATTAAATCAAAAAAAATAAACTTTGTTATTGTAAATGGTGAGAATGCCGCAAAAGAAGGTGTTGGCATAACAGAGAATATTGTTAATGAATTATTAAGTTGTGGAGTTGATGTTATTACTACTGGTAATCATGTATGGGATCAAAAAGAAACATTTGAATTTATTAAAAATCAAAAGAGATTATTAAGACCATTAAATTTATCTGGTGATGTTCCAGGTGATGGTTTTGGTATTTATGAATCTTTTGGTGGTTACAAAGTAGCTGTATTAAATTTAATGGGAAATGTTTTTATGAAAAAATCTGATGATGTCTTTATTAAAAGTAAAGAATTCTTAGATCAAAATACACTTAAAGAAAAATATGATTTTTTAATAGTCGACTTTCATGGTGAGATCACAAGTGAGAAAATGGCCATTGGTCATGTTTTTGATGGAAATGCTACATTTGTTGTAGGTACCCATACTCATGTGCCCACTAACGATGGAAGAGTATTAAGTAAGGGAACTGCGTATTTAACAGATGCAGGAATGTGTGGTGATTATAATTCAGTAATTGGGATGAATGCTGAAAATTCAATTAATAGGTTTTACAAAAGAGATTCTATAAAACATTTCCCTGCTGAAGGAAATGCTTCACTTTGCGGAGCAATTATCGAAGCTAATCCAAAAAATGGTTTGGCAACAAATATAAGTCAGTTTATATTTGGTGGTCAACTTCAGAAAGATAACTAAATCATGGCAGGCCATTCTCATTGGGCAGGGATCAAACATAAAAAAGGAAAAGCAGACAAGCAAAGATCTACAATATTTTCTAAACTATCAAGGGAAATTACAGTAGCAGCAAAACTTGGAGATAAAAACCCAGACATGAATGCAAGATTAAGGTCTGCGATCCAAGCTGCTAGATCAGCTAACATGCCTAAAGATAATATTGAAAGAGCAATTGACAAATCGTCAATAGCAGCAGACACTAATTTTGAAAATATAAGATATGAAGGATTTGGACCTGCAAAAACAGCTATAGTAGTTACTACTTTAACAGATAATAAAAATAGAACTGCCTCAAATATAAGAACAATTTTTCAAAAATATGGAGGAGGACTTGGTACGCAAGGTTCTGCATCTCATAATTTTATTCAACTTGGAGTTATCAAAATTGATAAAGAAGAAATGGATGAGGAAAAAATTTTCAACCTAGCAACTGATGCTGGAGCTAATGATTGTATATTTCATGAGAATTATTACGAGATACACACAAATAATGATGAGATATATGATGTAAAAAATTTATTGGAAAAAGAGATTTCTAATTTCATATCTACAGAAATTGAATGGGTTCCTATAAATAAAATTAATCTAAAAGAAGAAGAAAAAGAAAAAATGAATAAATTTTTGGAAATTTTAGAAGAAAATGACGATGTTCAAAACGTTTTTACAAATGCAAATTAATTTAATTTTATGATAATAGTTGGAATAGATCCAGGGATAACTGGTGCAATTAGTTTTTTTGAAGATGGAGAATTAAAGGATGTAATTGATATGCCCACTATGGCATCAGGAAATAAAAATAAAAAACAACTTAATGGCAGCCAAATATTTAACGAAATATCTTTCAGAATTAAAAACCACAAATCTGAGAATATAAATGTAGTAGTAGAGCAAGTTTCAGCGATGCCTGGCCAAGGGGTTACCAGTATGTTTAATTTCGGACAGTCATTTGGAGTTTTAAAAGGTGTTTGTGCTGCAATGCAACTGCCAATTTTTTTTGTAAGACCAGCTAAATGGAAAAAGTATTATGATTTAATAAATTCTCAAAAAGATTCGAGTAGAGTTAAAGCAATAGAGATGTTTCCTAAGTTTTCATCAATGCTTTCTCGAAAAAAAGATACCAACAAAGCAGATGCAATATTAATCGCAAATTATCATCTAAATACTCAAGAAAAATAATATTTAGGTTACTTTTATAGACAAATTCATGACACATTTTAGTGTGAAATCAACTAAATGGATGCAGATATAACTTCTCAGGCTGTAGGATTGGCAAGCAATACAGATTTTTCAATTTTAAGTTTATTTTTGAGAGCGGACTTTATAGTTAAATCTGTAATTATCATTCTTATCGCTAGCTCAGTTTACTCTTGGGCTATAATTTTTGACAAAATTATTATGTTTAGAAGAATTAATAAAGACTCTACAGATTTTGAAGAAAGATTCTGGAAGTCTAAGTCAGCAGAAACATTTTATAACAGTCTTCCTGCAACATTAGACAATCCAATGGCTCAATTATTTAAAGATTCAATGCAAGCTGTTATGAAATCAAGATCGAAAACTAATATAAGCCAAAGACTTGAGAATATTTTAGAGGTAAATATCGAAAAACAAATGAACGTCGTTAATAACAAATTTACATTTCTTGCAACAGTAGGATCTACTGCACCATTTATCGGATTATTTGGAACAGTCTGGGGAATAATGAATTCTTTTCAATCAATTGCTATATCAAGAAATACTAGTTTAGCTATTGTTGCCCCCGGAATTGCTGAAGCTTTATTTGCTACTGCTCTAGGTTTGTTAGCAGCAATTCCAGCAGTAATTGCTTATAATAAATTTGGTAACGATTCTAAAAAATATTCACAAAAATTAGAAAATTTTTCAAAAAGATTTATTTCAATAATCTAATATGGCATTTAATTTAAAGCGCTCAGAAAGAGAACCGATGAGTGAAATAAATGTAACCCCCTTCGTTGATGTAATGCTTGTTCTTTTAATTATTTTTATGGTTACAGCACCTTTGCTAACAGTTGGAGTGCAAGTTGATTTACCCGAAACATCTGCCGATACATTACCAGAAGAAAGCGAACCTCTCACATTGACTATAAACTCAAAAGGTGAAGTTTTTATCCAAGAGACAAAAATTGAATTTAATAATTTAATTAAAAAAATTTTAGCTGTGTCTAACAATAGAACTGATACTAGAATTTATGTAAGAGGTGATAAAACAATTAATTATGGAAGAGTATTAGAGGTAATGGGTAAACTTTCAGGTTCGGGCTTCACTAAAGTTGCTTTAATATCTGAACCATATAAAGAGAGATAGTATTGTTTAGAAAAATTTCATTTAGTGGTTTTACAAGTGGGTTTAATAATTTTTCTTTTGGAATGTTATTTTCTGTTTTTTTTCATGGGACAATATTTTTTGCTACAATATTCGCACTTCCATTCGTTGCAAAAAAGCCTTTAGAGCTAATGCCGATTGTTTCAGTTGAATTGATACAAATTTCTGAGAAAACTAATATTCCATATGCTCCAAAGGCTGCAAAAATTATCGAAAAGGCAAAAAATGATAATAAAAAACTACTATCTGAGCAAGCCCCGCCAAAAGAGATAAAAAAAGAGAAAAAAAAGCAAGTAAAATTTGATAATCAAAAAGATGAAATTGATTTATCAAAATCAAAAAAAGTACCAGTGCCTGAGAAAAAACAAGATAAAGTTAAATTAGAAAAATCTGAAGCAGTCCCATTACCTGATAAAAAATTAGAAAAAATAGAAACCAAACAAGAAACTGAACAACAACCTTCAAAAGAAGACAAAAAAATAATTGTTGAAAAAGAAAAAAGAAAAAAAATTGAAAAAATAATTGAAAATGACGAAGTAATAAAAGAATTTGCAAAAATTAAAAAACCTTTGAAAGACGAAAAGGCAAAACAAGTGTCGGAATATGAAAAAAAAGATATCGATGTTAACAAAATTAAAGGTTTAATTGCAAAGCAATATGAGAATGTAGGAGAAGTTAAAAAAAAAACAGAGGGAATTTCACAATCTGAAGATAAGTCTATGAAGCTCTCTAAATTGAGTGTAACCACTGAATATGCAGTGAGACACCAAATTTACACGTGTTGGTCAGTACCCACTGGGTTGCCATATAGTGAAGATTTACTAGTTACTGTAAAACTGAATTTAGAAAAAA
>QCEU01000011.1 GCA_003280485.1 Pelagibacteraceae bacterium AG-359-O02
TTAAATCTATCATCTTTAGGGTTTACTGCTATTGCAGTATCTCCCAACATAGTTTCAGGTCTAGTTGTTGCAATTGTTATAAATTTATCTGATCCCTCTATAGGATAATTTATATAATAAAGTTTAGAATTAACTTCTCGTTGATCAACCTCTAAATCCGAAATTGCTGTTTTTAAAACAACATCCCAATTTACAAGTTTTTTTGCTTTGTAGATTAATTTCTTATTATAAAGATCAACAAATACTTTTATCACTGATTTAGATAAATTTTCATCCATTGTGAAAGCATTACGGGACCAATCACAAGAACATCCAAGTTTTTTAAGTTGATTGATTATTATATCACCATACTGATTTTTCCATTCCCATACTTTTTCAATAAATTTTTCTCTACCTAAATCATTTTTTTTAACACCATCTTTTGCAAGTTTTTTTTCAACTAATGCTTGGGTTGCAATACCTGCGTGATCTGTACCAGGTTGCCATAAAGTTTCATAATTATTCATTCTATGAAATCTGGTTAAAACATCTTGAATAGAGTTATTTAAAGCATGCCCCATATGAAGGCTACCAGTTACATTTGGTGGAGGAATTACAATTGAGAATTTTTTTGAGTTTTCTTTGGGTTTAAATAATTCATTTTTTTCCCAATAATCGTAGATTTTATTTTCTACATTTTTATGCTCATATTTATCAAAACTCATTGATTTGTTTTATAAATTAATCAAATTAATAAACAATAATGAAAATCATTGCTAAATTTATAGACTAATGATCAAAATGAATTATACAAATGTCGATTACCAAATATTTTATATTTGATGGCAACGTGGCGGAATGGTTACGCAGAGGATTGCAAATCCTTGTATCCCGGTTCGATTCCGGGCGTTGCCTCCAAAATAAGTATTGAGATAAGTTTTAAAAAAAGTAAGTTGTGAGAAAAATATTCCTCGGTAGCTCAGTTGGTAGAGCAGTTGACTGTTAATCAATTGGTCGCAGGTTCGAGTCCTGCCCGAGGAGCCAAATTAATTAAACAGCTTTAGAAGTATTTATTTGTGCTATTTGTAAATTTTTTCCGAATTTAATTTTTTGATCCTGAGTTAACTCTGAATAAACTTTAACTAAGAAGTTATAGTTTACATTCATATGTCCCTCTTTTGATTTATCAAGATTTACTAAATATTCTGAAAAATCTTCAAAGAAATAGTTAATTGGAACTTTTAAATAATTTGAAAGTTGCAATAATCTAATTGAACTTACTCCATTAGTTCCTTTTTCATACTTTTGGATTTGTTGAAAAGTTACGTTTATAGCTTTTGCTACTTTAGTTTGAGTTAAACCTAGTGCTAATCGTCTTAGCTTGAGCTTATTGCCAAGATGTTTATTAAAATTATCTTCCATTCAAGACCCCTCTTTAAATAAAATATTAATGTGAGTTAATCTAAATAGAAAACTTTATGCAAGTAAAATAATTTTTAAAAAAAATGGTTTTTTTAACTTATTACAAAGCTGTCAAGTAACTTTTTATGAAGTCTTTAGAATTATTTTAAAGAATTTGGCTTAAAAAAAGCTTAGTTCTGTCACTCTTTGGGTTAGCAAAGAATTCTTTGGTGTCTGCCTTCTCAATTATCATGCCTTCATCCATAAAAATGACTTCATCAGCAACTTCTTTAGCAAATCCCATCTCGTGTGTCACAACGATCATAGTCATTCCACCTTTTGCAAGACTAACCATTGCATCTAGCACTTCTTTAATCATTTCTGGATCTAAGGCTGATGTTGGTTCATCAAATAACATGATTTTTGGCTGCATACACAATGCTCTTGCTATCGCACATCGCTGTTGTTGACCTCCAGAGAGTTGTCCAGGGAACTTATTGGCCTGATCATCTATTTGTACTTTTTTAAGTTGGTCTAATGCAAGTTCTTGAGCTTCTTTTTTTGGCATTTTTTTCACCCAAATAGGTGCAAGCGTACAATTATCTAATATTGAAAGATGTGGAAATAAATTAAATTGTTGAAAAACCATTCCAACTTCAGCTCTAATTTTTTCAATATCTTTTGTTTTTTCAGATAATTCATTTCCATCAACAATTATATCCCCTTCTTGGTGCTCTTCTAATCTATTGATACATCTAATCAATGTAGATTTACCCGATCCTGATGGTCCACATACTACAATTTTTTTATTTGCCTCAACCTCAAGATTTATATTTTTTAAAACTTGAAAATCACCGAACCATTTATTCATATTTTGAATTTTTATTATTGGATCTGACATTTTTTATCTTTCAGTTTTATATTTTGCCTCTAAGTTATAACTATATTTACTCATTGCATAGCATATAATCCAGAATACTATTGATGCAAAAATATATCCTTCCATCGCAAAGCCTAGCCATTTTGGATTTGTTTTTGCTAAAGCAAGCATACCTGCTAGTTCAGCTAAACCTACTACAAAGATTAAAGGAGTATCTTTAACTAATGCTAAAAATGTATTTGCTATTCCCGGAATAACTAATTTTAGCGCTTGAGGTAAAATTACAAAAATATGCATTTTCCAATAACCCATTCCTAAAGATTTTGCTGCATCGTATTGACCTCGCGGAAGAGATTGTAAACCTCCTCTAATAACTTCAGCACAGTAAGCAGCCTCAAACAATGTAATCGCAATAATTACTCTTACCAATTTATCCATGAAAAAATCTTCAGGAAGAAACATTGGAAACATTACAGAGGACATAAATAATACTGTAATCAATGGAACACCTCTCCAAAATTCAATATAACATATTGATATATATTTTATTACTGGAAGATTAGATCTTCTTCCTAATGCAAAAATCATACCTAGTGGAAAACAGAAAATTAGACAGAAAAAAGAAACTATAAAAGTAAGTGACAATCCTCCCCATGCACCCGTTTCTACCCACTGAAGGCCAAATGATCCCCCAGAAATTAAATAGTAAATTACTAGATATGCAATAACTGGATAAATTATAACATAGTATAATGCCAAATATTTTTTTAAATTTTCCTTCATGAAATATCCAACAAATCCAAGTGCTATGACTAATATAAATGCAGTGTTTATTCTCCAATGAAATTCATTAGGATACATTCCATACATAAACCTTCTGAACCAAACTTTAATGTATGTCCAACAAGCCCCCGTGCCTGTACAAGCATCTTTAGAGTCGCCTGAAATAGTGGCGTCAAAAATCATCCAACTTAGAGACTGCGGAAGAGCTTTAATAATTGAAAATAATATTAATAGAGTTAATAGAGCATTAAAATTATTTGTGTTTATATTTTTATTTAAAAAATCTAATTTTTGATTTCCTGAATAATCAATTCTCATCATATTTAATCCAATTAATCCTAAGATTAGTGGAAACAAAGTAGTTAAGGAGCCAGGTAAAAAAGATGTTAAATTAATTTTTAAAAAGGCATTTGATATTACATCAATTAAACTTACTAAAACTAAAAAAGATCCAATAATAGAGTAATTTTTAATATTATCTCTGTTAGGTTTTAAAAAATTTATTGCTTGCATTACTTTTCTTTAATTTCAATTTTTTTGTTATACCAATTCATTATTGCTGCAATAGTTAAACTAATGGTTAGATAGGTTAACATTGTTATTGAAACAATTTCTATTGCCTTACCTGTCTGCATCAAAGCAGTCCCTGCAAATACAAGTACTAAATCAGGGTATGCAATAGCAGCTGCCAAGGATGAATTTTTAGTTAAATTTAAATATTGGTTTGTTGTTGGTGGTATAATAATTCTTAAAGCTTGAGGCATAATAACTAATTTTAAAACTTGATTAGGCGTCAAACCTACAGATGCTGCAGCCTCTTTTTGACCTTTGCTAACTCCCTCAATACCAGCTCTAACACACTCTGCTACAAATGTAGAAGTATATAAAGATAAAGCTAAAACTAATGCTATTAATTCTGGAGGTAAACTTATTCCACCTTCATAAATATAAGAAATCTTTGATAATTTTTTGAGCTCAGGTATTTCAAATTCTAAAGATACTCCACCAAATAAGAATGATAAAAGAGGCAATACAATTAATAAAGCTACTGAATAAAAGAGGACTGGAATTTGTTTGCCTTGTGTGTCTCTTAATTTATTTGCGTAATTCCTTAATACAATGATTGAAATTATTGCTGCAAAACCACAATATAAAAATACATTCAAATTTTCCCATACCATTGCTGGTATGTAATAACCTTTTACAGTCATATAAGTTACCCCAAACCATGCATTAGCTTTCTCTGGCATAGGTAACGCTCTAAGAGCTGCGTAATACCAAAAGAATATTTGCAACAATAATGGAATATTTCTAAAAAACTCGACGTACCATGCAGCTGAATTTTTTATTAGGTAATTCGATGATAATCTTGCTACACCAATTATAACACCTAGTATTGTACAAATAATAATACTTATAAAAGATACTAACAAAGTATTTAAAAGCCCTACAAGAAAAGCACGGGCATAAGAGTCTGATCCACTATACTCAATTAAAGAAAACTGAACATCAAACGAAGACTCTTGCGATAAAAATCCAAAACCAAAATCAATACCTCTATTATCCATATTGGTCTGAGCATTCAGGGTTAAAAAACCAAATATAAGAACAACAAATAGTATTGCTAAAATCTGAGGTATAAATCTTTTTATAATGTTGTTCATCGGAATTTATAATAAAAAAAAGGGCTAGAAATATCTAGCCCTTTTTAAGTAATTTGAAATAAAATTATCTTGCCGGTGGTACGTATAATATTCCACCTTTAGTCCATAATTCATTTGGACCTCTATCAGGTAGAATTCCAGTGTCTGCTATATTTCTTTTGTAGCTTTCACCGTAATTACCAACTTGAGTTATAATTCTATAGTTCCAGTCGTTATCTAAACCAAAAGCTGCACCTAATTCACCTTCAGCACCAACTAATCTTTTAATTGCAGGATTGTTTGAAGTTTTCATCATGTCGGCATTTGTCGAATTAACACCATATTCTTCAGCTTCGATCATAGTGTTTAATGACCATCTTACTATATCTTCCCAAATTGAATCACCTTGACGCACAACTGGTCCAAGTGGTTCTTTTGAAATAGTTTCGGGTAATACTACGTGATCATCTGGAGCTGATAATTTAGTTCTCTGCGCAGCTAGACCAGATTTGTCTGTTGTGTATGTATCACATCTACCTGCATCATAAGCAGCTACAACCTCGTCAGCTTTTTCAAAAACTACTGGCTCATATGAAATTCCCCTAGAATCAAAAAAGTCTCTCATGTTAAGCTCAGTTGTAGTTCCCAAGTTTGTACAAACTGAAGTTCCATTGCTAAATTCACTTGTGGATGCTATACCTGAACCTTTTCTTACCATGAAACCTTGTCCATCATAAAAGTTTACACCAACAAATGTTAAACCAATGTCAGCATCTCTCGATAGTGTCCAAGTTGTGTTTCTTGCTAAAATATCAATTTCGCCTGAAGTAAGGGCAGTAAATCTTTCTTTTGCACTTAAGGGAGTGAACTTAACTTTAGTTGCATCTCCTAATGTAGCGGCTGCTACTGCTCTACATACATCTACGTCAATACCAGTCCAGTTTCCAGATGCATCTGCATTAGAAAAACCAGGTAGTCCCTGAGAAACACCGCATCTTACGAAACCTCTTTTTTTTGTGTTCTCAAGAGTTTTTGATTTACCTTTCGACTGTTTTCCACCTTGTTGGTCACAAGCAACAACAAAAATCATAGAAAGTACAGCAAAAAAAGCAAATAATTTTTTTGAGTATTTAAACATTTTTATTCCTCTATTATATTTATTTGTTAACAAATTATTCAAAAATTAATTTTTGAATTATTCAGTAAAACAGAAACTTATAGAACCATCAATGGTAAATTAACATTGGCTATGTTGAGTAATTTGAATAATTTGAGAGTATTGGCGCGCCCTGGAGGATTCGAACCTCCGACCCTCGGTTTAGAAAACCGATGCTCTATCCAGCTGAGCTAAGGGCGCAGTAAGGAATACTTTATAGTACTAATTTAATTTTTGAAAAGAAATTTTTTAAACAATATTACTATTGATAATAACTCTACCCTACCTATTATCATAAAAATTATTAAATAAACCTTAGTTAAAAAAGAAAGATTGTAAAAATCAAAATTTTCAAGGTCAAACATACTTGAATTAACAGTATTCATTATTGTCAAGATAGAAAGCTTAAATGAATTTTCAAATTTAATATCTGAAAGTGTTAAAAAAAGAGTCAGCATGGAGAATGAAATAACGAAAATAATTATCGAAAAGAAATATTTATTTATATCTAATTTTTCAGTGTTCTCTTTTATTAATGTAACTTTGTTTGAATAGATTTGATTAGGTTTTGTGTGTGATAATAGATTATTTAAAGAAAATTTTAATAAACTTAAGATCTTTATAAATCTTATACCTGAACTAGTTGAAAAGAAAGAACCACCAATCACAACCATAATAAAAAAAATGAATATTAAATTGCTTGGTGTATCTTTAAATGAAATACCAATATTTGAAATACTACTAGATATTGCAACTAAAATTGTTGGAAAATTGTTACTTGAGTTCAAAAAAACAAATGAAAATGAAATTATAATTAATAAATAAATTAACAGGTTAAAATCCTCACTTAAAAAATTTAATTTTTTTTTGTTAAAAAAAATAAGATTATAAATTAAAAATAAACTAAAAAAAGATAACATCATAGTAAATGATAAAATAATTTTACTTAAATCACTTTGAAATAAATAATCAACTCTATTAACAGGTAAAAAACCACCTGATGATATTATTGATAATGATAAATTAAATGCATCAAAAGTTCTTAAATTAATAATCTTAAAAAGAATAAATATAAGTAAGGTTAATGAAGAATAAATTATTATAATTTTAAATGATTGTTTAAAAATTTCATTATAATTAAATGATAAATATTCAGTGAATGATTGCTTAAGATTTTTATCAAAAATATCTATCAATAGCAAAATGGAAAAAAGAAAATAAATTCCTCCAATCCATTGAGATGTTGATCGCCATAAAATTAAGCTTTCATCTAACTGTTTAATATTTTCAAAAATTGTAAAACCAGTTGATGTAAAACCAGATATAGCCTCAAAAAACGCATTTAAAAAAGAAATATTCTGAATACCAAAATAATATGGAATTGATATTATTAATGGAAATAAAATATAACCCAATAATACAGTAAATATTTTTTCAAAAAGGGTTATTTTTTTGGTATTTTTTCTGTTATAAAATAATAATAGTCCCCCCGCAATAAGACTTAGAAACAAAGTATAAATATAATTTTCTATATTAAAAAAAATATTAAAATAGTTTGAATAAATAATATTAAAAAATGAAAAGACACTTATTAAAAATAAAAAAGAGCTAAGATAAAGAGTACTAAATTTTGTCATATTAAAATTAGACTGAACTAATTCTAAACATGTTTTCTACAATAGGTAATTGATCTCTTTTGGACAAAAGAACAACCGTATCGTCTTTTTGAAATATATAACTTGAGCTTGGAATAATAACATTTTGATCTCTTAATATTGCTCCAATTCTTATTTCATCAGGTAAATTTGAGTCTTTTAATTGTTTGTTTATTAACTCAGAGGTCTCAATGATATCTGCCTCTATAACCTCATATTCACCATTTAAAATTGTATAAGCGTTTTCAATTGTTCCTTTATGAACATGTTTTAAAATACTTGAAACTGTATTCATTCTTGGATCAATTAAATCATCAATTTTTAACGAAGATTGTAGTAATGAATAATTAGGCTTGTTTATCAAAGCCATTGTTCTTTTATCTTTAGAAAATTTTTCAACTATTACACTTACCATTAGGTTGTCCTCATCATCATTAGTTAAAGCCAAAACTGTTTCAACTTCATCAATATTAGCCTCGCTTAAAACATCTTCGTCCAAACCATTACCATTAATCACAATAGTATCATTGAGTTCATTGGCTATATATTCTGCTCTAGATTTATCTTTTTCAATTATCTTAACCCTCGCAGAGTCAAATGATTTTTCAATATTTTTAGCTAGATTAAAACCAATGTTTCCACCTCCAATAATTAACATTTTGTTTGAAATTTTTTCATCATGTCCAAATACAGTCAAAGTTTCTTGCATTTGACTACTGCTAACAACCACATAAGCTTTATCATTAAGTTGAAGTTGATCTGTTTTTTTCATTACAATAAATTTTTCATTTCTAATAACACCAAGAATGTAGGCATTTAATTTTGGAAATTTTTTTGTAAGTTCATTTAGTTTTATTCCTTGGATTGAACATTTTTTATCTATCAAAATTTCTAATAATCTAATTTTATTTTCTGCAAAAGGCACATTATCTAAAGTACCAGGTGCCTCTAATTTCCGCTGAATAGATTTTGCAATCTCAATTTCTGGAGAAATAATATTATCAATTGGTAAATTTTCTCTATTAAATAAACCTGAATATTTTGGATCAAGATATTCTTGAAATCTTATTCTAGCAATTTTTTTTGGAACTTGAAATAATGAAAAAGCTATTTGGCATATCAACATATTAATTTCATCATTTCTAGTAACAGCAATTATCATGTCAGCATCCTTTGTATTTGCTTTTTCCAATATGGCTGGTGATGTTGCCTTTCCAACAATTGCTTTGACATCTAAAGTTTCGTTTATTTTTTGAATATCATCACTTGATTGATCTATCATTGTAATTGAGTGATTTTGCTCAATTAACATTTTTGCTATTGTAGACCCTACTCTGCCTGCTCCGCATATAATAATATTCATTAGTTTAAATCTTTAACCCCAAGTAGTTTTAATTTTCTATGTAAAGCAGATCTTTCCATACCTATAAATTTTGCAGTTTTAGAAATATTTCCACTAAATTTTTTTAATTGCGAAACTAGATATTGTTTTTCAAAACTTTCTCTCGCTTCTTTAAGTGGAATTGTAAGAGTTTCTGTTACAGAAAATTCATTTTCGATTGACCTAGACAGGGACTCTTTAATTATATTCATTAATCTCTCATTATCTTCACCAGGCGATAATATAGCTATTCTTTCTATTAGATTTCTCAGCTCTCTCACATTTCCTGGCCAATCGTAATTGAGTAAGTAATTGTTATCTATAATCTTAAATTTTTTAAAATTGTTAGCCTCACAAATATTTTCAATAAAATAATCAATTAGTATTGGGATATCATCAATTCTCTTATTTAATGGATCTATTTTTATATTAAACACATTTAATCGGTGAAACAAATCTTCTCTAAAATTTCCAAACTTAATTTCTTGTTGAACATCTTTACTGTTTGTACAAATAATTCTTACATCAACCTTTATATCATGATTGCTATTTATTCTTTTAAATTTTTGATCTATCACAACTCTTAAAATTTTTGACTGTGTTTCAAGTGGAATTTCCGTAACTTCATCAATCAACAGTATACCTCCTGATGCTTTCTCAAGTGCTCCATAAAATATTGAGCCATCGTTTTTTTCTTCTCCGAATAACTCAAGTTCATATTTTTTTGCATCTAGAAGAGCTCCGTTGATTACTATAAATGGACCAGTTTTGCGTTTAGAATTTTTATGTATCTTTCTTGAAATTAATTCTTTTCCTGACCCTGTGGGTCCGCTAATAAATATTCTACTTTCTGATTTTGATAGTTTATTTATCTGATCTTTGATTGAGAGTATATTAGAACTTTTTCCTACTAATTCAAACGTATGAAAAAGTTTAGTATTTAAAGTTTTATTTTCATTTTTTAAATTGTAATTTTCAACCGCTCTATTTACAAAATTTAAAAGTCTTTCTTTATCAAATGGTTTTTGAATAAATTCAAATGCACCAGATTTTAATGAATTTACAGCCATCTCAATATTAGCGTGACCTGATATCATTATTACTGGTAAATCGGGATTTTTCTTCTTAATGTGGTTTAACAACAAAATACCATCGTTATCGCCTTTGTCTAATTTAACATCAATTATTGCAACATCTGGAAGTTTTTTGTCAATTTCGGTTAAAGCTTGATTAAAGTTTGCAGCGAGTCTTGTCTTATATCCTGAATCCTTAATTAATTCGTCAAGTATTGATCTTATATCTGCATTGTCGTCTATAATTAAAATTTCAGCTGACATTATTTTTTGTATGGAATTATAATTTGAATTTTTGCACCGTATTTATGATTTAAAAATTTAATTGATCCTTCATGATCACTAATAATTTTATCTACAATTGATAATCCTAATCCAGTTCCTTTTTCTTTAGTTGTAAAATAAGGTTTAATTATATCTTTAGTTTTTTTATTTTTAAATCCAGTTCCGGTATCAACAATATTAATGTTTATATAATCTCTTCTTTGTCTAATTTCTATATCTATATTTTTGCTTGTTTTGCTGTCTTTTTCTGCTTTTTCTTGAATACTTTCTACAGAATTTTTGATGAGATTAAAAAATAATCTATTGAACTGTTCGTTGTCAAAACTTAACACCACTTCTTTTGGTAAATGATTAACTAATCTAATTTTAACTGAATTATCAAATTTACTTACCAAGCTGATATTTTCATTAATGACATTATTTAAGTTATTTGGTTTAAATAATGGTTTTGGCATTCTAGCAAAATCAGAGAATTCATTTACCAGATTTTCAATTTGTTTTATTTGTTTAAGTATTGTTTTAAGATTATTCAAATATTTTTCTTGTCTTTCATTTTCAACATTTGGTAAATATTTCGTTTTTAGGTTGTCAATAGTTAATTGTATTGGTGTTAATGGATTTTTAATTTCATGAGCTAATTTTCTTGCAACATTTTCCCAGGCTTCATGTCGTTCATTAGTTAATAATTTTTCTTGTTGATTCTTTAATCTCTCAATCATTGAATTAAAATTTTTATTTAGTCGTTCCATTTCAATATCTGCTTTCAGATCAGGTACCTTCGTATCGAGGTTTCCTCTACCAATACTTTCTGAGGCAGTTATCAAATTATTTATCGATATAAAAAAACGAGATGAAAATCTTATCGCAATCGTTATAGATAAAAAGAGAAGAAGTGTAACAAGCGTAACATAAATTATTGCAAACGAGATCCTAATGCCTAAATTTTGATTTTCTACAGTATAGTAAAAATTTATAGCTTCTTCAGATTCGATTAGATAATTAGATATATTTTTATCTATATTTTTTAATACATATAAAAATGTATTATCATAGTTAGATAGCCTAACTACTGCTGCTGATTTATTTTCAAAAGTATTTATTATCTTTAATGGTCTATCATCATTTCTTACCATCTGCATAGCTCTATCTTCAATTTTTTTATAATCTGAATTCGCTGCAGATATTAATAATTTTCCATCTTTATTTATTAAGTGAAGCTGATCAATATCTCTAAGAAATCTCTGAGTGTTTAGTATAATTTGATATCTTTCAGGGTCAGATTTATACAATTCTGAATATTTATTTAAATCAAATGCTATTAATACAATCTCGGACTCTATTTTATTTCTTTTTTCGTCAACATAATTTTTAGCTATTTCATATGAATTATTAACAGCTGTGGTAATTTTTTTGTCAAAATATTTCTCCAATGCAAAAGAAAAAATAAATAGTGAAAAAATAGCAATTAATAATGATGGTATTAGAGTAAAGAGAGCAAATGAAATTATATATTTTCTGTTGGCAACAGAACCTCTTACATTAATATTGTTTCTAATAGAATTTTTAATATCTATAAATATCAATACAAAAAATAAAAGTACCAAAGCGATGTTAGATATAAGAAGAATTTCAAGACTATCTTCATTAAGTTTGATAAAGCTTTTATTGATAAATGTTAAAAATGTAAGAAAACCTAATGAAATAGTTAATATAAATATGACTATAATAAACAAATTTCTTTTTAACAAAGCAAACATAATTTAAAAATATATTAAAAAAAATTTTATAATAATCATGACTAATTGTTTTATACTACTAGCTGCAGGCAAAGGTAAGAGATTTAAATCAAATAATCCAAAACAATTTACAAATTATATAAATAAACCCTTATTTATGCATTCAGTAGACAAAGCAGTAAAATCTAAGTTATTTAAGTCAATAATAATCGTATCAAATGTACCAATTAAAAGTATTAAAGATAAATCTATTAAAGTCATTAAAGGCGGTAGAGAGAGATATCAATCATCACAAAAAGCTTTGAATTTTATTAAGAATAAAAGATTTACAAATGTTTTTATTCATGATGCAGCACGACCAAATTTTTCAATTAAATTATTAAAAAAGCTAAACTCAAATCTAAAAAAAAACAAAGCCGTGGTGCCTTATGTTACAACTAATAACTCATCAAAATATAAAATAGAAAATAAAATTCAGAATTTAAAAAGAGAAAATTTGCTATTTACACAGACACCGCAATGTTTTGATTTTAAAACTTTGTACCATCTTAGCAAATTAAATAATACAAAAATCACTGATGAAGCATCATTATTTTTAAATAATAATAAAATAGTTAAATTTATTAAAGGTGAGGAAAATAATTTCAAAATTACAACAAAATCAGATTTAAAAAAAAAAAATATTCAAAATTTTTATGGGATAGGATTTGATATACATAGATTAATTAAAAATAAACAATTATACCTTGGTGGAATAAAAATCCCCTTTCATTCTGGTCTACAAGGTCATTCTGATGGAGATGTAATTATCCATGCCATAATAGATGGCTTACTTGGTGCTATGAGAAAAATGGATATTGGAACTCTTTATCCAAGTAATAATAAAAAATTTAAAAATATAAGATCACCCAATATGTTGACCCCTATTTTGAAAAAATTGGATAAAGAGGGATATTTTATAAATAATGTCGACATAAATTTAATTTGTGAAAGACCTAAAGTCTCAAAATATAGAAAAAAAATTATTAGTTCATTGTCTAATTTGCTCAATGTAAATAAAGATCAAATTAATCTAAAAGGTAAAACAGTAGAAAAACTAGGCTTGATAGGAAGGGAAAAAGCTATTGCGTGTGAATCAATAATTTCATTAAATTATTATGGTTAAAATAATAAATTCTTTATTTGTTACAATGTTTGGCATTGGAAAATTACCAAGAATACCTGGGAGTTATGCTTCTTTAGTTACTGTTATCATTTTATATATATTATTTCATATTTTTTCAGTACCAGCAGATGTTTTTTTGTTTTTATTATTGGGAATTTTTATAATTTCACTTTTTGCAGTAAATTTGTTCATTAAAGATTTAACTAATAAGGATCCAAAAGAGGTTGTTATTGATGAATTTATTGGTCAATCAATACCAATATGCCTTTATGAAATTGCACATACCGAACCATCAGATCCAGCAAGGGTGCTAACATTTTATTTTATAATGTTTATTCTTTTTAGAATTTTTGATATCGCAAAACCCTACCCGGTAAGTTATTACGATAAAAATTTTAAAAATAGCTTTGGTGTTTTAATGGATGATGTTTGTGCTGGATTATATGTGGTAGCAATTTTCGTATTTTATATGATTATTACCTCATGAATAATATATCCTTAAAAATTGTAAAGTTACTAACTAAAAAAAAACTAACAGTATCATTTGCAGAATCCTGCACCGGAGGACTTTTAGCAAGTTCAATTACATCTATTAGCGGGTCATCTAAAGTATTTAATATAGGACTAGTGACTTATTCTAATAATGCAAAAGTAAAATTGCTTCAAGTTCCAAAGAAAACTATTACAAAATATGGAGCAGTAAGCTATGAAACCTGTCTATCGATGGTCAAAAATTTAAGCAAAATTAGTAAAGCAAACATATCAATCTCCATCACTGGTGTCGCAGGACCGAATGGTGGTACAAATGAAAAGCCAGTTGGACTTGTTTTTATAGGTCTTAAAAAAGGACGTAGAATAATTATAAAAAAAAATCTATTTAAAAGCAAACAAAGAGTTTCGATTCAAAAAGCAACTGTAAATAAGTCTCTTAAAATGATTTTGAACATACTATAAACTTTCAGCTCTTTTCTGAAATGCATCAGCTATTTTTTCAAGACCAAATTGAAAAGATTTTGTCATTAAAATATTCAAAAACTTATTTTTAATTTCAAAATCAACATCAAAAGTCACCTCTGTTAAATCTCCTTGATCCTGAAATTTCCAATTATTTTCTAAATAATTTAAAGGGCCATCTATATTTGTTACAAAAATTGTGTCATCTTTTTTATTAAATTTCACATCGCTTTTATAGGTATCTATAAAAGGTCCTTTTCCTATTGTTAGATCAGCAACAATAAGTGTTAGATCTCCTTTTTGTTTTCTTTCATGTACTTTTGAACCCTGGCAGAATGGAACAAATTCAGGGTATTTCTCAATATCTAAAACAAACTCTATGAGTTTGTCTTTTTTGTTATCAATTAATCTCTTAACTGATGCTTTTGGCATTAATGAATATTTTTTCTATTATTTTTAAGTTTATTAAAATCTTCATCAGCATGATAAGAAGATCTTGTTAAAGGTGATGAAGATACTAATAAAAATCCTTTAGATTTTGCTATTTTTCCAAGCTCTTTAAATTCATCTGGATGGTAGTACCTATTTAAAGGATAGTGCTTTGTCGAAGGTTGAAGATATTGACCAATTGTTAAAAAATCAACTTCTGCAGACCTTAGATCATCCATAACTTGAATTATCTCATCTTTTGTTTCTCCAAATCCAACCATAATCCCCGATTTAGTGAAAACATTTTTATTAAATTTTTTTGAATTTTTTAAAAGTTCTAATGATCCAAAGTATCTTGCCCCAGGTCTTACTTTTACGTAAAGACTAGGCACGGTTTCGATATTATGATTAAAAACATCTGGGCTTGCCTCCAATACTCTTTTATAAGCTTCTCCTTTTCTTAAGAAATCTGGCGTTAAAACTTCAATTGTTGTATTTGGATTTTTTTTTCTTGTTGTAACAATAACATCATGAAAATGATTTGAACCACCATCGGCAAGATCATCTCTATCAACAGATGTAATAACAACATGTCTTAAACTTAATTTTTTAACTGCATTTGCTATTTTAATCGGCTCAAATTGATCTAATTTTTCTGGTTTTCCAGTTTTAACATCACAAAATGCACATGCTCTTGTACATGTGTCACCCATTATCATTAATGTTGCGTGCCTTTTGCTCCAGCATTCAGTAATATTAGGGCAGTTTGCTTCTTGGCAAACTGTTACAAGGTTATCTTTATTAATAACTGTTTTAGTTAAAAAAAATTCTTTACTATTTAGAAGCTTGGATCTAATCCATCTAGGCTTTTTTTTGATAGGATTAATTGGTTTATTAACTTTTTCAGGATGTCTTGGTCTATTTTTAGTTTCCATTATCTTTGATTATATAGGTAGTCTCACCTTCTTTTCCAAATAAAAACTTTTCTCTTATTAATATTTCTATGAAATCTAGATCTATATTTTCTGTTAAAAGTGAATTTTTGTGCTCTAAATCTTCTATTTTGCTATTTATAGTAATTTGATCATTCTTTAGTTGCTTATATATATCTTTCTTTTCCATGTATGAAATGAGACCTCTATCACCGTCTAATAAATTAAAGAAAAAATAGATAAAAAGGAATGTGATGATAAGAACAAAATAGTTTTTTTTTATTTTTTCTAACATTAATCAATTTTATTCATTTTAGCCGATCTACCAAGATCTTCTTCAATACGAATAAGTTGGTTATATTTTGCTATTCTCTCTGATCTTGCTAGAGAACCAGTTTTGATTTGGTTTGAATTGGTGCCTACTGCTAAATCAGCAATAAATGTATCTTCAGTGTCACCAGATCTATGGGAGATGATTGTTTTAAAACCAATGAGTTGAGCAAATTTTATTACTTCTAACGTTTCGGTTACAGTTCCTATTTGATTCAATTTTATTAAAATACTATTTGCAGATAAGTTTAGAAAGCCTATTTTTAATCTTTCAAGATTAGTTACAAAAAGATCATCACCTATTATTTGTGTTTTGTTTTTTGTTTCATTTACAAATTTAGACCATGCCTTCCAATCATCTTCACCAAATGGATCCTCGATTGATTTAATTTGATATTTTTTAATAAGTTGTAAGTATTTTTTAATTGATTGATCAACACTTATGTAATTTTTAGAATGAATCGAATATTTGCCTTTTTTAATTAATTCATTTGCCGCAACATCTAAACAAATAGATATATCTTTTCCATTTTTAAAACCTGATTTTTTGATCGCTTGAACTATAAGCTTTAAAGCACTCTCATTATCGCTTATCAATGGTGCAAAGCCACCTTCATCACCTACATTAATAGAGTGACCTGCTTTTTTTAATAATACTTTTAAATTGTTTATTACTAAAAAACACATTCTGACAGCATCATTAAATGATTTTGCTTTATCAGGTCTAATCATAAACTCTTGTATTCTTAGGCCATTATCAGCATGTGCACCCCCATTAATAATATTCATTAAAGGAAAGGGGAGTTTAAAATTTTTTTTAACAATAAAATTTTTATATAAAGGTATTTTTTTTACTTTTGCTGATAGTTTTTTTGCAGCCATAGATACAGCTAATATTGTATTCGCACCTAACTTTGTTTTTTGCTTTGTGCCATCTAAATTTATAAGAATACTATCTATTCTCTCTTGGTGATGGATATTTTGATTTTTTAATTTTTTTGAAATAATTTTATTAACAGTTACAACTGGTATTAAAACACTTTTTCCTAAGTATTTTTTGTTACTCTTATCTCTTTTTTCATAGGCCTCAAAAGTTCCTGTTGAAGCACCTGAAGGACAAATTGCTGACGCACTTAAATTATTTGAAAATACTTCAGCTTCAATGGTGGGATTTCCTCTACTATCATAAACCTGTCTGGCTACAACTCTTTTGATTTTGCTCATTAATTACTTTTTAACTAAATTATCAATTTCTACAATTTGATTAATTAGCTCGTCTAATTTGTCTAAAGGGACCATGTTTGGGCCATCTGATGGAGCATTGTCAGGGTCCTGATGTGTTTCCAAAAAAATAGCTGCAACGCCTACTGCAACTGCTGCTCTCGACAAATACTCAACAAATTCTCTTTGACCACCACTTTTTTCACCTAGACCACCAGGTTGTTGTACTGAATGTGTTCCATCAAATACTACTGGATAACCATTTTTAGCCATAATAGGAATAGATCTCATATCTGAGACCAATGTATTATAACCAAAGCTAGCTCCTCTTTCTGTTACTAAAATATTTTTATTACCACTATCAGAAATTTTTTTGGTTACATTCACCATATCCCATGGCGCTAGAAATTGCCCCTTTTTTACATTAATAATTTTTTTAGTTTTAGCAGCAGCAATTAACAAATCTGTTTGTCTACAAAGAAATGCTGGTATCTGAAGAACATCTACGTGATGAGATACTATAGAACATTGTTCCGCATTATGTATATCAGTAAGAACTGGTACGTTAATATCTTTTTTGATTTTATCAAATACAGGTAGGGAGTTTTCTAAACCAGCTCCTCTTTTACCTTTCAAGCTTGTTCTATTAGCCTTATCAAAAGAAGTTTTATAAATAAATCCAATATTGTACTTTGTTGTAATTTCTCGAATTTTTCCTGCCATGTCCAAAGCATGTTGCTCGGTTTCAAGTTGACAAGGACCGGCTATTAAACAAATTTTATTTTTGTTTGAAATTTCTATACCATTACAATTAATTATTTTATTTTCCATTAAAAGATTTTGCAGATTTAATAAAAGAAGAGAATAAAGGATGAGGGTTTAAAGGTCTAGATTTAAATTCTGGATGAAATTGGACTCCAATAAACCATGGATGATTTTTAAGTTCAATAATTTCAGGTAATTGATTATCAGGTGAAATTCCTGAAAACATTAAACCTTTTTTTTCAAATTTTTGCATTAAATTTATATTGACCTCATATCTATGTCTGTGTCTCTCTTTAATCATATTAGATTTATAAATATTTTTTATGGCAGAATTATTTCTTAGTTTAGCCTCATAAATACCTAGTCTCATTGTTCCTCCCAAATTTTTATCTGTTCCTTTTATGATCTTTCCATCTTTGTTCCATTCATCAATTAATCCTATTACGGGAAAACAATTTTGATCAAGTTCACTAGAGCCAGCTTTTTTAATTTTTAAAATATTTCTTGCAAACTCAATCATTGCCATTTGCATTCCAAAACAAATACCTAGAAAAGGTACTTTTCTCTGTCTGGCATATCTAATTGCCTCAATTTTTCCCTCTGTTCCTCTCTTACCAAATCCTCCAGGAATCAGTATTCCTGATACATTTTTTAATTTTGAATTAATATCTTTTGATCTAAGTTTATCTGACTCAATTCTTACTAAGTTTACTTTAACTTTATTTGAAATTCCCCCATGAGTGAGTGCTTCATCAAGTGATTTGTATGCATCTTTTAAGTTTACATATTTGCCTATGATAGCAATATTTACTGTTCTTTTTGTCTTTAAAACTATATTTGTAATTTTTTTCCAGGGGAGCAAGTTTGGTTTTTTTCTAGATTTTATTTTAAAGAATTTTAAAACCTGCTTATCTAATTTTTGATTAAAGAAACTTATTGGAGCTTCATAAATAGTTTTTACATCAACTGTTTCTATAACATTAGCAATATCCACATTACAAAATAATGATATTTTTCTTCTTTGGTCTAAAGGAATAGACTGTTGAGATCTACAGATCACTATATCAGGCTGAATTCCTATACTTCTTAATTCTTTTACAGAATGTTGTGTTGGCTTTGTTTTAATTTCATCTGAAGATTTTAAAAAAGGAACAAATGTTAAATGAATAAATAACGATTTTGATCTTCCATTATCATTTGAAAACTGTCTTATAGCTTCTAAAAATGGTAAACTCTCTATATCACCAACTGTTCCTCCAATTTCACAAATTACAAAATCTTCATTTGTGATATCTTTTTTTATAAACTCTTTAATTCTATCTGTAACATGTGGAATTACCTGAACAGTTTTTCCTAGATAACCACCTCTTCTCTCCTTTTTGATTATGTCGCTGTATATTCTGCCTGTTGTTATGTTGTCAGATTGTTTGGCTGAAATATCTGTAAATCTTTCATAATGTCCTAAATCTAAATCAGTTTCAGCCCCATCATCAGTGACAAAAACTTCACCATGTTGAAAAGGGCTCATTGTTCCTGGATCTACATTTAAGTATGGATCCATCTTTCTTATTCTAACCTTAAATCCTTGTGATCTAAGTAAGTATCCAAGCGATGCTGATGATAATCCTTTACCGAGTGATGAAACCACGCCGCCAGTGACAAATATATATCGCGCCATGGAATTATGTTATAGTCAATGATTTATAAAAAGAAAAGTATTAATTATTATTTTCTGGTAATTTAGGAGCATCATCTGCATTTTCTTCTATTTTATCAATTACTGAAGTGTTTGAAGAAAGTTCTCCTCGTGAAATGATAGTTAATCCTAGACTGCAAATTATAAATAATGTTGCAACAATAGCTGTTGCTTTAGTCATAAAATTCCCAGCTGACCTTGAAAACATAAAGTTATCTTGAGATACTCCAATACCCAGGGCACCACCTTCAGATTTTTGGAACAAAACCAGTAATACTAAAATTGCAGCCAATATTATATTTATAATTAATAGTATGTTTTCCACGACGCCTAATTAATTGATTTTTTCATTATATCAATAAATATTTTTTCATTAGTTGATGCTCCACCTATCAAAAAACCATCAATATTATCGATTCTCATCAAATTTTTTATATTTTTTGGGTTTACAGAGCCTCCATATAAAATCTTAGATTTTGTAAATTTTTTTGAAATCTTTAAGGTGTTTTTTATAAATCTAATATTTTTTTTTAAATCATTGTCATTAGGAATAATACCTGTACCAATCGACCAAACAGGTTCATATGCAATTATAACCTTACTTAAATTTTTTAAATTTTTTAAACCTTGAAGTAATTGTTTCCTTAAAACAAATTTAGTTTTATTATTTTTTTTATCAATTAATTTTTCACCAATACACAAAATAACATTCAATTTTTCTTTTAATGCAGATTTAATCTTTGAATTAATTTTTTTATTATCATTTTCTAATCGAGTTTCTGAATGTCCAATAATAACAAACTTACCACCTAAGTCCTTAATCATCTTTGAACTAATGGCTCCTGTGAAAGGTCCATACTTAGGGTGGACATGACAGTCTTGGGCACCAATTTTAATATTTGAATTTCTAGTTTTATCTACAAAAGATTTAATCAATGTATAAGGTGGGCAATAAATAATCTTAACTTTGAGTTTCTTTATTTTTGAATAACTTATTACTTTATTTAACGAATTTACAGACTTGGTTGACCCAAACATCTTCCAATTAGCAATGAAATAAATATTATTATTTGTCATAAAGATTAATATAATTTATATGTTTATTTTTTTTTAGATCAATAAATAAAGACTATAAGATATGATTAATAAATTAAGAAGCTTTTCGAATTCCAAGTTAGCTGGGGTGCTTGTGGGAATTATTATAATTCCATTTGTATTTTGGGGTATGGGTAGTGTCTTTAGCGGTGGTAATGCTAATAACGTTGCTAAGATAAACAATGAAGCAATCTCATCAAAAGATTTTACAAATTTTATAAACGAGTCAAGACTTACAAGTGACGTTATAAAAGCAAACATAGATAAAAATATTATTGAACAAATTTTATCTGAACTAGTATCTGAAAAACTAATTGAGATGGAAATTAAAGAACTAAATGTTTCTATATCTGAGGAGTCTTTAGCAAATAAAATAAGATCTAATCCTATTTTACTTGATGATAATCAAAAATTTTCAAGATTAAAATATGAAAAATTCCTATTAGAAAATAATTTAAGTGCTACAGCTTTTGAAAGTTCTTTAAAAAAACAAGAACTAAAAAAAAATTTATTTAATTATATTAGTGGAGGAATTAAATCACCTTATTTTTTAAAAAATAAAATATATATTAATGAAAATAAAAAAATTGAGATTCAATTTTTAGATTTAGATTTAGTCCATGATAAAACTGCATCTAATTTAGAGATTGAAAATTTCATTAAAGATAATCAAGAAAATCTAAAAATGGATTTTATTGATGTAACTTATGCAAAAATAACTCCTAAAGAATTAGTTGAAATAAATGAGTTTAATGATGAGTTTTTTAAGAAAATCGATGAAATAGAAAACAAAATTTTAAACGGGTCTAATTTAAAAGAAATTAATGAAATTTATAATTTAAATATAAATGAAATAAATAAATTTGTATTGAAAGAGGATTCAGATGAGATTCTTAAAGAAATTTATTCAAGAAGAAGCCAGGATAAGATACAATTAGTTGATAAAAATGATTATTATTTAATCTTTGAAATATCAAATATCATCAAAAAAATTCCAAATAAAGCAGATTCAAAATTTTTAGAAATTGTTAGAAATAAAGTCATACTAAAAAAGAAATTTGAATTTAATAAAAGTCTTTTCGAAAAAATTGATGAAAAATCATTTAATGATGAAGAATTTATAAAATTATCAAAGAACCTAAACAACATTAAGACTATAACTGTTAATAACCTTAATGATTATGAAGTTTTTGATCCAGATTCTTTAAATCTTTTATACACATTGCCAAATGAAAGTTTTTCACTAGTTACCGGACAGGAGAACAAAGTATTTCTCACAAAAATTAAAAATATTTATTATTCAGACATGGATAAAAACACTAATATTATTAAAGAATATTCTATTAAAGCTAATAACGATATAATAAATGATGTTTATACTTCTTACGATCTTTCTTTAAATTCAAAATATAGGGTAAAAATTTTTAATCAAACAGTTGATAGAGTTAAAAATTATTTTAGATAATGTTGAACATAAGTCTAAAATTATTCGAACAAAATCATAAAAAAAATATAAATCAAGTTCTTTATCATTCGATTAAATCAAATGGAATTTATGAAATAGAAAATTTAATTAATAATTTTTTAAATGTAAGGAATAGTTTTATATTTGAATCTGTAGAAAAAGGTTTCATAAAGGGTAGGTACACGATATTTGGTAAGAATCCTGATAAGATTTGGGAGTTTAATAATAATAACTGTATTTTGAATTATGAAAATAAGAGAAAGAAATTAAGAGGAACACCAAAAGATAATATTGAAAAAATAATCGAAAATTTTAATTTTAAAATACCTAGTGAATTACCACCAATTAGCTCAATTATATCAGGGTATTTCTCTTATGATACAATACGATATATTGAGAAAATACCCAATAGTACCAAAAATGATCTTAAAATTCCTGATGCAAGAATTTTGAGACCGAAAAATCTTGTAGTTTTTGATAATGCAGAAAAAAAATTATATTTTATAGTTAATTGTTTTTTAGATGAAAAAATCAAAGATTATCAAGCTAAGTATGAACAAATACAAAAAGAAATAGAAGAAATGATTTTTTTAGCAAACTATAGTTACAAAATAAATCAGTCAAAAAGTAAAACTTCCAAACCGAAGGTTAAATCAAATATCTCAAAAAAGAAATTCCTTAGCAATGTTTCTAAGGCTAAAAATTACATTAAAATTGGAGATATTTTTCAAGTTGTTCTAAGCCAAAGGTTTGAAACGGATCTTAAAAAAGAACCTCTGGATATTTATAAAAAATTAAGAATTACTAACCCTTCTCCTTTCATGTATTTTTTTAACTTTGAAGACTTTCAAATTATAGGTGCGAGTCCTGAAATACTTGTAAGGCTTAGGGATAATAAAATAACTATTAGACCTATTGCTGGAACAAGACCTAGAGGTAAAAATAAAAAGGAAGACAAATTTTATGAAAAGGATCTTTTAAAGGATAAAAAAGAGCTTTCTGAGCACCTGATGCTTCTTGATCTTGGCAGAAATGATACTGGAAAAGTTTCTAAAATTAACTCTGTTAAGGTTACTGAAAGTTTTAAGATAGAACGATATTCACATGTAATGCATATAGTTTCCAATGTTGAAGGTGTATTTAATAAAAAATTTGGTAAATTTGACACATTATTAGCTGGTTTTCCTGCTGGAACAGTATCAGGTGCGCCTAAAATAAGAGCCATGGAAATTATAGATGAATTAGAAACGACAAGAAGAAAAGTTTATGCAGGAGGTATTGGTTATTTTTCTGCAAATGGTGATTTTGACACTTGTATCGCACTTAGAACAGCAATTTCAAAAAATAAAAAGTTTTATGTACAGTCTGGAGCAGGAATAGTTGCAGACAGTAAACCAATTAATGAATTTAATGAAACTGTAAATAAAGCAAAAGCTTTAATTAAGGCTTTGGAATAAGAATTATGAAAATAATTTTAATTGATAATTATGATAGTTTTACATTCAATTTATATCACTATGTTTCATCCTTTGCTAAAGTGGATGTTTTTAGAAATGATAAAATAGATCATCATTTTATTTTAAAAAAAGGTTATAATAAAATTATAATTTCTCCAGGACCTGGAAATCCCAATCAATCTGGAAATTGTTTAAAGATAGTAAAAAATTTGTATAAAAAAATGCCAATTCTTGGTGTTTGCTTAGGTCATCAAATCATTGGTCAAATATTTGGTTCTAAGATAATTCAAGCTAAAAAACTTGTACATGGAAAGACAAGCAATATTATAAATAAGAAAATTGGTATTCTTAATAATTTACCAAAAAATTTCACAGCTACTAGATATCATAGTTTAGTAATTGATAGAAAATCTTTATCTAAAGATTTAAAAATTACATCTAGTACATCCGATGGAACAATTATGGGTGTTATGCATAAGGAATACAAAACCCACGGAGTTCAATTTCATCCTGAAAGTATTAAGACAAAATATGGTTTAAAAATTTTAGAGAACTTTGTAAAAGAGTAAAAATGGATCAATTTTTAGAAAAGCTAAGAAAAAAAATTAATTTAAATTTTGATGAAAGTAAAAATGCATTTAAGATTTTAATGAATGGTGAGGCCAGTGATCAACAAATTTACGATTTTTTAACTTTATTGTCAGATAAAGGCGAGGTTTCAGATGAAATAGCTGGAGGTGTATATATATTAAGAGATAAATCAAAAAGAGTAAAAGCTGAAAATTGCATTGATACTTGTGGTACTGGTGGCGATGGAAAAGATACTCTAAATATTTCAACAGCATCAGCGCTGTTGTTAGCAAGCATGGGTGTGAAAGTTGCAAAGCATGGAAATAAAGCAGTTTCGTCAAAATGTGGTTCAGCTGACGTTCTTGAAGCCTTAAAAATAAATATCAACTTAGAGCCAAATCAAATCGAAGAGCAAATTAAAAATAATAATTTTGGCTTTATGTTCGCTCCAAATTACCATTCTGCAATGAAATATGTTGGTCCAACAAGAAAAAAAATCGGAAAAAGGACTATTTTTAATATGATAGGTCCATTAAGCAGCCCAGCACTTGTTGAAAGACAGGTAATTGGTGTTTTTGATAATAAACTTCTAAAAATTTTTGCCAATGCACTAAAAAATCTAAATTTAAAATTTGCTTGGATTCTAAATAGTGAGGATGGTTTAGATGAAATATCACCTTATGCCAAAACTAATGTTGTGCAATTGAAAAATAATGAAATATCAGAGTTTATAATTGATCCAAATAAATTAAATGTAAATGCAGACAAATTTGAAAATTTAGTCGGAAATGATGCTAAATTTAATTCTGATAAAATTTTAAAAATATTTCAAGGTGAAGATAATGATTTTTCAAAAGCCGTATGTTTAAATGCTGCAGCAGGGTTAATGATATCTGAAAAATATGATGATTTTAAAATTGCTTATAATTTTACTAGAGGTTTTATTAAGTCTGGCACAGCATTCAAATTTTTAAAAAGTTTACAAAATGTCTGAAAATATCCTTCAGAAAATAATTAATCAAAAGAAAACTAAAATTGAAAAATTAAAACTTGAAATCGATATAAATAGCTTACTGCATGCAATTAATGAGAAGGACGTTTTTTATGATTTCAAAAAGAAAATACAAACGAAAATCTCAGAAAATAAAATATCCGTAATTGCTGAAATAAAAAAAGCAAGTCCGTCTGCAGGTATTTTGATAGATGACTATGATCCGGTTAAAATTGCCAATATATATAATTCTAAGAATGTCACATGTTTGTCTGTATTAACTGAAGAAGATTTTTTTTTAGGAAATCTATCTCATATTTCTGAAATTAAAAAAAAAATTGAATTACCCATTCTTTGTAAAGATTTTTTTGTTGATAAATTTCAAGTACCTTTAGCAAAAAGTTACGGTGCTGATGCAGTCCTGATTATATTAGCCGGTATTTCTGAAAAAACTGCTGATGAAATTTACGAGGAAGCTTTAAAGCATAATATGAGTGTAATTGTTGAAGTTCATACAATTGGTGAGGCAGAAAAATCAGTAAAATATCCGGAGGCTTTAATTGGTATTAATAACCGAAACCTAAAAACTCTTAAAACTGAGATAAATACAACTTATGATATATATGATGTTGTTTCAAATCACTCTTCCCCTCTAATTTCTGAGAGTGGTCTAAAAACAAAAGATGAATTGCTTGATATAAAAAACAGGACCTCAATAAACACTTTTTTAATTGGTGAATCACTTTTAAAAGATTTAGAAAATAATAATATTTTTTCTCTTTTATAAAATTTTCCAGGATTTATCGTGCTTTTTAGCTGTTGTATAAATAAAGGAACTTTTATAGAACATCGATGTACTTAATTTGTTCTATGTTAACTAAAAAACAAAAAAACCTGCTTCTCTTTATCAACAAAAAGTTGAGATCTACAGGTGTGTCGCCTTCATATGAGGAAATGAAAGAATCGTTAAATTTAAAATCAAAATCTGGGATCCACAGACTTATTAGTGCATTGGAAGAAAGAGGCTTCATTAAAAGATTAGCCCATAAAGCGAGAGCATTAGAAGTAATTAAGTTACCTGAAACTGCATCTGCTAACGATATTTATAACAGTTTTTCTCCAAGCGTTATTAAGGGAGGACTAGATGAGGAAAATTTAAATAATTCTAAAGATACAGAAATCCCTGTTCTTGGAAAAATTGCTGCAGGAACTCCAGTTGAAGCTATACAGAATGAAGTTTCTAGAATTCCACTGCCAGCAAATATTGAAAAAGATGGAGAATTTTTTGGTTTAAAGGTCCAAGGGGACTCTATGATTGAAGCTGGAATTAATGATGGTGATACTGTTATTGTCAAAAAAGCAGATACTGCAGATAATGGAAAAATTGTAGTAGCTTTAATAGATGATCACGAGGCTATGCTGAAAAGAATTAGAAGAAAAGGTAAAACTGTTGCATTAGAAAGTGCAAATAGAAATTACGAAACAAAAATATTTGGCCCAGATAGAGTGAAAGTTCAAGGAATTCTTGTATCTTTATATAGAAACTTTCAGTAAAATAGTCTAAATAAATTCCATGAAAAAAGTAGCAACTAGATTTGCTCCTTCTCCTACCGGCCCTCTTCATATTGGTGGAGTAAGAACAGCTCTATTTAATTGGTTATATTCAAAAAATAAATCAGGTAAATTTTATTTAAGGATAGAAGATACTGATAAAGAAAGATCTAAGAAAGAACATAAGGTTCAAATAATTAACTCTCTAAAATGGATGGGAATTGAACACGATGGTGAAGAGTATATTCAATCAAAAATGGTTGATGAACACGTAACTATTGCTAAAAGATTATTAGAAAATGGGAATGCCTATAAATGCTTTTGTAGTGCAGAGGAAATAGAGGAACAAAAGAAAAGAGCTAAACAAAAAAAAATTCCTTATGTGTATAATCGAAAATGGCGTGATATTTCTGAAGATCAAGCCCCAAGTGATATAAAACCAGTTATAAGATTTAAAAGTAAAATAGAAGGCACTTCTCTACTAAAAGACCTAGTTCAAGGAAACGTGGAGATTGAAAATAATACTATTGAGGATTTTGTTATTTTAAGAAATGACGAAACGCCAACATATAATTTATCTGCGTCAGTTGATGATCATAATATGGAAATGACTCATATTATAAGAGGAGACGATCATAAAATAAATACTTTTAAACAAATACAGATATATGAAGCATTAGGGTGGGATATTCCACAATTTGCTCATATACCTCTTATTCATACAATAGATGGTAAGAAACTTTCAAAAAGAGACAATGCCTCAACATTAGAAGATTACTCAAAAATTGGTATTCTACCTGAGTCACTTAGAAATTACCTACTAAGGTTAGGATGGTCTTATAAAGATAAGGAAATTTTTAACTTAGATGAAAGTATAAAACTTTTTAATTTAGATGGAATAGGTAAATCACCTTCAAAACTTGATATGAGTAGAATTCTTTCTATGAATGAATATTACATAAAAAATACTGAAGAAAATATATTGTACAAAAAGTTAAAAGAATATTGTGAGATGTATAAAGATAGAATTAAAGAAGATAAAGAAAATACAATAAAGAGCTCATTAACTTTTTTAAAAAATAAAGCAAAAACACTTGAGGATATATTTAACAATTCTAAATACATATTAAATGATAAAGTTATTATTAATGAAAATGATAAAGAGCTGATAAACGATGAAGCTAAAAAAATAATACATTTATTTAAAGAGAAGATTTCAGAATTAGAAGTTTTTGATAGAGTAAATTTAGAACAAATCATAAATGGGTTAATAAAATTGAACAATACAAATTTTAAGGGTATTGGGCAGCCATTACGAATAATGTTAACAGGATCTAAATTTGGTCCAGGAATATATGATATAATATTATCTCTTGGAAAAAACGAAGTAATAAAAAGATTAGGAAATATAGGATAATATAATATTTGATGCTTCTTCAGTCGAAGAACTAGGAGAAGTCAAAGTTTCAAGAGTTTTTTTTATTTCATCTTTTTGTTTGGCAATTAAATCTGGTTTTTTTAGAAAATAGTAAACGCTTCTAAATATTTCCTCAGCATTACATTCAGATTGTATCAACTCTGGAATGACTTCTCTATTATTGATAATATTTATCATATTAACAAATTTTATATTTAATAGAAATTTTGCTAAATAAAAATTAACAAAATTCATTTTATATATAATTATTGACGGAACATTCAATTTACAAACCTCCAAAGAAACTGTTCCAGATTTTACCACAGCAAAAATTGATTTTTTTAAAACTGCAGTTTTAATTTTATCGTCATTTATAATTTCTAGATTTTGTATGTGTTCTTTTGAAATATAACTCGATATACGTTCTTTATTTTTATCAGTTGCATGAAATATGAAATTATAATTGGGATCATTGCTATTCATTTTTTTAATAAAATTAATTAGAATTGGCATATGGTGATTTATCTCTGAAGTTCTGCTTCCAGGAAAAATTGATATAATTTTTTTTTTATCTAAAAATTGGTCTATTTGGATATTTTCATTAATTTTTTTATCTAACAAAGGGTGACCTACAAAAGTGTTGGTTAGTTTTTCTTTATCAAAATATTCTTTTTCAAACCTAAAAAGCAGTAAAATATGGTCTAAAAATTCCTTCATTTTCTTTACCCTACCCTCTCTCCATGCCCAAACTTTAGGGGCAATAAAATGAATTATCTTTATTTTTGGATTTTTTTCTTTGACTAGTTTTGCTACTCTTAATGTAAAATCTGGACTATCAACACTAAATAAAATATCTGGGTTAAATTTTAAAACTTCATTAACAGTATCTTTAATTTTACGTTTTATTTTAAAAAAATTTAACAATATATCTGTAAAAGCTATATAAGTTATTTCTTTTTGGTCATAGATTGTCTTTATACCTAATTTTTCCAAGTTTGTTCCACCAACACTTAAGAATTCTAAATCAGCTTTTTTTGTTTTTATTTGTGATATTACTTCTGACGCTAATTTATCTCCTGAGGGTTCGCCTGTAAGAACAAAAATTTTTTTCATATAGCTATTAAAAAGAGTTTATTTTGATTTGCATATTTAATACAGGCTTCTTTATTTAATATAATATTTTGATTTGATTTAATAACAATCCCCTTGATGCCAATCTCATTACAATCTTTAAATGTATCAATTCCAATTGTGGGTAAATCTACCCTTAAATCTTGTTTTGTTTTAGGTAGTTTTATTAAAATACCTTTTTTTATTTTGGATTTAGTAACAGATTTTATCATTACTTTTGTACCTTTTCTTGTTTCTCTAGAAATGATTTTGTTATCTCTTATTATCACTGCTTGTGTATGGTTGTGCGAATTTATCTTTTTTAATTCTTTAATCCCTTTAACTATCTCTTCCTTTTCAAATAAAGTTGGTCTAGTTTTTGTATAAATTCCTCTCTTTAATGTTAACTCTGGGTTGAAGGTATTTAATTTAATAACTTTAATTTTATTTTCAGACAAAATTTTAATTAAAACTTTTAATATTGCTGCGTCACCTTTTTTTGACGCTTTAACTATTCTTGGAATATAAAATAGCCCTCTTAAGTCTAATTTTAGTTTTGATATTTTAGGTTTAACTATATTTCCTGCAAATATGACCTTTTTACATTTTTGTGATTTGATAAGATTTAAAATCTCACCAAATTTACCTATGTTAATAAAAAAACTATGCTTATTTTTTTTGAATTTGTTATTTTTTGTAAGATCTATGATGAAATATTTTATCTTCTTTTTCTCTATTTTTTCAATAATTTCATTTGGTAGATCTTTTTCTCCTAAAAAAAGTCCTATCATTATTTGTTACGTGGAAGTGATATTGGTCTTTTTTTGTCTGTATTTATAAAACTGAGTATTTTTTTTACAAACTCATTTTCTTTAAGATCATTATTAAGTAGTCCTATATTTTCTCTAAAACTTGGAGTTTTAAATATTATTTCATAAGCTAATTGTATTTTTTTAATATTTTCATTTGAAACTTTAGATCTTCTTAATCCAATAAGATTTAATCCCATTAAGTTATTTCTATTACCCATTGATAAACCAAACGGAATGACATCACTCAAAACTCCAGTCATTCCACCTATCATCGCATGCTCACCTATTCTAGAAAATTGGTGTATCGCACAACTTCCACCCACTATTGCGTTGTTTTGAATGGTAACATGCCCGCCTACTTGAACGTTGTTAGCTAAAACAACATTGTTCGATATCATACAATCATGTGCTACATGGCAATAAACCATTAATAAGTTATTATCTCCAATTCTGGTTATTCCACCACCTTGTTCTGTCCCAGGATTTATATTAACATACTCTCTAAACTTATTGTTATTTCCAATAATTATTGAATTTTTTTCTCCTTTATATTTTAAATCTTGAGGAGGAGTTCCAATAGATGAGAAAGGATATATTTGGTTATTCTCTCCTATCTTTGTATTACCAACTATATTTACATGGGAATGTATAATTGAGTTGTTTCCTATTTCTACCTCTGGGCCTATAAAACAATAAGGCCCTATCTGAACATTATCTGCAATCTTTGCTTTTAAGTCTACAATTGCTGTTTTATGGATCACACATAATTGATAACAAATTTAGAATTTATTTCTTATCAACTATTACTACTGATTATTACTTTCTATCAACAATTGTTGCTGACCATTGCGCATCAGCCATTTTTTTATCACCAACAAAAGCTGTTCCTTTATACTTCCATACTCTACCATGTGATCTTATAGCCTCAATATTAAGTTCTAGAATACAATCTGGTATTACTGGATTTCTAAATCTAGCTTTTTCAATTGTCATTAAAAAAACTAACTTATTTTCATACGTAGCTTTATCTAATCCGTTTGCAGTTAAAGCAGCAGCAGCCTGTCCAAAAGCTTCAACTATTAGAACGCCAGGCATTACCGGCTCTCCAGGGAAATGTCCATTAACAAAAAAACTATCTTTTTTAACATTTACAATGGCAGTGGCAGAGAAAAGTTTTTTAATATTTCTTAATTCGTCAATTAATAACATTGGTTCCCTATGAGGGAGAAGATTTTTAATTTGTTCTTTATTTAAATTAGTCATTTAATTTACTGTCTTTTAAAAAGTTTCTAATATTTTTTGCAGGGTATCCCATTACTTTATTATTTGAAGGGATATTTTTGATGACACCACTTCCCCCTCCAATTTGCACATTATCGCCAATAGTTATATGACCAGAGATTCCCGACTGTCCTCCAATCATTACTTTATCACCAATAGTTGAACTTCCAGCAAATCCAACCTGACCAGTAATTATACAATTTTTTCCTATTCTAACATTATGCGCTATATGGACTTGATTATCCAAAAAAGTTCCATCACCAATAATTGTATTTGTCAATGATCCTCTGTCTATTGTATTATTACACCCAATCTCTACATTATTTCCTACAACTACCATTCCTACATGTGGGTATCTTATATTTTTTAATTTGTCAGGGAAAAAACCAAATCCTTTTTTACCTAAAACTGCCCCATCAAGAATATTTGTATTATCTCCAATAATAGTGTTCTTAATAATTACATTGCTACCAATATTACAATTTTTGCCAATTTTTACATTTCTCTCAATTATTGTATTATGTCCTACAGATGATTTTTTACCAATAATAACATTTTTTCCTAAAAGAACATTTTTGCCAAATTTAGTATCAGGATATTTTTTTTTATTGAAAATTCTTACATCAGAATCAAAATGATCATCAAGTGCAGAAGGATAAAATAATGCTGTAATCTTAGAAACAGATAACAATATATTTTCTACATATATAACATTTATCTGTTTAGGCATAAAAGGTGCAAATTTTTTATTTGTAACGAGTAATTTGCATTTTGTTTTTTTTAGTGAATCCAGATATTTAATTGAATGAAAAAAAGAAATATCATTTAGATTAGCAGTGTTTAAGTCTTTTATGTCTTTGATATCATAATTTTTTTTTTGTTTATTTAAATTTAGTATTGAAAGAACTTCATTAATCTTAATATTATTTTTTTTTTAAAAAAAAGATTTTTCATTTAAAATTCTAGCTTTGTAATATTATTATTTAGTAATTTAATTATTTGATTTGTTATATCTAGGTTTTTTCTGCCCACAACGATATTTTTTTTTGGTATTACTATAGATATAGAATTTTCATCAACATATTTAGTAATAATTGGATTTAATGCCAATAAAATTTCTTTGGTCTTATTTATTTTTATATTATTTAATTCTTCTAAGGAAACTTTCTTGTCAGATCTATATTTTTGAACTTCTGAAGTTAGTTTTTGTAATTTTTTTTGAAATTGCTCTTTATCTAAAATATTCTGTTGTGCTATTAAGGATTTTTCTTTATTAACCAGATCATTTTCAATTTTCTCATATTTCAATGAATTTTTATTTTTAATTGTTTGTAAATAAATATTTAGATTTTTTCCTACATCAGATGAATTTAAAATAAAGTTAATATCAATATAAACAATTTCTGCCTTGGAATTTAATGTAAGAATATTTAATAAGATAAAAATTAAAATTTTTTTTTTCATTATTAAAAAGATGTTCCTATTCTAAATCTAAAAGACTCTTTTTTATCAGAAGGTTCGCTAGAAAGTGGAATAGCATAAGAAAATGATAACGGACCAATAACTGTAAACCAATTTACAGATATACCTGTAGCAGATCGAATTTTGCTGGATTCTAAAGAACTATCATAATCAACTTCCCTTAATGTAGCTGCATCAAAAAAAAGACTAACATCAATATTTTCATAACCACTAAAAACGTTAGGCAAAGTAGAATTTATATTAAGTGCAGATCCAAAATTTCCACCTACGTATTCATCTCCATCTTTTGGTCCAATCTTTCCGGTTTCAAATCCTCTTAATTTACTACTCGGTATATATACTCTTCTAGATACTCTTACATCATCGTCTATAGAATTTACTGATTTAAAAAACCACTTTCCTGATAATATTAAATTATCTGATACAGAATGATATTTTGAAAAATTTAAGGTATTACTAATTGAAAGATCATCCGAATAAATTGGCAGAACTTGAGCAAAATTAAGATTATAGCCATCTGTAGGTTGAAAGTTTTGATCAAGTTTATTCAATGTTACCCCATAAGAGATTAAATTTTCCAAATAATCACCTTCTTGTTTTTTTTTATGCGCTGATGCGGTTGAAGAAGTTTCCAATTTTTCGTAGTATGCAGAAATATCAAGGTTTACAAACAAATCAGAATATTGCTCAAATCCTGTGCCTATACCAAAGCCTGTTCTAGACGTTTTAAATCCTCCTGTAGAAAGAAAGTCTGAACTTGTACTCTCAATAATAGTATTTAAGGATCTATCTGTATTTTTAAAATTTGGGTTCACAACTTGAAATTTTCCTTTAATTTGATCTTCGGATACAAGTATATTAGTTTTTAATTTTATACCTTTTCCAAGATAGTTTTTTTCTTGTATACCAGCAGAAATTGTTGCTCCTGATGTTCCAGTTCCTGCGCCAGCAAATATTTCTCCTGTAGGTGATTCTTCAACCATAATATCAATAACTTTTTTTTGATTATCTGTTTTCGATGTTTTTATGTCCGAAGATACAGATTTAAAGATACCTCTAGATTTGATATTATTAATAGATTTTTGGAATAAAATGTCGTTGAATGGATCTCCTTCATCAACTATTAGAGAATTTCTAATAACTTTTTCCTCTGTTATAAAGTTACCAAAAATATTAATTTGTTCTACATAAGATTTATCTAGATTATTAAATTTAAAAATAATATCGATTTTATTTTGATCTAATACTGACAAATCATATTTTGTATTTAAAAAAACAAATTCCTTTTGAAGTGCTAAATTGTCAATTTCATCAATTAATAAATTTAACTTTTTTAAAGAATATTTTTTCCCCTTGAGTTTTTGTAATTTTTCATTTAATTGGCTAAAGTTTTCTAAATCAAAATTTTCATTTCTTTCTAATGTTATATTATTGAAATAATACTTTTGACCTGCATCGATATTAAAGTTTAATTCAAAATATTCATTGTTAATATTTTTTGCATATGATGATTTTATTTTAACATTAAAATATCCCTTATTTTTATAATATTTTTCTAAAAATATTTCATCTTTTTTAATCTTATTTTCATCCATATATTTATTTGAAGTTATGAACTTCCAAAACTTTCCTTCCTCAGATTTTATAACATTTCTAAGTTTACTATCTCTAAAAATTTTATTTCCTTGAAAATTTATTTTTTTAATAATTGCCCGTTTGCCTAATTCAAACTCATAAAGCAAGTCAACAGAATTATTTTGATTATCAATAATTTTTACTTCTACATCGGCGAAGTAAAAACCACTACTCCTAACAACATTTAATAAAAGATTTTTTTGATTTTTTACATTTTGTTGAAGAAAGGGATATTTTTCACTTTTTTTTGTTATATCTGATAATTTAGTAATTATAGATTTTCTTTTGATCCCGTTTATTTTTATTGATTGAACAATTGGATTTTCCTCAATATCAATCAAAATGATATCTTTACTGGTGATAATTTTAATATTTTTGAAATAGTTAGTTTTGTATAGGTTTTTTATCGCATTATTTAAATCTTTGTTCTCTATTTCACTCTCAAGATTTAAGCCTGAAAACATTGTGATTGTTTCTAAAGTAAGTCTTTCATTCCCTGAAACCTTAATTTCATTATATTTTTTTGCATAGACTGGATCAATTAACAAAAGTAAATGAATAAAAACTATAAAAAAAATATTTTTAATTTTGTTTAACATTATATTTTAAATATTTTTCAACATACTGGTTTGTTCTAATTACCATATTTTTAATATCATTAATATTTTTAGGTTTTAAGTCAAAAAATTTTGATAAAAATGGTTCTTTTATCAAAGTTAACATGAATTTATGCAGTGAAAAATAAGAAATTTTATTTTCTAAATATTTTTTTACAAGAAGATCATTAATTGAGACTAAAATTACCTCAAAATATGTATTTTTGAAATTACTATTTAATATATTTAAAAGAGGGAAATTTTGTTTAGACGGTTTAATAAAATTATTGCCATTTAATTTGTTAAAATTAAAATTATGTTTATCATAATAATTATAATTATTTTCATAAATTGCATTAGTTATAGGAATCTCCATAGTTGTGTTATGAGCTAATAATTTTGTTAATCCATTATTAAAATGCACAATTGCATGTAGATATGATCTTGGATGAATTAAAATTTCAAATTTATTGATATTCAAATCAAAAATTTTGCTAGCTTCTATAACTTCAAAAATCTTATTCATCATTGTTGCAGAATCAATTGTTATTTTTTTTCCCATTTTCCAATTAGGGTGTTTTAAAGCTAGCTTTGGTTTTATATTTTTTATATTTTTTAGTTTTTTATTTAAGAATGGGCCTCCAGAAGCAGTTAAATATATTTTTTTAATTAGATTATGATTTCCAGGTTTTAACAAAGTCCATATGGAAAAGTGCTCTGAGTCTAAGGGTATAAAATTTGTTTTATTTTTTTTACATTCTTTATCTAAAAACTCCCATCCACAAATAATCGATTCTTTATTTGCTGTAGCAAAGTTTTTTGTATATTTAATTATATTTAATGATGGTTCCAATCCATCAATTCCTGAAATTGCATTAATAGTAAGATGTGATTTTTTTTTATTACTTTTTAGAGCATCTTTAATCGTTGAATAAGCTTTAATTTTTCTTTCTTTAAATTTTTCAAGATTTTTTTTATATTTTTCTTTATCAAATATTACGATTTTATTAACATTGTATTTTAATGCCTGCTTGAAGATTTTATTAACATTTCCATTAGTGGTTAATAACTTTATATTAAAATTTCTTTTATCTTTATCAATTATTTTTAAGGTGGTCGTACCAACTGATCCTGTAGAACCTAGTATATAAATATCTTTTATCATTTATATAGAAATTAAATAAATTCCAAAAGGCAGACCTAAAAGAATTCCATCTATTCTATCGAGTATTCCTCCATGTCCTGGTATAATATTGCCCGTATCTTTAATTTTAGCTTTTCTTTTAAAAAATGAAATAAGTAAATCGCCTAATTGAGAGATAAAAGAAACTGAAAGTATTATAGTTATCACATTTAAGTTAAAGGAAAATTGATTGTTCAAATAGGTATAAAAAATATAACAAATAATTAATGGTAGTATAAATGATCCAACCACTCCAGAATATGTTTTGTTTGGACTAATATTACTAAATTTTTTTCCACCTATTGCTTTGCCAACTAAATATCCTCCAATGTCGGTCAGTGAACAAATTAATAAAATAAATATCACAGAAATAATTTTTTCTTTATTTAATGGAATTAAATAACTCCAAATTAAAAATGAGAAAAATGTC
>QCEU01000012.1 GCA_003280485.1 Pelagibacteraceae bacterium AG-359-O02
TTATACATTTCTTTAACTAAATTTGAAATAGGTAATTGAGTATTATAATTATTTGCACATTCTAAGATATTATTCATATCTTTTAGCTGACCTGATGTTTTGCCTTTGGGACTAAAATCTTTATCTATCATTCTTTTTCCGTGTGTTCTAAGAACTTTACTATCGGCCCAACCTCCAGATAAGGCCTTAATCATTTTATTTGGGTCTGCTCCAGCTTTTTCACAAAGAGTAACTGCTTCAGCAACAGCACCAATAGCTAATCCAACAATAATTTGGTTTGCTAATTTAGAAACCTGGCCACATCCTATTGGACCAACAAGAGTTGGATTTCCCATTGATTTTAAAATTTCTTTAACTGACTCAAAAACTATGTGTTCTCCACCAATCATTATGGCAAGAGATGCTTCTTCGGCTCCTATCGTTCCACCTGAAACTGGTGCATCTAAGTAATTAATTTTTCGAGATTTTAAATTTTTTCCGTGATTAACTGCTGTAGTTTGTTTTACAGAGCTCATATCAATTACAGTTGAATTAGGTTGTAAATTATTTAAAAATTCATCACTACCTATAACTTCATTGACCGCATCATCATTAGTTAACATTGTAATTACCACATGACTTTCTTTAACAAGTTCAGCTATTGAATTTGAAATTTCAGCACCAAAGTTTTTTAGCGGCTCAGCTTTATTTTTGGATCTATTAAATGCTCTAACTTTGTATCCAGCTTTTAGTATGTTTTTTGCCATTGGAAAGCCCATAAGGCCAGTACCAATAAAACCTATATTTTGCATTATTTTCTAGGGACAAAATCGTGGAAGTTTTGCGTCATTGCTTCTGGAAAGAACATAACACAAGCTAAAACAATCAATTGGATTACTATAAATGGTGCAAAACCTCTGAAAATATCAGTTAGTGAAATGTGAGGTGGAGCAACTGATTTTAAATAGAATGCTGCAGGACCAAATGGTGGGCTTAAAAATGAAACTTGCATATTTACACAGAATAGTATTCCAAACCAAATAGGATCAAAACCTAGAGCTAGTACTATTGGTAAAAAAACTGGCATTGCTAATAGAACTATTCCAACCCAATCCATGAATGCACCCATTATTAAAAACATTATTTGCATCATAAAAATTAGATACATTGGTTTTAAATCATAAGCTAAAATAGTTTCTGCTACATAAGTTGGTCCACCCGCAAGAGAATAAGCTCCTGCTAAAACTGTAGCACCAAAAGTAATAGTTAATATAGTTCCTGAAGCTTTAAAAGTTCTAACAAGTGCATCTTTAAACAAAAACCATGTCAGTTCTTTTCTAGCGGCAATAATAATTAGTGTTGCAACTACACCCATACCAGCTGCTTCAGTAATACCAGTCATTCCAGAATAAATTGAACCCAAAACAATTATTACAATACCAATAGGTGGTAAAAGACCAGGGAGATATGACATCTTTTCTTTTAAAGTTAAAGCTGGTTCATCACTTAAAGGTGCAAGATGAGGTTGTATTCTTGTTCTAATAAGAATGTATGTAATTATTAAACCGGATATCATTAGACCAGGAACGATTGCTTCTTGGAACAACATGGTAATTGAAGTTTCTGTTGTTAGTCCATAAATAATTAAAACAATAGATGGTGGGATCATTGTGCCTAAAGAACCCGATGCACAAATAATACCAATCGACATATCTTGATCATATTTCAATCTCAACATCTGAGGCAATGCAATCAGCCCCAATAAAACTATCTCTCCTCCGATTATACCACTCATCGCTGCCATTATTGTTGCCATGATTGCTGTTACTACACCTACTCCGCCTCTAGTTTTCCTTAACCAAGCATTTAACGCATCATACAAGTCTCTTGCAATATTCGAGCGTTCGAGTAAGGAGGCCATGAATATAAATAATGGTACAGATAAGAATGAGTAAGTTACAACAAGAGAATAATACCTTGAAAGTAAAATTCCTAAAGCATGTTCACCTATGTATAAAAATACAAGCACTGCTCCCATAAAACCTGAAGCAAAACCCATAGGCACACCTATTGATATCAATGCTAATAGCCCTACTATTAGTATTATCGAGAGTGTCCCTATCTCAAATTCCATTTTATTTTAAATCTTTGGCAGGTTGGTACTGTTTTTCTTTAGGATTTTTCCAATCAATAATTAAATTATTTATTGATTGAAGCGCTATAAGAAATATACAAATAAGCGTGAGTGGCTTCATAGTTGCAGGAATTGGTGGATCCCAATAAGTTGCAAATCTCTCCCAATTTATAAATGATCTATATGCATCTTCCATGCCTCCATAAATTACAGCAGCTGCAAAAGTAACAATAATAAGAGTACTAATTAGATCAAAAATACGCTGAGTTGGCCTGCTTACATAGTCATATAATAAGACAATTCTGATATGACTTCTAAGTCTTGTAGCATATATTCCACCAACTAAATAACAAACACCTGCCAACCATAGACATAGCTCATTAACCCACAGAGTTGGTTTTTCCAGTATATATCTCATGAAAATTTCGTACATCATTACGATTACAATTACGGGAATTAAATATTTAATTGTATGGCTTAAAAATAATGAAATTCTATCAATCCAAGTTATTGGAAAATCATCTTTACTTGCAACTTTTTCGTTTTGCTCTTGTAATTGCTTATCTTGTAATTCTTTATCACTCATTGGCAAAAAAAATTTATAAGAAGGGCCTATTTCAGGCCCTTCTATATTTTATTAAGTGCTTTTTATTACAGGATACCGTTAGCTTTCATGTAAGCTTTGTGTATCTCTATAAGAGCAGCAGCTTCTGGAGACTTTTTCTTCCATTCTTCCCAAGCGCCAAGTGCAGCTTGTCTGAATTTAAGTCTGTCCTCTCTAGACCAGTCGTGAAGAGTAACGCCCATTTCATTCAAAGCTTTTACAGCTTCTGCGTTTTTTCTCTCAACTAAGCTAGTGATAGTTCTACCACAAATTTCGATTGCAGCTAACATTGCACCTTGTTCATGAGGTTTTAACTTGTTCCAAACTTTTGTGTTACAAGCTAGGTGGTCAGCTGGCATAGAGTGGAAACCTGGATATGTAGCATATTTGTTTTGCTCATAGTGTCCACCAGCGTAGTTTGTTGCTAATGATGAATAGTCAGCACCATCAATTAGACCAGTTTGTAAAGCAGTTGGAACTTCACCGAAGTCCATAACTATTGGTTTTGCTCCTAATGCTGTAAAGATCATACTTTCCATTCCTGGAGGTGATCTAAATTTAAAGTCTTTTAGTGAAGCAACATCTGGAATTGGTCTGCTAGATATCAAAGACTCATGTCCTGGTATCCACCAACCAATTAATGTCATTCCATATTTATTGTAAAGTGCATCAACAGCTTCTTGAGCTCCTGGGAAATTCAAGAATTCATATTGTTGATATGGGTTATCATATCCACCCATTACATCGCCTGCGAATTGGAACGCTGCATTTTTACCAGTTTGGTATCCAGCACCTGTCATATCACAGTCAATAATTCCAGTTTGTGCAGAGTTAAATACCTCAGCAGACTTTCCTGTAACTGATGATGAGTAGAACATTTGTACTTTTAAGCTTCCGCCAGAAAACTTTTCAACGTTTTTAGCGAATTGAGCTGCAACTTCACCATTAGGTGAGCTAGCTGTAAAGTGAGTTTCTATTTTTAAAGTTTTTGCATTTGCAGAACCAAATAAAGCAATAGAGACCACAGCTATAGCAGCAGTTATTTTTGTTATTAATTTTAACATTATTTTCCCTCTCGGTTATGTTTTTCTAAATTTAAACATAAAGAGAAAAAAAATTCAAACAAAAGACGGAAATAAATTTCTAAAGATAATTAGTTTATGTAATTACAACTAAAAGTTGTGTCGTTTAAACAACTTCTGATAAAAGAGGTTTTTGAGAGAAAAAACATTTTATATTATTTACGGCTAACATACTCATAGCTAGCCGAGTTTCATGTGTCGCACTACCTACATGAGGAAGAACAAAACAATTTTCTAATTCTAGATATCTCTTGTCAAGATTAGGTTCGTTATTAAAAACATCTAATCCGGCTCCATAGATTTTTTTATTTTGTAAAGCATCAATCAGAGCATCATCATCTACTGTTGATCCTCTCGAAGTATTTATGAAAACTGAATGTTTTGGAAATAGTTTTAAAATTTCTGAATTAATTATATTTTTAGTTTCTGAGGTAGCAGGAGTATGCAAACTTACATAATCACAATTTGGTAGCATTGATTTTAAATCAGGGTAATAAGTTGCATCTTTTTCTAAATTATTAGCTAACTTGCTTCTATTGTAATAAACTATTTTCATTTTAAAAGCTCTAGCCCTATCTGCAACTATTTGCCCAATCCTTCCCATGCCTATTATACCTAAAGTTTTTCCTGTAATTTCATTACCAACCATTAATTTAGTTATATCTGGTCTATGATCTTTCCAAGTATTTGACTTCACAAGATTATAGGCCTCACCAATTCTTCTTGATGATGCTAAAATTAAAAGGATTGTTATTTCTGCTACAGCATCGTTTAATACATTTGGTGTATTTGAAACCTTGATATTTTTTTCTTTAGCTGATTGTATATGAATATTGTCATATCCAACCCCAACATGACCAATAATTTTTAATTTTCCGCTTAAATTATCAAAAAAGTTTTTATCTAATTTATCAAAACTTGTTGAGATTATACCATCATACTCATTAGCAAGTTTTATTAATTCTTCGTAGGTGTAAGGTTTATCTTCTAAATTAAGAGTTACATCAAATTCTTTTTTTAATATTTCTTCAGCACCATCAGAAATTTTTCGAGAAACTAAAATTTTTGGTTTCATCTAATGAGAGTTTCTTAGAACACCTTTTGTTTTAGTGATATCTAAATACTGATCTCTTGACAAAATACATGCACCGTCTTCAAGTTGACCAACATTTGATCTAGATATTTCTTGCCACGGTGTTTGATTTGTAAGTTTTTTTATCCTTTTCTTTTTTCTTCTTTTAATAAATTCAGACTTTGTTATTTGAAGATCAACTCTTCTTTTATTAAGATCTATTGTCATTTTATCTCCTGTCTTAACAATAGCTAAATCACCGCCAACAGCAGACTCTGGTGATACATGAAGAATAGATGGGCTTTCAGAGGTACCGCTCTGTCTTCCATCTCCAAGAGTTGGAAGTGCATTAATCCCTTTTTTTAGTAGTCTATCTGGTGGTTGCATATTAACCACCTCAGCAGAACCAGGGTATCCAACAGGGCCACAGCCTCTTATTATTAAAATTGAATTTTCATCAATATTTAACTTCTTGGAATTAATCCTATGGTGATAATCCTCTGGACCTTCAAAAACTACTGCTTTACCTTTAAAAACATTAGGGTGCTTGGGATTTGATAAATATCTTTCTCTAAATTCTTTACTAATTACTGAAGTTTTCATAATTGCTGATGAAAAGAAATTTCCTTTCATAACTAGAAACCCAGCCTTATCAGTCAAATTATCTTTAAATGTTTTAATCACATCCCTATCTACATCAATTTTTTTTCTTAAGTTTTGCGCAACTGTTTTACCGGTTACAGTAATTATGTTTTGGTGAATTTTATTATTCTTCATTAATTCTTTCATGATTGCTGGTATACCTCCAGCTCTATAAAAACCTTCCATTAAATGTTCACCTGCAGGTTGGCAGTTTGCTAATAAGGGTATTTTGTGCCCAAGTTTTTGCCAATTAGATAGATCAAATTTTACACCCATGTGTTTTGCGATAGCAATTAAATGTGTGGTACAATTACTAGATGCTCCTATAGCACTTGCAACTATAACTGCATTTTCAAAAGCTTTCTTTGTCATAATTTTCGAAGGAGTTAAATCTTCGTGAACCATTTTTACAATTCTCGATCCAGTCTCAAAAGAAATTTGTTCTCTTTCTCTATAAGGAGCTGGAATTACTGCACAACCTGGTAAAGACATTCCCAATGCCTCAGCAACAGAATTCATTGATGAAGCAGTTCCCATTGTATTACAATGACCAGGACTTGGTGAAGATGCTGCTGCCATATCCATAAATTCTTCGTAATTAATTTCTCCCTTAGCATGTAATCTTCTAGCTTCCCAAATAATAGTTCCTGCACCAGCTTTCTTACCTTTATAATTTCCATCAAGCATTGGGCCACCAGACAAAACAATTGCAGGAATATTAACTGTTGCAGCTGCCATTAACGCTGCTGGGGTAGTTTTATCACATCCAGTTGTAAGTATAACTCCATCAAGTGGGTATCCATAAAGTATCTCAACCAAAGACAAATATGATAAGTTTCTGTCCAACATTGCAGTAGGTTTTTTTCCAGTTTCTTGAATTGGATGAGTAGGAAATTCCATCGGAATACCACCTGCTCTTCTAATTCCATCTTTAATTCTTTTGCTCAATTCCAAGAAATGTCGGTTACATGGAGATAAATCACTCCCAGATTGCGCTATTCCAATAATTGGATTTCCAGACTGAAGTTCTTTTCTTGTAAGTCCATAATTTAGGTATCTTTCTAAATACATGGCTGTCATACCTGGATCTTTTGGATCGTCAAACCATTGTTTACTTCTTAAATTCTTCTTTTTCATAAAATAATAAAATATATTATATTGATATATAAAACTTAAATTAAAAAATGAATAGTCTAATTGTACTCAATAAAAATGATAATGTTGGTGTAAGTCAATTTATTATACCAGAAAAAACTAAAATTAATGGTCAAGAGATAAGTACTATTGATCCTATCCCGTTTGGACACAAAGTTTGTTTAAAGCCTATAAACAAAGGTGATCCTATAATTAAGTATGATCAGATAATTGGATTTGCATCAAAGAATATTACTGCTGGAGAACATGTTCATTCTCATAATTTGGAATTCAAAGAATTTGATAGGAAATTCAATGTAAAAAGTAAAAAAACAATCGTTGATGAAAAAGTTGATACCTATTTCAATGGAATTTTAAGAGACAACGATCAAGTAGCTACCAGAAATTATATAGGAATTGTTAGTACAGTAAATTGTTCAGCAACTGTTACCAAGATGATTGTTGAAAAAATAAAATATTCTAGCATTCTACATGATTATCCTAATATTGATGGAATAGTCCCGATTACTCACTCAACTGGATGTGGAATGAATACTATGAGCGAAGGAATGCAAATGTTTCAAAGAACAATTGATGGTTTTAAGAACCATCCAAATTTTTCTCATGTATTTGTAATTGGATTAGGTTGTGAGTGTGCACAAGTAAGTTTATTTGACGAGTCTTTAAAAAAACATAATAGAATTCACTTTCTGACAATTCAAGATGAGGGTGGCACTAAAAAAATTGTAGAAAAAGTTTTATCGCAAATAAAAAATCTGTTACCTGAGGCTAATAAGATAAAGAGATTACCTCAATCTGTTAGTCATTTAACTTTAGCTCTTCAATGTGGAGGCTCAGATGGCTACTCTGGTATTACAGCAAATCCAGCTTTAGGTGTTGCTGCTGATTTGTTAGTTAAAAAAGGTGGTAGTTCAATATTATCTGAAACTCCTGAAATTTATGGGGCTGAACATCTTTTGATTAATAGAGCAAATAGCCAAGAAACTGCAAACAAATTATTGAAGAGATTAAAATGGTGGAAGAATTACACTTCTATTAATAACAGCACCATGGATAACAATCCTGCTCCTGGAAATAAACGAGGTGGTTTAACTACAATACTTGAAAAATCATTAGGTGCAGTTGCAAAAGGTGGTAAATCAATACTAGAAGATGTACTAGAATACGCAGAACCACTAAAAAATAAAGGTTTTAACTTTATGGACTCTCCAGGATATGACCCTGTATCTGTAACAGGTCAAGTAGCTTCAGGCGCAAATGTAATTTGTTTTACAACCGGAAGAGGTTCATGTTTTGGATGCAAACCAGTTCCAAGTTTAAAATTATCAACAAATACCGCTATGTATGAAAAAATGGAAGAAGATATGGATATAAATTGTGGGACTATTGCAGAAGGTAAAGAAGATGTTGAAAAAGTTGGTAAAAAAATATTTGATCTAGTTGTAAATACTGCCTCAGGAAATAAATCAAAAAGCGAAATTAATGGCTACGGTGACGAGGAATTTAATCCTTGGCAAGTAGGCGTGGTAATGTAACTTTTTGAAAATATTTTCATAAAATTTCATGCCAAAAAATCAAAAAACTTCTTTAATTAAAGTAATTTTTCTATCTGCTTCTGGTTTTTTTTTATTTGTGTGCATGGACTCAACTGCTAAATACTTGGGAAATGTAATGCCTGTTACACAAGCCGTTTGGGGTCGGTTTTTTTTCCACTTTGTAGCACTTTGTGTTTATTTTTTAATCTTTAAACCAAAACTAAATTTATCAAGAAATTTTAAAATTCAAATTATCAGATCATTATTAATGGTAACAGCAACATTTTTCATGTTTAACTCGTTACAAAGATTTGACTTAGTCGATATTTATGTTGTGTTTTTTAGTGCACCTCTAATTGTGTCACTTTTATCAGCATATTTTTTAAAAGATATTTTATCCCCTAAAGGTATCATCTTAATGTTGCTAAGTTTTGGATCAATTATTTATGCTTTAGGACCTAGTATGAAAGTGCTATCGCCAGAATTAATCTTTCCTATAGTGCCACCATTATGTTGGGCACTTTATCAATTTTTTACAAAACTTATTTCTGGCAATAATGAGCCATTCACAGCAGTTTTTTATACTGCTGTAACAGGAGCTTTGATATTTACAATTTATATTTCATTTAATTGGGTACCAATTGAAAATAATATTTATTGGATTGGTTTAGTTGCTATGGGAATTTTTGGTTTTATAAGTCATTTTATAATTATTTATGCAATTCAATTATCTAATTTGTCATTTGTAACTAATTTTCAATATTCACAATTATTATGGTCAACAATAATTAATTTTTTAATTTTTGGGGTTCCAGCAGATATAAGTAAAATAGTTGGTCTTATTGGAATTATCATTTTTGGAGTTTTGTTTATTAGAGTTGAGGGTACAAAGAAGGTTAAAAAAATTAATTAATTCTTATTTTTTTGCCTGATTTAGAGCTTTTGTTTATTGCATCAAAAATAATTAAAGAATTTAACCCATCCTTACCAGTCACTTTTGGTTTTTCTTTTTTTAAAACTACTCTAGAAAAGTGATCGATCTGATTAATTAAAGTTTCATTGCTTTTTTGAACTTTAATTTTATTATTAAAAATATTATTCCACCAACTTCTTTCTTTTTTATAGTACCATAACTTTAAATTTGGGAATTGAACAGAACCTCTTGTTCCTCCAATAAAATATGAAGATTGGTCAGTTATTGGATAAGCAGGATTTTCTCCGGCTGTTAATTCATAACTCCATGGTGAAGTTATAGTATCAGATACATTTAGAGTACATAAAGTTCCAGATTTAAAAAATAAATTTACTGAAGCTGTATCCTCAACCTTATATTTCCTAATATTATTTGATTTAAATGCCTGAACATACTTAACAGGACCAAGTAAATAACAAATCATATCAATATCATGAACTAAATTAATACCTAATGGGCCAGCACCTTCACTTACTCTCCATTTTTCATTAAAATATTTTTTATGTTTATATAGCCAGCATAAAATATTTGCAGATACAATTTTTCCAAGTTTTTTATTTTCTATTATTTTTTTAACATTATTAACAATTGAATTATGGCGTCTATGATATCCTATTAGTAATGAAGTTTTATTTGAGCGTGCACTATTAATTATTTTTTTTGCAGATTTAATATTATCTGAAATCGGCTTCTCTAATAATACAGGAATTTTAGATTTCAAAAATCGAACAGTATCAGTTTCGTGTAGAACATTGGGTGTTGCAATTATCACTGCATCGGGTTTATCTTTTGCTAATAAAATTTTGATATTTTTATAAAGTGGTACATTTAATTTTTTAGATAATTCTATCCCAGTTTTTTTTATTTCAACAATTGAGTGAAGAGATGCTAATTTTGATTTTTGAATAGCTTTAATATGTTGTAGTCCCATTAAACCTATTCCAACAACAGATATTTTAATTTTCTTAGACACTTATATAAATTTTAAGTGATACCTGCGTCTATTATAAAGTTTTGTTTCGTACATCCTGACGATACATCAGATGAAAGATGAACAACTAAATTTGCCACATCATCAGGTTTAAGCTGTCTCTTCAAGCACTGTTTATCAAGAATAAATTTTTTATACTTTGGAGTTAGCCAATGCTTTATTTGCCTCTCAGTAGCAATTGATCCAGGAGTAACTGAGTTGCATCTAATATTATATTTACCAAATTCTCTCGCAAAAGATCTAGTCAGACCAATAACAGCAGACTTTGCTGTCTCGTAAGCAACTTTATCACCCTCACCCAACATCCATGAAACTGAACTTAAATTTACGATAGCTCCACCTTTATTTTTAATCATTCCTTTTAAAACTGCTTTAATTGTAAAGAAAAAATGTTTTAAATTCACATCCATTCTATTATTCCAATATTTTTCATCTACTTGATCTGTGGAGTGTCTGTCATCATTTGCTGCATTATTTATTAAAATATCGATAGGACCTTTTGATTTAATTATTTTTTGAATGATAGTTTGTAATTTTTTAATTTTAACAAGATTACATTCAATAAAATGAGGTACTTTAAGACCTTTTTTTTTAAGATCTTTGATTAATTTATTTGAGTCTTTCTTATTGATATCAACAAAATAAACATCACATTCCTGTTCACAAAAATGTTCCACTATTGAAGCCCCAATTCCTGAGCCACCACCAGTAATAAAAACTTTTTTATTTTTTAAGTCAAAATATTTTACTTTCATTTAAATTCTCTCCTCTGTTTTAGCATCAAACAATGAAATTTGAGTTAAATCAAAGAATAATTTTGTATTTTTTGATAGATCTATTTTTACTGTTGATGGAAACTTAGCTAGCACCTCTTGATTTTCAAAATTAAAGGTCATTATCTGTTCATGTCCGATATATTCACTTAAATCTGCTCTTAAATTAATCTCAAAATCCTCTTCATTAGATTTTTTAAAAAATATATGTTCTGGTCTTATTCCAAAAAAAACCTCTTTATTATCTAAATTAGATTTTTCTTTAAAATCATATCCATTTATTGGAATTTCGATATTTGATCCATGGGTAACGAATGAAACTTTATTTGAACTCTCTTTTAGATTGCCTTTTATTAAATTCATTGATGGAGAGCCTATGAAGTCTGCCACAAAAGTATTACTAGGTTTATTATAAATATTTTCAGGTGTATCATTTTGCTGAATTACACCATGATTCATAATTGCAATATTTGTACCTAAACTCATAGCTTCTGTTTGATCGTGCGTTACATAAACTACGGTTGTTTTAAGTTGCTGATGAAGTTTTTTAATTTCTCGTCGCATCTCAACTCTTAACTTTGCATCTAAATTTGATAAAGGTTCATCAAATAAAAATATTCTTGGTTCTCTCACTAACGCTCTTCCTATTGCAACACGCTGTCTCTGTCCGCCCGATAATTGTGATGGCTTTCTCTCTAACAAAGCATCTACTTGTAAAAATTTTGATACTTTTTCCAATTGCTCTTCGATTTTCTCCTTTGAAACTTTAGCTTGTTTAAGACCAAAGATCATATTTTCACGTACATTCATAGATGGGTACAATGCATAAGATTGAAATACCATTGCAATATTTCGGTCTTTTGGCTCTACTTTACTTACATTGTAATCATCTATGTGAACATTTCCTTCATTAATAGTTTCTAATCCTGCAATAATGTTTAACAAGGTTGATTTTCCACATCCAGATGGTCCTAAAAGAACTAAGAAATTACCTTCATCTATCTCTAAATTAATTTTCCTTAAAACCTCAGTTGATCCAAAGTTCTTTGATAATTCTTCTATTTTTAATGTTTTCATCCCTATCCTTTTACTGCTCCTGAAGTTAATCCTCTAATAAAATATTTTCCTGCTAGAACATATACAATAAGTGTTGGAATTCCTGCAATAATAGCAGATGCCATATCTACATTGTATTCTTTAACACTAGTACTTGATAAAACCATATTGTTTAAAGCAACTTGTATTGGAGCTGCCTCTCCAAATGAAAATGTTGAGCCAAACAAAAAGTCGTTCCAAATTTGTGTGAATTGCCAGATTATTGTTACTACTATGATTGGAGTTGATACTGGAAGTAAAATTTTAAAAAATATTTTAAAAAATCCTGCTCCATCAATTCTAGCAGCTTTTACTAATTCAGAAGGAATAGAAACATAAAAATTTCTAAAAAATAAAGTTGTAAAGGGAATTCCATAAACTGTATGGACCAAAACAAGTCCAATTACAGAATTCGATATTCCTAGAACCCCAAGAGTTCTAGCCATTGGTAATAAAATAGCTTGATAAGGAATAAAACAACCAAATAATAAGAAAAGGAAAACCCATTTGTCTCCCTTAAACCTCCATTTTGTTAAAACATATCCAGCCATAGCACCAATAAAAGTAGAAAAAAATACTGCCGGAACAACCATTTTAATTGAATTCCAAAAATATGGTTTTAAGAAAGTATCACCTGCACCATATCCTCTTCCACCCCATGCAACTAACCAAGAGTCAAAATTTAATCCACTTGGCCAAGTTAGAAGTGTTCCTTGACGGATTTCTTCCATAGTTTTTAATGAAGTAACAACCATTACATACAAGGGAAAAATAAAATACAAAGCAAAAATTACTAAAACAAAATATAAAAACCATCTCAAAAACATATTTGTATATTTAGATTTTTGTTCAAGCTGTTTATATGAAGAGTGTGCTTTATCTTGCATTTTCTCTCCTCAATTCGGAATATAAATACGGTATAATCACAGCTGCTACTGCCATAAACATCATCATCGCACTCGCTGCTGACAAACCAACTTGACTTTTGTGAAATGCAGTTTGTGTCATATATAATGCAGGCATGGTTGTAGATATACCTGGACCACCCTGGGTTAAAGCAACAATAAGATCATAACTTTTAATTGATATATGAACCAAAATTACAAAACTTGTAAAAAAAACTGGTCTCATCATTGGTAGTAGAATTTTCCAATAAACTGTAAATAAATTTGCGCCATCTATTTTGGCTGCTTTAACGATTTCATCTTCAACTGATCTCAACCCAGCTAGAAATAATGCCATTACAAATCCTGCAGATTGCCAAACACCTGCAATCACAATGGTGTAGATGGCCATTTCTCGATTGACCAACCAATCAAAAGTAAAGTTTTCAAATCCCCAATCGATAAACATTTTTTGGATACCAAGAGTTGGGTTTAAAATCCATTTCCAAGCTGTTCCTGTAACGATAAATGATAAAGCCATAGGATAAAGATAAATAGTTCTAAGGACACCCTCTGCCCTAATTTTTTGATCTAGAAATATTGCAAGAATAATTCCAATCACAACACAAAAAATTAAGAATAAAGCTGTGAAAATAAGAAGATTATCAACTGCAATAAGCCATTTTCTAGAACCCCAAAGTTTAACATATTGACCTACTCCCCAAAGTTCATACTTGGGCAAGATTTTAGAATTTGTAAAAGATATATATAATGTCCAAAGTACAAAACCATAGACAAACCAACCAATTAATCCAACAGCTGGAGCCATTACGATTTTAGGTAGGTTTTTTTCTAGCCACTTGAGCATTATAAATATTTTCTAATTTTGATTAAAAAAAAAGGCCACCTAAAAATTAGGTGGCCTTAATTTTTGTATTTTACATATTATCTAATACCGAATCAGCCAAAGCATTTGCTGCATCAACTGAAGACATGTCAGAATTAAAGTGTTCTGTAATCACATCTTGTAAAGCAGCTTTCATAGTATTACCTTGGGCCATTCCATGAGCAAAACTTGGAACTAATCCACCACTTGCTCCTGCAGTTTTGATGTCAGAATTTGATGTTTTTGCACATTTATCAAATTCATCCATTGGTACATCTAAACGTGCTGGAATTGATCCTTTGTATAAGTTAAAAACTTTTTGGAAGTTTTTACCCATCATTAATTTAGCTAATAATTTTTGACCTTCTTGTTTGTCTGGGTCACTTGTTTTGTAGAATATAAAGCTATCTACATTGTACAAGTATCCATTATTAGATGGAGTTGCAGCACAATAGTAATCTACGCCTGGTACTTTTCCTGCAGCAGTAAATTCACCTTTTGCCCAGTCACCCATAATTTGGAAACCAGCTTTTCCTTCAATAACCATTCCAGTAGCAACGTTCCAATCTCTTCCTGGGCTACCTTCATCAGTAAAACCTTGAAGTTTTCTCATTTGATCAAAAACTTTTACAGTTGTCTCACTTCTTAAACAAGTTTCTTTGAGATCTACATAACAGTTTTTATAATAGTTATTTCCACCAATACCCATAGCTACTGCTTCGAAGACTGTTGCGTCTTGCCAAGCTTGACCACCATGTGCAAAAGGAATGATACCTGCAGCTTGAAGTTTTTCTGCTGCTGCATTTAATTCATCCCAAGATGTAGGAACTGAAATTCCATTAGCATCAAATACTGCTTTGTTAGCCCACATCCAATCAATCCTGTGAATGTTTACTGGGGCCGCACAATATGGACCACTATTATTCTGACATTTGTGAACTGCAGCAATCATAGGATCTAATAATCCATCCCAACCTTCTGATTGAGCAATAGGATCAATGTTGTATGGAGCAACTACTCCTTCTTGATCATATTCTTGAATTGTTGGACCTTTAATTTGAGAAGCTGAAGGAGGATCTCCCGCAACTATTCTTGCTTTAAGTGCAACGTTAGCAGCGTCTCCACCACCACCTGTTACAGGCATATCTAACCATTCACCACCGTTTGCAGCGAAATCATCTTTTAATACTTTAAGTGCAGCTGCTTCACCACCCGATGTCCACCAGTGCAAAACCTCAATTTTTGGTCCTGCAAAAGAAGATGTAGAAGTGAATGCAAACGCAATTAAAGCAATTAGCATTTTTTTCATATATTTCCCTCTTATTTGTTAAATTAAGTTAACTTAAAAAAAACAATTATAGATTGATTTATTAAAAGACTACAAGAAAAAAAAATACAACCAATAATTGATTTGTAATGTTAATAGATTGATTTTCTCCCTAATCTTGCAGCACCTCTAACGCCACTAGCATCTCCGTACTTTGGTTTAAGAAACACACCTTCATACTCTCTGCCAGTTACAAATTTTCTTACGATAGTTTCGATTTCACTTAAAAAATCAATTTCATTTGAAACACCCCCGCCAAAAACAAAACAATCGGGATCAAGAATGTTAATTATATTTGCTAAGGACATTGCTAAATTTACTTTAAAATTATCTATTAAATTTTCAGCATCTAAATCATGTTTTCTATATAGTTCAAAGATTTCATTAGTTTTTAAATTTTTTTTATATTGTTTGTTAAATTTTTTAGCTAAACTTAAGCCTGACATAAAACTCTCAATCTCGCCCTCTCTTAGATTGGTAGATTCGAAATTTTCTTTCTTGGAAATTAAATGGTTAATTTGATTATGTCCCCACTCTCCTGCTACTCCATTTGGTCCACTAACAATTTTTTTGTCTATTACTAAACCACCGCCTACTCCTGAGCCTATAATAATTCCATAAACAATTTTATAATGCTTTCCTGCCCCATCTAAAGCTTCAGACAAAGCAAAGCAATTAGCATCATTTTCACAAAATACCTCCTTACCTAATTCTTTTCTTAGATCATTTTGAAATGGTTTTTTTTCTAACCAATAACAATTTGGAGCATTCTTTACTAATCCTGTTTGAGGTGAATGAATGCCAGGATGACAAACACCTATAGGTAGTTCTTTTTTAAATTCTTTTTCTAACTTTTTGTTAATTTCTTTAATGGTTTTTATAATTTGAAAATAGTCTTTTGGACAATCAGTTCTCTCACGATGACTTTCGTTTCCTTTTTCATCTAAAACTACACTTTCAATTTTTGTAGCTCCAACATCAATACCTATTTGCATAAATCAATAAGTTGCTCTTCCACCACTCAAATCAAAAACAGCAGCTGTTGAAAAAGAATTTTCTTCACTTGATAACCAAGTCACAAGGGATGCTAATTCATTAACTTTTGCAAATTTATTTCTAGGAATTTTAGATAACATATAATTTATATGTTCCTCAGTCATTTGATCAAATATTCTAGTTTTTGCTGCTGCTGGAGTAACACAATTAACTGCAATATTTTTTAATGCTAATTCTTTTCCCAATGACTTTGTTAAACCTATTACTCCTGCTTTAGAAGTGCTGTAAGCACTAGCGTTAGGATTGCCTTCTTTTCCTGCAATTGATGCAATATTTACAATTCTTCCATAATTATTCTTTATCATGTAGGGAGTAACTGCTTTACAGCAATAAAATACTGCATTTAAATTTAGGTCTATAACCTTCTTCCATTCATCAAGTGGATAATCAACTACGGTGGTATTTTTTCCTGCAACGCCTGCATTATTAATAAAAATATCAATTTTTTTGTGTGTTTTTTCAATTTCAGCTAAATTTTTTTCTATATTCTCATAATTTCCGACATCGACAATTTGGTATGAAACCTTATCTGAATTAATTTTTTTTGTTGCAGTTACGATTGCCTCTTCATCTATATCCCAAATTACAACGCTTGCTCCTGAAGCAATAAATCTCTCTGTAATAGCTAGTCCAAAACCTTGGGCGCCTCCTGTCACTATTGCAACTCTATCTTTTAAATCAAAATTAATCATATTATTTTTTTTGTTTTTTTGATCTTAATAAAGGAAAAGCTAAAGCAATTAAAGATAAAATAAAAAAGCTTAAAGCTATTGGTCTAGTTAAGAACATTAGCCAATTTCCATCAAATATAACTAAAGATTGTCTTAAAGTTCCCTCAACTAATTCTCCTAAAATTAATCCTATAATTACTGGGACCACTGAAAATCCAAATCTTCTCATAAAAAATCCAAGCACACCAAAAAATAACATAATCCAAACATCAATTATTGACTGGCTTAAAGAATAAGTACCACACACAGATACAGCAAATATCATAGGCCATAAAATTTTGTTAGGAACAAGAGTTATTCTTGCAAATAATTTTGCACCAAAAAATCCAAAAATAAAAAATAAAACATTAGCAATTAACATTGCCCCAAAAATTCCATACAAAAAGTCTGGTTGCTCTCTAAATAGATCTGGACCTGGTCTTACACCATGAATTATAAGCCCAGTTAATATGACTGCTGTTGTAGCACTTCCAGGTATTCCTAATGCTAGCGTTGGAACCATTGCACCACCTGTAGCAGCATTATTTGCTGCCTCAGCTCCGGCAATACCTTCTATTGACCCTTTTCCAAATTCTTCTGGCTCTTTAGAAAATCTTTTTGCTTCTGAATAACCAATTAATGATGCTACAGTCCCACCCTCAGCTGGCAAAACTCCAATAAACGAACCAATACCACTAGATCTAAGAATAGTTTTCCAGGTTTTTTTATAATCATTTAAGGATGGAAGTTTTACCGCCTTTAGTGCAACTCTTTTAAAAACCTGATCAAGAAGTGTAGACTGAGTTAACATTTCGCTTATTGCAAATAAACCTACTACAACTGGTATAAATCCTATTCCTACAGAAAGTTCATTTATACCATAAGTAAATCTATCAATTGAAGTCATAAAATCTTTTCCAATAGTAGAAATTAAAATTCCAAACGCACCAGCGATTAAATTTTTGATCGGACTTCCTTCACCAATTGATGCTAGCATTGTTAAACCAAAAATAGCTAACGCAAAATATTCTGGTTGACCAAATTCATAGGCAAGTTGAGCTAAAACAGGTGCAAAAAATACCAAAACTATTACGCTAAAAATTCCACCCACTGTGCTTGAAACTGTTGCCATACCCAAGGCTCTTCCTGCTTCCCCCTTTTGAGCTAAGGGATAACCATCTAGACAAGTGGCTGCTGCTGCTGGTGTCCCAGGGGTATTTATTAAAACTGCAGTGATTGCACCACCGTATGTTCCAGCACAATAAATTGATGTTAAGAGAACTATTGCTGAGAGAGGGTCTAAAGTCATAGTAAATGGTAAAATTAATGCACCACCAGTTGTAGGGCCTAATCCTGGTAGAACGCCTAAGATCAGTCCAAATAAAGTCCCAAAAAATAAAACAATTAATAACTTAGAACTAA
>QCEU01000013.1 GCA_003280485.1 Pelagibacteraceae bacterium AG-359-O02
GCATTGGATGACGTTTGGACTAGCATGTTGTGCTGTCGAAATGATGCAAACATCTATGCCAAGATATGATCTTGAAAGATTTGGTGCAGCACCAAGAGCATCGCCACGTCAATCAGATGTGATGATAGTTGCAGGCACGCTTACAAATAAAATGGCTCCTGCATTAAGAAAAGTTTACGACCAGATGCCTGAACCTAGGTATGTAATATCTATGGGAAGTTGTGCAAATGGTGGAGGCTATTATCATTATTCATATTCTGTAGTTAGAGGATGCGATCGAGTGGTGCCTGTTGATGTATATGTCCCTGGATGCCCTCCGTCAGCTGAAGCATTACTTTATGGAATTTTACAATTACAGAAAAAAATAAGAAATAAAGGTTCTTTAGAAAGATAATAATGAAAAATCTTGAGGACTTGGAAAAGTTTATAAACTCCGAATTAACATCTAAAATAAATAATTCATTTATAAAACATAAAACTATTTATATAAACATAGATCATGATGAATTGGTCGATGTGATTTCTTTTTTGAAGACCAATAAAGAAACTAAATTTAGGCAATTAATCGAAATTACAGCTGTAGATTACCCTGAGAATGAAAATAGATTTAAGATGGTTTATTTATTATTAAGTCATGAATATAATCAAAGAATAATTATTGATTATTCGATAAAAGAAAATGACGTAATTTCCTCATTAACCTCTATATTTCCTGCTGCAAATTGGATGGAAAGAGAAGTATTTGATATGTATGGGTTAAACTTTAAAAATCATCCTGATTTGAGAAGAATTTTAACTGATTATGGTTTTGAGGGGCATCCTTTAAGAAAAGATTTTCCTCTTACTGGTCATAATGAGGTTCGTTATAGCGAAGAACAAAAAAAAGTGATCTATGAACCTGTTAAATTAGAGCAAAATTACAGAAATTTTGATTATGAGAGTCCTTGGGAAGGAACAAAATACATTAAAGAAATTAAAAAAAGTTAATGGCAAAAGAAAAAAAAACACTAAACTTAAATTTTGGACCACAACATCCTGCAGCGCATGGAGTTTTAAGATTAATACTTCAATTAGATGGAGAAGTTGTTGAAAAAGCTGATCCTCACATAGGGTTGTTGCACCGAGGTACTGAGAAGTTAATTGAAAACAAAACATATATCCAAGCAGTTCCTTACTTTGATCGTTTGGATTATGTAGCACCAATGAATCAGGAACATGCATTTGCTTTAGCTATAGAAAAAATTCTAAAAATCGAAGTTCCTACTAGGGCAAAATATATTAGAGTAATTTTCTGTGAAATAGGTCGAATTTTAAGTCACATATTGAATGTAACTACTCAAGCAATGGATGTTGGGGCGTTAACACCAACTTTATGGGGATTTGAGGAACGAGAAAAATTAATGGGATTTTATGAGAGGGTGTCCGGATCAAGGTTGCACGCTAATTATTTTAGAGCTGGTGGAGTACATAAAGATCTTCCTTCTGGACTTGAAAGTGATATTGATGAATTTTGTGAAAAATTTCCAAAGATTATTGATGATTTAGAAACTTTACTTACCGACAACAGAATATTTAAACAGAGAAATGTAGATATAGGAATTGTATCCAAACAAGATGCGCTAGATTATTCTTTTTCAGGAGTAATGTTAAGAGGTTCTGGTGTAGCTTGGGATTTAAGAAGAAGTCAACCTTATGATTGTTATGACGAATTAGAATTTAAAATTCCTGTTGGAAAAAATGGAGATTGTTATGACAGATATCTTTGCAGAATCGAAGAAATGAGAGAAAGTGTAAAAATTATTAAACAGTGTTTAACAAATATTCCAAAAGGACCAATTAAAACCGAGGATGGAAAGATTTCTCCTCCTCCAAAAAAGGAACTTAAACAGTCTATGGAGGCTTTAATTCATCATTTTAAGTTATTTACAGAAGGATATAGGGTTGAAAAAGATCAGATATATACAGCAGTTGAGGCACCAAAAGGAGAATTTGGTGTTTATCTGATTTCAGATGGCTCAAGCAAACCATACAAATGCAAAATCAGAGCTCCTGGATTTACCCATCTTCAAGCTATGGATTATTTAATAAAAGGTCATATGCTTGCTGATGTACCTGCTGTATTGGGTTCAATGGATATTGTTTTTGGAGAGGTTGATAGATGAGTGTAAAAAAAATTCACAAAGAACAACCTGAAACTTTTAAATTTAATGATAAAAATATGGAGGCTGCAAATAAAATAGTTTCTAATTATCCAGATGGGAAACAACAGAGCGCGGTTATGGCTTTGTTATATATAGCTCAAAGGCAAAACGATAATTGGATTCCGTTACAAGCAATGAAATATATAGCTAAATTTTTAGACATGCCTTACATAAAAGTTTATGAGGTAGCAACTTTTTATTCAATGTATAATTTATCTCCAGTTGGTAAATATTTCTTTCAGGTTTGTACTACAACACCTTGTATGCTTAGAGGGGCATATGATTTAGTTAAAGTTTGTAAAAATAAAATATCTGAAAAAGAAAATGTATTATCCGAGGATGGAAAAATTTCTTGGATGGAAGTTGAATGTTTAGGCGCATGTGTTAATGCTCCAATGATGCAAGTTAATGAAGATTATTACGAAGACTTGAATGATAAAAAACTTGAAGAAATAATTGAAACGATATACCAAAATAAAATTCCAAAACCAGGATCTTACTCAGGAAGAATAAATGCAGAACCAGTTAACAATAGAAAAACTTTATTAGGAAACAAAAATGCTTAAAGACGAAGATAGAATATTTCAAAATTTGTACAATGACAGTGGTGCAGATATTGACTCTGCTAAATTAAGAAATGATTGGAATGGAACAAAAGAAATTTTAGAAAAAGGAAGAGAGTGGATAATCAACGAAGTTAAATCCTCTGAACTTAGAGGACGTGGTGGAGCTGGTTTTCCAACTGGTCTAAAATGGTCATTTGCACCTAAAGAGGTGGGATCTAGACCACATTATTTAGTTATCAATGCTGATGAGTCCGAACCGGGAACTTGCAAAGACAGAGATATATTAAGATTTGAACCTCACAAATTAATAGAGGGATGCTTAATTGCTTCTTACGCAGTTAATGCCCATAAATGTTATATTTATATAAGAGGTGAATATTTTAATGAAGGGCAAAAACTTCAAACTGCAATTGATGAGGCTTATAAAAATAATTTAATTGGTAAAAATGCATTAAATTCAGGATGGGATTTAGATATTTATATTCATTATGGTGCTGGCGCTTACATTTGCGGTGAAGAAACGGCACTATTAGAGAGTTTGGAAGGAAAAAAAGGGCAACCAAGATTAAAGCCACCATTTCCTGCATTAATTGGGTTATATGGATGTCCTACTATAATTAATAATGTTGAAACTGTTGCAGCTGTTCCTACAATTCTAAGAAGAGGTGCAAAATGGTTTAGTTCACTTGGAAGACCAAAAAATACAGGAACAAAAATTTATTGTATTTCTGGAAATGTCAATAATCCATGTAACGTAGAAGAAGAAATGGGAATTCCACTTAAAGAATTAATTGAAACTCATGCTGGTGGTGTAATTGGTGGATGGGATAATCTCAAAGCAGTAATACCAGGTGGTTCTTCAATGCCAATGTTACCTAAAGAAATTTGTGACAACATGAAAATGGATTTTGATGCATGTGTTGAAAATAAAACAGGACTAGGAACAGCCGGTATTGTTGTGATTAATAATGACCAAGACATTATTAAGTGTATGGCAAGAATAGCTAGATTTTATAAACATGAAAGTTGTGGTCAGTGTACACCTTGTAGGGAAGGATCAGGATGGATGTGGAGAATGTTGGAAAGAATGGCAGCAGGTGAGGCAACCCCGGATGAAGTAGATATGCTATTTGATGTAACTAAACAAATAGAAGGTCATACCATTTGTGCATTTGGTGAAGGTTCTTCTTGGCCAGTTCAAGGATTAATCAGACATTTTAAAGATGAAATACTTGAAAGAAATAAATTTGACCCTGTTGTGAAAAAAAATAAAAATATTCCATACCTTGTTGATCAACATTTATTAGAAAAGGAAAATGCCTAAATTAAAAGTAAACGATATTGATATCGAAGTTGAAGATGGTCTAACCGTACTCCAAGCTTGTGAACAAGCTGGAGCTGAAATACCAAGGTTTTGTTATCATGAAAAACTTTCCATAGCTGGGAATTGTCGTATGTGTTTAGTTGAAATGGAAAAATCGCCAAAGCCTATAGCTTCATGCGCAATGCCTGCCGCTGAGGGTATGGTTATTAAAACTAATACAGAAAAAGTTGAAAAAGCAAGAAAAGGTGTGATGGAGTTTTTGCTGGCTAACCATCCTTTAGATTGTCCTGTTTGTGATCAAGGTGGTGAGTGTGATTTACAGGATCAATCAATGTTTTATGGAATTGATAAATCACGATTTAAAGAGAATAAAAGGTATGTACCTGAAAAATACATGGGTCCATTAATTAAAACTCAAATGACTAGATGTATTCATTGTACTAGATGTATTAGATTTGCTACTGAAGTAGCGGGAGTGCCAGAATTAGGTGCGATCGGACGTGGAGAAAACATGGAAATTACTACATATTTAGAGAAATCAATGGAGTCTGAAATGTCAGCAAATGTAATTGATTTATGTCCGGTTGGTGCATTAACTTCTAAACCTTATGTGTTCGAGGCAAGACCTTGGGAACTTAAAAAGACCGAAACAATTGATGTTATGGATGCTGTTGGATCAAACATTAGAGTGGATACTTACGATTGGGAAGTAAAGAGGGTTTTACCAAGAATTAATGAGGAAATTAATGAGGAGTGGATTTCTGATAAAACAAGATATGCATGTGATGGATTAAAAAATCAACGATTAGACACCCCATTAATAAAAAATAATGGAAATTTTGAAGAAATAAGTTGGCAAGATGCATACAAAAAAATAAAAGAAAAAATTTTAAAAACATCATCAGACAAAATAGTTGGTTTAACCGGCGATATGACAAACATGGAAACTATGTTCGCTGTCAAAAACTTATTTCAAAAAACTTTAAATTCTAATTATTTAGATTCTAGACCTAACCATACCTACATAAATTTTGAAAATAGAAATAATTACCTATTTAACTCTAGTATAGAAGGGATAGAAGAAAGTGACCTTATATTATTAATAGGTACAAACCCAAGATTTGAGGCAACTATATTAAATTCGAGAATAAGAAAAACTTATTTAAAAAATAAAACTGAAATATTTTCTTTAGGGGATGTAGGTGATTTAACTTATCCTTATAAAGTTTTAGAAAATAATTCAAAAGTAATTAATAAACTAATTAACAATGAACACGATCTTTCAAAGAAAATTGCCAGTGCGGAAAAACCTATAATTATCTTAGGTCAATCAATATTAAATAGTAAGAATAGTGCATATATATTTGAAGAGTTAAAAAAATATTTAACAAGTATTAATAAAATTGGTGATAATTGGAATTCACTAAATATTTTATCAACTGATGCATCAGCTGTTGGTTCTTATGATTTAGGCATTTTTTCTTCAAATGATGGAAGTAATAAAACACTTAAAAAAATTGAGGATGGTGAAGCAGAAGTTATTTTTTTGTTAGGTCAAGACAACCTCAAAATTAAAAAAAGTGATGAATATATAATTTATATTGGAAGTCATGGTGATAAAGGTGCAGATATGGCAGATCTTATATTGCCTGGTGCTGCATACACTGAACAAGATGGTTATTTCACTAACTTAGAAGGTAAACTTCAAAAAGCTTATAAAGCGTCATATCCCCCAGGAGAAGCTAAAGAAGATTGGCAAATAATAAATGAATTATCTTCTACTATCCATGGAAATTCTTTATTTAATAATAAAGATGAACTAATAAAATCTATGCAAAACCATTTAAATAATAAAAACATTAATAATTTTGAAGTGCCTGCATATAATTTGAATGATGAAAAAATATTAGTTGAAGATATTGATTATTACTATTCTAATACGATTGCCCGTGCATCCAAAACAATGTCAGAGTGTAGATATGCAAGAGAAAATTTAAAAAAAACTGGAACTGAGGGTTAATGGACTCTTATTTTTCAATATTTTTTACTGAAGTTTATAAAATTTTATTTTTATTAATACCTGTTTTAGTTTCTGTAGCAATGATAGTTTGGCTTGATAGAAGAGTTTGGGCCTTTGTACAAAAAAGGAGAGGACCTAATGTTGTTGGTCCATTTGGTTTATTCCAATCATTAGCTGATGCATTAAAATATATCTTTAAAGAAATAATAATACCTGCAAGCTCAAACAAACTTGTATTTGTATTAGCTCCAGTCGTGACTATGACATTAGCATTAATATCATGGGCTGTAATACCATTTGGCGAAGATTTTGTTCTAGCTGACATCAATGTTGGTATTTTATATCTTTTCGCAGTTTCATCATTAGGTGTATATGGAATAATTATGGGAGGATGGGCCTCCAATTCTAAATACCCTTTTTTAGGTGCAATCAGATCTGCTGCACAAATGGTATCATATGAAGTTTCAATAGGAGTTATAATTATCAACGTTCTATTATGTGTTGGATCTTTAAACTTAAGTGACATAGTTATGGCACAACAAAATTTATGGTTTGTAATTCCTTTGTTTCCTATGTTTGTAATTTTTTTTATTTCTGCACTAGCAGAAACAAATCGTCCTCCATTTGATTTACCAGAAGCAGAAGCAGAATTAGTGGCAGGGTATCAAACTGAATATTCAGGAATGATGTATGCTATGTTTTGGTTAGGAGAGTATGCAAATATTTTGTTAATGTGTGCAATGGGAGCAGTTTTATTTTTGGGTGGCTGGTTATCTCCAATAGATATCTTCCCATTTAATGCGATTCCAGGTCCATTTTGGCTAATCTTTAAAATATTATTTTTATTTATTTTATTTGCGTTAGTTAAAGCAACTGTTCCAAGATACAGATATGACCAATTAATGAAGCTTGGTTGGAAGATATTTCTCCCATTTTCACTGTTTTATGTTGTTTTAACTTCAAGTTTTTTACTATATTTTGATTTACTACCGGGAAAATAAATGAAAATTTCACGATTATTAAAAACTATATTCATGATTGATTTTGTGACTGGTTTATTAATTGCAATAAAAGAGACTTTTAAGGCAAAAAAGACAATCAATTATCCTTTTGAAAAGGGGTCTTTAGGAACAAGGTCTAGAGGGGAGCATGCTCTTAGAAGATATCCTAACGGTGAGGAAAGATGCATAGCGTGTAAGCTTTGTGAAGCTGTATGTCCAGCACAAGCTATTACAATTGAGTCTAAGGAAAGAGATGACGGTAGTAGAAAAACTGTAAGATATGACATTGATATGCTTAAGTGTATATACTGTGGACTTTGTGAAGAGTCATGTCCAGTAGATGCAATTGTCCAAGGTCCTAATTTTGAATTTGCAACAGAGTCTAGAGAAGAGCTTTATTATACAAAAGAAAAACTTTTGGAAAATGGAGACAGGTGGGAAAATATTTTAGCTGCCAATATAAAGGCTGATAGTTCTCACAGGTAATCTTATGATTGCACACTCAGTTTTCTTCTATATTTTCTCCTTAATAGCAATTATTTCTGCAGTCATGGTGACAGTCTCAAAAAATACAGTTCATTCTGTATTTTTTTTAATCCTAGATTTTATTAGTATATCTTGTTTGTTCATCATGATAGGTGCAGAATTTTTAGGCATGATCATGCTTATTGTTTATGTTGGAGCTGTTGCAGTTCTATTTTTATTCGTTGTGATGATGTTAAACGTAGCTGAACAAAAAGGCCAATGGTTTAGCTCAAGGTGGGATGGTGGAACCCATATACCAGTTGGTTTATTAGTTAGCTTAATTATTTTTTTTGAACTGATAATTGTAATTGGAGGATGGAAATATAAACCTGATTTGTTAAATAGCCTTTCTATAAATATATCTGCTGAGGTCACTAATACTAGATCTATCGGAAATGTTTTGTATACGGATTATATACTTCTATTTCAAATTTCAGGAATGATTTTATTAGTTGCTATGATAGGAGCAATTGTTTTAACTTATAGAGAAAGAGCCGGAGTTAAAAGACAAAGTTATGTTAAGCAAATTTCTAGAGAAAGAGATGAAGGAGTTGATTTAGTTGAGGCTAAGAGAAATAAAGGAGTTAAAATAGATGCTTAGCATAGGTTTAGGACATTATTTAACATTAGCTGCAATTATATTTACTATTGGTGTTGTAGGGATTTTCCTTAATAGAAAAAATGTAATAGTTATTTTAATGAGTATTGAGCTAATTTTACTAGCAGTAAATATAAACCTTGTTGCCTTTTCAATATTTATTAATGATTTAAGTGGGCAAATATTTACACTATTTATTTTAACAGTTGCTGCTGCTGATGCTGCTATCGGATTAGCCATAATTGTGGTTTATTTTAGAAATTCAGACACGATAAGAGTTGAAGAGATTAAAAATTTAAAAGGATAAAATGGAATACCTAATTTTATTTCTACCTCTAATGGGAGCTGTAATTAGTGGTTTTTTTGGAAAGAAAATAGGTGACAGAAATTCTCAAATTTTGACAAGTTCGTTTGTGAGTATTTCAGCAATACTCTCTTTATTTGTTTTGTATAAAGTTATTAGCTCAGATTATTCAAACAATCTTGTTATAGCTACTTGGATTAATTCTGGAACATTAAATGTTAACTGGTCAATAAAAATTGATGCATTATCAGCTGTTATGTTTGTTGTAGTAAATTTTGTATCAGCTTTGGTTCATATTTATTCAATTGGTTACATGTCACACGATCCTCATAAAACAAGATTCATGGCATATTTGTCTTTATTTACTTTTGCAATGTTAACTTTAGTAAGTTCAGATAATTTTATTCAACTATTTTTTGGTTGGGAAGGTGTAGGCTTATGCTCATATTTTTTAATTGGATTTTGGTTTAAAAAAGAAAGTGCAAACAAGGCTGCAATAAAAGCCTTTGTTGTTAATAGGGTTGGCGACTTTGGTTTAGCGCTTGGAATTTTTCTGATTTTTTATATTTTTGGTACAGTCAATTATGACGAGGTTTTTGAACAAATCCCAAATGTTTTAGATAAAAAAATAAATTTCATTGGTATTAATATAGAAATTATTGATTTGATTTGCTTACTTTTATTAATTGGAGCAATGGGTAAATCGGCTCAATTTTTATTACACACATGGTTGCCCGATGCTATGGAAGGCCCAACGCCAGTTTCTGCATTAATTCATGCTGCAACAATGGTAACTGCTGGAGTATTTCTGATCGTTAGATGCTCACCTATATATGAATACTCTCCATTAGCTTTAACAGTTATAACCATAATTGGAATGACTACTGCTTTCTTTGCAGCAACAGTTGCACTTGTTCAAAATGATATTAAAAAAATTATTGCTTATTCTACTTGTAGTCAATTAGGTTATATGTTTTTTGCTGCCGGGGTAGGTGCTTATAATGTTGCGATGTTTCATCTATTTACACATGCTTTTTTTAAAGCTTTATTATTTTTGGGAGCTGGTGCTGTAATTCATTCATTTCATGAAGAACAAGATATAAATAAAATGGGTGGAGTTATCAAGAAACTTCCATACACATATGTATTAATGCTCATTGGAACTCTTGCTTTAACAGGTTTTCCTTTTTTATCAGGTTTTTATTCTAAAGATGCAATAATAGAATTTGCGTACTTAAGAGGGAATGGAGTTGGAATGCTTGCAGCTTTTGTAGGTATTGTTACAGCTTTATTAACATCAATTTATTCCTGGAGACTTATATTTAAAACATTCCATGGTAATTTTAATAATAAAGAACTTAGTATTGATAAAGTACACGAGTCACCTTTGGTTATGATTGCTCCTTTAATTGTCTTAGCAATAGGAGCTATTTTTGCAGGTATGGCCTTTAAAGGTTTGTTTATAGGTCATGAGATATCACATGAATTTTGGGCTGAATCTATAAAATTTTTAGAACCCCTAAGTACAGATCATCCACCAACGTGGTTTTTGTTTTTAACGCCTATACTTGTTACCTCTGCAATTCCATTTTCTTATTATTTATATATAAAAAACACAAACATAGTAAATGGACTAAAAGAAATGAATGAACCAATTTATCAATTTTTAGTTAAGAAATGGTACTTCGATGAAATATACGATTATTTATTCGTCAATCCTTCAAAAAAAATTGGAAAGTTTTTATGGAAAAAAGTTGATGGATCAATAATAGATAAATTTGGTCCTGATGGGATTTCAAGTGTAATTAAAAATTTATCAATTAAAGCAGTCAAATTTCAATCTGGATTTATTTATCAATATGCATTTGTTATGTTGATTGGATTTTCAGTTTTACTAACAATATTGATATTAAATTAATGAACTTTCCAATTTTATCGTCTTTAATATTACTCCCGACAATAGGAGCTTTGTTTATACTATTCACAAAATCATCAAGTGGAAAATATCAGAGTTCAAAATATGTAGCCTTATTTATCTCTTTAGCAAATTTTTTATTATCTTTATATCTTTGGTATGTTTTTGATAAAAATTCAGTAGACTTTCAGTTTGTAGAAAATAGAGAATGGTTATCAGGATTTGTAAATTATAAAGTTGGAATAGATGGTATTTCAATTTTATTTATAATATTAACAACTTTCATAACCCCAATTTGTATTATTTCAGTTAATGCTACAATTACAAATAGACTTAAGGATTTCTTAATTGCCATATTAATAATGGAAACATTTATGATTGGTGTTTTCTGCTCACTTGATCTAGTAGTATTTTATTTATTTTTTGAGGCAGGTCTTATACCAATGTTTTTAATAATTGGTATTTGGGGTGGAGAAAGAAGAGTCTACTCGGCTTTTAAATTTTTTCTTTACACTTTATTAGGTTCAGTTCTTATGTTGGTTGCTATTATTGCAATTTATTGGATAACAGGAACCACTGATGTTGAAAAACTTTATGAAATTGGTATTCAGGCGAAATATCAAAATTTATTATGGCTAGCATTTTTTAGTTCTTTTGCAGTAAAAACTCCTATGTGGCCGGTACATACTTGGCTGCCTGATGCTCATGTAGAAGCCCCAACTGTTGGCTCTGTATTACTAGCAGCAATACTCCTTAAAATGGCTGGATATGGATTTATTAGATTTTCTCTAGGGTTATTTCCTATAGCATCAGAAAATTTTACAATGTTAGTTTATGTCTTAAGTCTAATAGCAATTATTTACACATCTCTTGTAGCTTTGATGCAGGAAGATATGAAAAAACTTATAGCATACTCGTCTGTTGCCCATATGGGTTTTGTAACACTAGGTATTTTCACAATGACACAACAAGGTATTGAAGGAAGTATTTTCCAGATGATTAGTCATGGACTTGTATCAGCTGCACTTTTCTTAAGTGTTGGAGTTGTTTATGAAAGGCATCACACAAGGTTAATTAATAAATATGGTGGTTTAGTCTCTATAATGCCAAGATATGCAATTGTTTTTATGGTATTCACACTAGGAGCTCTAGGACTACCTGGAACAACAGGTTTTATTGGAGAATTTTTAATTTTAATGGGTGCATTTGAGAAAAATATCTTAGTAGCGATGATTGCAAGTTTGGGAGTAATTTTAGGAGCAGCATATATGCTTTGGCTATTTAAAAGGGTTGTTTTCGGTGAAATGAATAATCCAGAGCTTAAAAGTATGAAAGATTTAAAAACTTTTGAAATTATCACCTTATCAGCTTTAGTAATACCAATTTTATTTTTTGGTTTTTATCCAGAGCCTTTAATGAATTCAATTGAAGCGTCAGTCGAAAATACTTTAAACATGTACAACTTTGATTTAATTAACAACCTTGCATTAAAAGACTAATGGAAAATTTTCATTATATATTACCTGAAATCTTCATATCGGTATGTATAATGCTATTTTTACTAGTTGGAGTTTTCAAAAAAAATAGCGCAAGTTTAATTTATAATTTATCTAATATATCGCTAGTTATTTTATTGGCACTAATAATAAATCTCAGTTCATTAGATACAATTTACTTATTCAATGAATCATATTTAATAGACAATTTATCTAATTATATGAAGATTATACTTGTTGGATCCGGAATTTTTGTAATGCTAACTGGATCCAAATATATACAAGTTATCAATTTAAATAAAATTGAATACCCGATCCTCATTCTAAGTAGCATTTTGGGAATGATGATAATGATAAGTTCAAATGATTTAATAGTTTTTTACATGGGCCTTGAACTACAATCATTAGCTTTGTATGTTCTTGCGTCTTTTAATAGAGACAATTTACTTTCTACAGAGTCTGGACTTAAATATTTTGTTCTTAGCGCGTTATCGTCTGGTTTACTGTTATATGGTTGCTCATTAACTTATGGATTTTCTGAAAGTACAAATTTTGATCAAATACTTATAAACTCTACTGAATTTAATTACGGTACCACGTTTGGGATAGTCTTTATTTTAGTTGGTCTTGCATTTAAAATATCGGCTGTACCTTTCCATATGTGGGCTCCAGATGTTTATCAAGGCTCTCCAACATCTGTAACATTATTCTTTGCTATACTTCCAAAAATAGCTGCGCTCTCGGTATTCATTAAGTTTTTGTACACACCTTTTGCTAATATGAATGATCAATGGCAAACTATTATTATATTTATTTCAATAGCTTCAATGATATTTGGTGCGGTAGCAGCCATAGGTCAAAAAAACTTAAAAAGATTAATTGCTTATAGTTCAATTAGTCATATGGGCTATGCTTTGGCCGGATTAGCAACAGTTAGCAATCAAGGAATACAAAGTTCTATTACATATATATCTATTTATTTGGTAATGAATTTAGCTTTTTTTAGCTGCTTGTTTATGCTTAAAAGAGACGAGAAATATTATGAAAATATAGAGGACTTATCAGGACTCTCTAAAAAGCATCCAATTTTATCTTTCTCATTATTGATAGTTTTATTTTCTTTAGCAGGTATACCCCCACTTGCAGGTTTCTTTGCAAAGTTTTATGTATTCATAGCTGTTATAGAACAATCTATGTATTTTTTAGCAATTGTTGGATTGTTAGCAACTGTAGTTGCAGCTTTTTATTACTTAAGAATTATAAAAATTATATATTTCGATCCAGAAAAAGAGGAATATGAAACATCTCACAATTTAGGATTAAAAATAACTTTAGCTATCTCAACAATATTTATATTAGCATATTTTATATACCCTAGTGGTATAACAGAAATAGTATCTAAAATTACTATGATCTAATGAAATTAAAAAGATATTTATATAAAAAAGTAGAAAGTACCAACAACGTAGCAATAAGATTAATTAAGCAAGGCAATCAAAGAGGAATAATTTTAACAGATCAACAAACAAAAGGTAAAGGACAAAGGAAAAATAAATGGATATCTATAAAAGGTAATTTGTTTTTATCAGTCTTCTTTGAAATTCGTAATAAAATACCCTTATCAAAAATAACAAATTTAAATTTAAATATAATTAAGAAAATAATATATAAAAAAATAAACACTTTAATTCTAATAAAAAAACCTAATGATATATTAATAAATAAAAAAAAGGTCTGTGGAATTTTACAAGAAACAATTTTTATGCAGAATAGAAAATACTTAATTGTAGGAATTGGAATAAATGTTTCTAGTAGTCCAAAAATTAATAATTATCCAACTACATTTTTAAATAATTATACAAATAAAAAATTAAAAAGACTTGAATTATTTAAAGAAATTAAATTACTGTATGAAAAAAACCTACACTCATTTGGAGTTTAATATATGTATTTAATTGGAGATATTGGAAATACTGCAATTAAAATTTGTTTATTTAATAACAACTTAAAATTGATCAAAAATATTAAAATTCATAAGAAAAATTTAAACAAAAAATTTATCAATAAAAAATTATTATTTTTAAGAAAATATAATTCTAAACTTAGAAAAGTACTCTTTAGCTCGGTTGTCCCCAACTCTTATAAAATAATGAAAAATACCATTAAAGAAATTACTAATTTGAATTGTATTGAATTAAAAACATGTAATTTAAAAAAATTTATAAATATAAAAGTCAATAGAAAACAAATTGGTTCTGATCGTTTAGCTAATGCGATTGCAGTTATTGATAATAGGTTTAATTATATTATAGTTGATTTTGGAACGGCTACCAATTTTGATATTGTTATTAAAAAAGATTATATTGGTGGTGTTTTAGCACCGGGTGTAGAACTTTCCTTAAAAAATTTAATAGATAAGGCCTCTTTAATACCTAAAATTAAGCTAGAAAAAACAGCAAATGTCATTGGCAAAAACACTAAAACTGCTGTAAGAGCTGGTTTTTATCACGGTTATACTGGTTTAATTGAAAATATAATTAAACTTATTTTAAAACAAACTAGAAAGAAGTTTAAAATTATACTTACAGGTGGATTTGCACACTTATTTAAATCATCAATTAAAGGTATTAAAACGGTTGATAAAAATTTAACAATTAAAGGTATCTTAAGAGTAGCTATAAATTAAAAAAAATATGAAAGATGAATTATTATTTTGTCCTCTAGGTGGATCTGGTGAAATAGGAATGAACATGAACCTATTTGCATATGGTAAGCCAGACAATCAAAAATGGATTATTGTTGACGTTGGTGTTACAT
>QCEU01000014.1 GCA_003280485.1 Pelagibacteraceae bacterium AG-359-O02
AATGGTTTGGATACTATTAGCCCAAAAGCAAAATAAATCAATTGATGTCCATGTTTTGTTGCTTGGGTTAACTGTGGCTAATTCAAAATTTTTTAATTCTATATTCTGACTCACTAATGTAACCTTAAACTAAAATTTTTATATGTCTATAATTGTGATATCCATAATTTTGTAATTCTATGAATTTTCTAAAAAACAATATTGGCTACGTTTCTATGTTCGTTGCAGTGATAGGTTTCGGGTCAGGTCCACCGTTTGTGAAATTAGCATTACAGGAATTTTATGTAATGGATTTAATGGCAGTACGATTCTCTTTAGCATTTGGTTTGATGTTAATTTTTGCTTTAATCATGAGGGCAGATTTAAAAATCAGAAAAATTGGGTTAACTCCTTTCTTAATGGGTTTATTGAATCCATTTCTAGTTACTCTAAGTTTTCATATTGGTCTACTTCTAACTTCACCAGTAAATGGAGTTGCTTTAATTAGTACTTTGCCAATATGGCAACCATTTGTTGCAAGATTTTTTTTAAAAGAAAAAATTGAAATAAAAGTAATTATTGGAGCTTTTATAACAATTATTGGAACTTTAATTTTACTTACAAGTCAAACAAAATCAGGACAAGGGAATTATATTGGTGATTTAATTATCTTTTTAGGAATGATTTGTGTTTCTATAAATGAGGTTTTGGGAAGAAGATTTATGCAAACTAAAGTTGATCAATTGGGAGTTAATACTTATCAATATTTTATTGGTGCTATACTATCTTTAATAGTTCTTTTTATAATTTGGCCAAATTCAAGTTTTGAATATCAAAATTATCTAAACTTTTCACCTCCAGTTTTAGCGGCTATAACTTTATCTTGTATAACGTTTGGAGCATATTTATTTTATAATTTTGCTCTTAGAAGGGTCCCGGTAGGTAGAATTAGTTTAATGTATCCTTTAACAGGTCCTATTGGTGCAACAATGTCTTGGTTAATTATCGACTCTCCGATTTCAACAAAGGTTTTTATATCTTTAGCAATAATTTTAGTGGGAACTATTATTCCTCAAATAAATAAGTCTAGCTAAGGTGACGGGTACATTACCCCAGGCAACCATAATGCTATTTTTGGAAATATTATAATTAATATTAAACCAATTACTTGGATAACCATAAATTGCATCATGCCAAGATAAATATCTTTTAAATCCCACTCTGGAACTACTCCTTTTAAGAAATAAGCAGATAATGCAACAGGAGGTGAGAGCCAGGCGGTTTGGAGATTAACGGCCACTAATATTGCAAACCATGTAAGATTAAATCCTAACTCAATTACTAAAGGTAGAACAATTGGTAATACTATTAAAACTATTGGTACCCACTCTAAAGGCCATCCTAGTAAAAAAAATAGCAGCCATTATAATTGCTAAAATTACATATCTATTTACTTCTAAATTTAAAAGAAAATCAGTTAAAAGAGATGGGGTTCCTAATTTTGAAAAAACTGCTCCAAAAAAGTTCGATGCAGCAACTAAAAACATTATAAGGGCTGTGATTTCTAATGTTTTTAAAAGGGCATCTTTTAAACCTGGGAGAGTTAATTTTTTATATGCTAGAGCAAGTAAGATCGCACCAAATGCTCCCATACCAGCTCCTTCAGTTGGAGTAGCAAGACCGAATAAAATACTTCCTAGTGCAAAAAAAACTAAACCTGCGGGAGGAATTAATCCCATAATAAATTCATACCAAACCTTAGCCATGTTAGTTGGTTGTTCGTTTGCTGGTAAAACAGGGCCAAGTTTTGGATTAAGATAGCATCTTAATGTTGTGTAAGCAGCGTACAAGCATGCTAATAAAATACCTGGCATTATGGCTGCAGCAAATAAATCTGTGACAGGAATTTCTAAAACAGGTCCCATCACAACTAACATAATACTTGGAGGAATTAAAATTCCAAGAGTTCCGCCAGCACAGATTAACCCAGCAGACAGTCTAGTATCATAACCAGTTCTAATCATAGTTTTACCTGCCATAATTCCTAAAATTGTAACTGATGCACCAACTATTCCAGTTGCAGCTGCAAAAATTGTTGAGACAAACATTACTGCATAAAATAATGCTCCTCTAGTCTTAGAAAGCATTAACTGGACTGCATTAAATAATCTCTCCATTAAACCTGCTTGTTCCATTAAAATTCCCATAAATATAAAGAGTGGTACGGCGGCGAGCGTATTCTCCGTCATAATCATATTGAACTGAAGGGTCATTAAGTAAAAGACCAATTTACCAAAACCCCAATATCCAAAAACAAGGCCTAAGAATATTAAAGTAAATGAAATTGGAAACCCAACAAAGATTGCAAATAGCATGCAACCAATCATTATTGCTCCAATAATTTCTGGACTAAAGAAATCCATTAGGGCCATCTCCCCTTAACAAAAGCATAATAAGTTTTTAAAATTTCAGATATACCTTGTACTAAAAGTAAAAATGCACCAATAGGCATACAACTTTTTAAAGGCCACATAATTGGCATCCATGTTGTATCCATGGCTCTTTGAATTCTAACTTTACCACCTAAGCATTCCTCTAAATTTGATCTTCCGCAAATTGAAGTATAGGCGTAATCAAAACTTACAAGAAAAAATACAAGAAACCCTGGTATAAAAAATAATAAATATAAAAATAAATCTACTCTAGCCTGATTTTTTACTGACCAATTTCGATAAAGAAAATCTGCTCTTATATGTATTCCTTTTGATAATGTATAGGCTGCACCTAACATAAATAAAGCACCAGCCAACATTCTGCTTATGTCAAATGACCATAAAGTAGGTCTGTTGAAAAAATGCCTTCCAATAACCTCATGGATCATTGCATAAATTAGAAATACAGTTAACCAGGCAAATACTTTGCCGGTAATTAACATTTTTGAGTCTATGAATTCTATTGTTTTTGCCATCCAAGGAGTCATATCCTCTGGCATTTTTAAACTTGTTCTTCTTTCGGCTATAAGCTCGTCAGTAATATCAAGATTTTCTTTAACTTTAGGCTCTGAGTCTTTATCAACCATTTAACAAGTATAGTTATTTATATTAAATTTGTAAAAAAAACGGGGATTTTTTAAACAATCCCCGTTTTAATATTTTTAACTACTGTTGTGATGCGAATGCAGTTCCAATTGATGCATCAGATGTTTCCATTTGTGCAATAAAAGGTACTACAATTTTTGCATGTGCAGTCATGTGCTCATAAACTTCTTTAAAGAAAGCATTTGATGCAGCATTCTTTTTAAGAGTTGCTTGAGCAGCGTTCATGTACTCAGTGAAATAATCAGCTGGTGTATCCCAAAGTTTTACACCGTGATTTTCAGTAAGATCGATTAACGCTTTACCATTTTCTACAGCTCTATTAGTGATGTTTCTAGTGATCATCGCTTCAGACGCAACTTCCATTGCATATTTTTGATGGTCAGTTAAAGAATTGTAAACATCTCCATTAATATAGATATCACCATTTACTACGTTTTGGTGTAATCCTTGTAGATAGTAGTTTTTAAGAACTTTTTGAAAACCAAAAACTGAGTCTGGTTTTGGACAACACCATTCAGCAGCATCAATAGTTCCTTTTTCAAGTGCTGGTAAAATATCTCCACCTGATAAAGATACTGATGCAATTCCTATATCTTTGTATGTTTGTCCTGGAATTCCTGGAGGAGTTCTGAATCTGTATTTTCTGAAATCATCCATGTTTTTAATTGGCTCTTTAAACCAACCTAATGCTTCAGGTCCTGATGATGCCATCACGAAACCTTTAACATTCATTCCCATTTCGCTCCATAATTGGTCGTATAATTCTTTACCACCATTATCGAAATACCAAGCTAACCAAGATTTAGTGCTTAAACCAATTCCTCCACCAGCAACTGGCGATCCAAATAACATCGCAGCTGGGTGATAGTTTGACCAGTAGTGAGTCCATGCTGCACCACCATCTACTAGACCTTTGTCAACAGCTTCTAGTGTTTCTTTCATACCAACAACTTCACCTTTTGAAAGAAGCTCAAATTTTAACTCTCCACGAGTTAGTTTTGTTACTCTGTCAGTCCACATTTTTACGATTTGTCCATCGTATGATGTTTTAGGAAAAGTAAGTTGGATTTTTAATGTTTTAGCAGAAGCAGATCCAATTACTGAAACTGCAAATACTAAAGCTAAAATCATTGAAGTGATTTTTTTCATTATTTATCCCTCTCTTTATTGTTATTAAGTCTTAATAATGAGGGAAGTAAAACTCATTGGATGACAAATGTAAAACGATTAATTGTTGCATTTTTTATACAACTAGAGGTTTAATAGTAGCTATTTCTTACCCTTAGGATCAAAGGGATAATCCCAAGCATCTCCACCAATTTTTTTAGATATACCTGAATAATCTGTTTCGCTATCACCACCTTCACAAAATTCGTTAAATATATCTAAGGCATGTTTTCCTAGAGGTGTAGAAGCATTTACAGATTTTGCGGCATCATTAGCTAACTTTAAATCTTTAGTCATCATGGCTGCAGAAAAGCCTGGTCTATATTTGTTATTAGAGGGAACGCCGTCTGTTAAATTTGGCAGCGGTGTATATGTTGATAAAGCCCAATTATTTCCAGAGGCATTTTTCATAATTTCATGAACTTTTTTTAAATCCATCTTTAGTCTTTTCGCTAACATTAGTGCCTCTGATGCTGCTATCATTGAAATTCCTAAAGACATATTATTACAAATCTTAACTCCAACTCCACTTCCTTGTGGTCCAGCATGTAAAATTTTTTGCCCCATTATATCCATTAATGGTTTAGCTAAATTTACAGCTTCATCATCTCCACCGACTAAAAAATTTAATTTACCTACTCTTGCTCCCATAACACCTCCTGTAACAGGCGCATCAATCATTTTAATTCCTCTATTCTTTGCTTCCTTGCCTAGTAACAAAGAAGTTTCAATATCAATTGTTGAACAGTCAATTATGAGAGCATCCTTTGAAATTTTATCAATAATACCTTTGTCTCCTAAAAAAAGAGATTTTACATGTTTGCCTTCAGGCAACATTGAGATTACAAAATTTGCACCTTCAAGGACCTCATCTAATGTATCAACCACATCTAAATTCGCATCCTTAGCTTTTTTTATCATTTCTGGAGAAACATCGTAGGCTTTAACTTTTTTACCAGCCTTAACTAATTGATCTGCCATTGGGTTACCCATATTACCTACACCGATAAATGCTATTTGATCTGTCATTTTTAATTATCTATATTTGATTTTCCTCTATTAATCAAAACTGTTTTACTTTGAGTAAAATGATTAACCATACTATCAAATGCATACTCTTTTCCTAGGCCACTCATTTTTAATCCACCATATGAAACATTAGCTCTAGGCGCTACACATTGATTCACTTGAACGAAACCTGCTTCAATTTCTTCAACAAACTGTAAAGCTCTAGATAAATTTTGTGTCCACAATACCGCTGACAATCCAAATGGTGTATCATTTGCACTGTTCATTACTTCATCAAATGTTTTAAATGGTATTGCACAAGCAACAGGACCAAATATTTCTTCTTGACAAACTGGAGAGCTTACTGGAACACCTGACATCAATGTAGGTTCATAAAAGAAACCATTTTTATAATCACCACCTGTTAGTTGATTGCCGCCATGCACAACGTTGGTTGTAGAGTTTTTTTTGGCAATATCCATATAATATAAAGTTCTTTTCAGTTGTTCTTCGGAAATAATAGCTCCTATATCAGAACTTTCATCTAGAGCATTACCCATTTTTAATTTACTTAATTTTTCAACAGCTCCACCCAGTACTTGATCATAAATTTTTTCTTGAATGTAAACTCTTGAACCAGCAGTACATGCTTGTCCTTGTCGAGTATATCTCATTCCATCAATAACCCCTTGAATTGCAATATCTAAATCTGCATCACTCATTATTATATTTGGATTTTTTCCTCCAAGCTCTAAAGTAACTGGACATAATTTAGGAGCTGCTTTTTGCGCTATAATCTTTCCTACAGTAAAAGATCCAGTAAACGTTACTTTTCTTACTTTTTCATGAGTTACCAGAGGTTCGCCACACTCTTCTCCATAGCCTGAAATTACATTTAAAACACCCGGAGGAAGTTCTTGTTGAAATATCTCCGATAGTAGAAGAGCACAAAATGGAGCTTGTTCAGCTGTTTTTAAAACAACACTATTTCCTGCTACAATAGCTGGAGCGATTTTTGCTACTGTTAAAAATAATGGCGCATTCCAAGGTACGATTGCACAAACAACCCCAATTGGATCTCTGGTGGTATAATGAATACTATTTGGAATATTGGTTGGATAATTTTCTCCTTTTAACTCTCCAGACAAACCAGCAAACATATTTGTAAGTTCAATGGAAGCACCTGTTTCTGGTATAGCCTGTGTCCTTAAAGCATTACCTGTATCTAATGATAATAAAGTTTCAATTTCTGACTTTCTTTCCTCTAATCTTTTTGCTCCAGCAGCAACCATTTTTCCTCTTTCCCTTGCTGGTATTTTTTTCCATTTTTGAAAAGCTTTGTGTGCTGACTCAACAGCAATATTAACATCATCTTTATTACATTGAGGAGCAGAACCGATATTGTCTCCTGTGCTTGGATTTAATACTTGTATCTTATTATTTGTTTGAGCAGATATTAGTTTGCCATCAATTAAAATTTTATCAGTTAATCTTTTTGCATTATTAATTGCTTCCTCAAGATTTTTTTCAAAGTTACTCATTATCTAATTCTCCTCTTCTAACTTTAGAAGAGAGCCATCCACCATCTATTTTTATTTCAGAGCCATTTATGAAATCAGAATCATCGCTTGATAAAAATACTGCTGCTCCAACTATATCTTTTGGTTCTCCCCATCTACCTACTACAGTTTCTTTCCCCCAGGCTTCACCATGTTTTGGATCTTCAGCATATTTTTGATTAAATGAGGTAGATATTAAACCTGGACAAATAGTATTTACATTAATATTTTTTCCAGTTAGATCAACAGATAATGCTCTTGTTAAGCCTAAGACACCGCTCTTTGCAGCTACATATCCTACCCTATCTGGTCTTCCCATAAAACTTGCTATCGACCCAAAGTTAATAATTTTACCTTTTCCATTTTTAATCATATGAGGAATTACAGCCTGACTAGCAAGGAAAGGTGCTGTTAGATTTACAGAAATCATATCATCCCAATCTTGTTTTGTATGATCTAAAAGTTTCTTAACATGTCTAATTCCTGCATTGTTTATTAGAATATCAATTTTACCGTAGTGTTTGATAGTTTGATCCACCATCTCGTTGATGCTCTTTTGATTTGAAACGTCAGTTTTTATAATTATTGCTTCACTGCCTGCCTCTATAATTTTTTTTTTAGCTTTTTCTGAATTTTCAATATCTATTTCTGCGATAACTATCTTTGCACCTTCTTTTACAAGACCAAGACAAATTTCTTGTCCTATTCCTTTTCCTCCGCCTGTAACTATTGCTACCCTATCTTTAAGTTTCATTTCCCAAATGATTGACGTTATTTTAAGAAGGAAACTAATGCTTTTTCCTCACTAATCCAAGCTTTAATTCCTCCATCAAGAACATAAACATTTTTAAAACCAAGATCTTCTGCAAAAGCATTGCCTAAAATTGATGCTGTTTCACCATCATGACTAACAAAAATAATTTCAATATTTTGAGACTCTGCTCCAGCTAAAGCTCTTACTCTATCCATAAGGTAAACATTAAATTTTCCATTTTTATCAAAAGCTGTTTCTTGAAACGACTCTTTAATTACACCAGTTTTAATCCATTGGTCTTCTGTTCTAATATCTAAAACTACTGCATTTTTTTTCAATAAATTGTTTAATTCATCAGATGTTATTAAATTATAATTTGGATCTAGAACATCAATAATCTTGAACTCAAAAATAAGATCGGAGTTTGGCGGTATTATATTTCCAGCACCTGTTGCTCCATATGCTAGTTCAGCAGGTATTTTAATTTTTCTGACAGTTCCTTTATTGGCTCCAACAATACCCATTTCAAATCCAGGTATAACTTCTTTCATACCTATTTGAACAACTAAAGGTCTATCTTTTCCAACGTTGGTATCAAAAACTTTTCCATCAACAAAAGAACCTGTGTATTCAATTTGAACCCATGAGTGATTAATAATTTTTTTTCCTTCGCCTGGCTTATCAAGAATAATTTTTATTTCTGCGGCAAAAACATTACAAATTAAAAAAAAATATATTATTAGAAATTTAATTTTATTCATTTAGATTATTTTTAATTCTTTATAATTAGACTTCTCAACTTTTAAACAAGCTTTTCTATATTTTGGCATTCCACCAGGATAAGGTAAAAAAGACTTCGACTTGCCAGGTATATTGTCGCCTTTATACCACGAGCTTTTTGCTTTCATAAATAATGTTTTTTTAACTGAGCTCGTAATTTCTTTTTGCCATTTTTTTGCTGCTTCATTTGTACTTTCTATACTTTGTCTTTTATTATTTTCCAAAAACTTAATACATTTAGTAATCCATTCAACATGCTGTTCTATTTGTACCGGTACATTTGTTAATACTGAGGGACTTCCTGGACCACTAACTATAAACATATTTGGAAAGTTAGGAACAAGAAGTCCTAAAAAACTTTTAGGTCCACTTTTCCAATATTTAGTCAATTTAATTCCCTTTTTCCCAGTTATATTTAATTTTTCAATTGAACCTGTCAGAGCATCAAATCCTGTTGCAAATATAATTTTATCTAGTGTGAATTCATTTTTTTTTGTCTTTATTCCTCTTTTGGTAATTTTTATTATTGGGTTTTCTTTTAAATCAACTAATTCCACATTTTTTTTATTAAACATCTCATAATAATTTGTATTTAAGGTTGGTCTTTTAGCAGTAAATGGGTGGTCAAAATTAGTAAGGATCTTCGCATACTCTTTATTTTTAACTGTTGAGTATATTTTATTTTCAATAAATTTAACTGCTGTTTTATTTGCTTTGATGGTTTTTACTATGTCATTAAAAGTTGCTCTAAAGGATAAAGTTCCATAATGCCAAGATTTTTCATACATCTGATTTCTTCTAGCTTCGTTAAAATCAAATGCAGATTTTTTTGGAAATTCAAAAGGATGGCCACCTGGTGTTCTTTTTAAAAAACTTCTTAATTTATTAAAATTTTTTTTATAGTTTTTTATGTTTGTATTTGATAATTTTCTATTTCTTGCTGGAATACTAAAATTCGGAGATCTTTGGAATAAAACTAATTTTTTTGCTTTTTTGGCAATTTCAGGTGCGATCTGTATCCCAGTAGAACCTGTTCCTACCTGTCCAACAATTTTATTTTTAAAATTAATATTTTTTTTGGGCCATCTACCACTGTGGTGTAGTTGACCTTTAAATTGGTTTATTCCTTTTATTGCAGGTAAATTAATTGAGGAAAGGGACCCAACTGCACAAATTAAATATTTTGCAAAATAAATTTTCTTATTGTTCGTTTTTACTTTCCATAAGTTTTCTTTTTCAAAATATTGTGTAGATATTACCTTTTGTTTAAAAACTATGTTTTTTTTAAGATTATATTCTTTCGAAAAATATTTGAGATATTTTAAAATTACTTTTTGTTTAGGATATCTTTCTTTCCAAGTCCAGTTTTTAAAAATTTTTTTTGAAAAAGTAAAACCATAGGTAAAACTCTCTGAGTCACATCTCGCCCCTGGGTATCTATTCCAGTACCATGTACCTCCTAGATCATCTCCTTCTTCTAGAACCAATGTGTTTAATTTTAATTTATCTCTCAAACAATGAAGTTGATATAGTCCTGAAAATCCAGCACCTATAATTAATGCGTCTAAATATTTCATATATAACTACTCAATGTTATTATTTAATTTATAAAGTATATGTTAAAAGATTTTTAAAAAAATTTAATTATAAAAATATTATGGAAAACTTTGATTATGTTATTTTAGGTGCTGGATCTGCTGGATGTGTACTAGCAAATAGATTAAGCGCTAATCCAAATCATAAAGTTTTATTGATCGAGGCTGGAAGTAGAGACACAAACCCTTGGATCCATATTCCAGGTGGATATTTTAAAACAATGTTGAACCCAAAAACGGATTGGTGTTTTCAGACGGAAAAAGAAGAGTTTTGTGATAATAGAGAAATGGTTTACCCAAGAGGTAAAACTTTAGGTGGAAGTTCCTCAATAAATGGAATGCTTTATATTAGAGGTCAATCGAATGATTTTGATTATTGGAGACAGCTTGGTAACGTTGGTTGGTCATGGGAAGATGTGCTTCCCTATTTTAAAAAATCTGAAGATTTTCAATTTGGTGAAAATGAATTTCATGGATCTGGTGGTCCTTTGGCAGTTCAGCAAATAAGAGGAACCTTTAAAGTGTGCGATCTATTTATGGATGCAGCAGAAGAATTTGGTCACAAAAGAACTGATGATTTTAATAATGGTGACAATGAAGGAATGGGTTATTTTCCTTTTACCGTAAGAAATGGTCTAAGATGTAGTACTGCCGTAGGCTATCTCAATCCAGTTAAAAAAAGAAAAAATTTAAAAGTTGTTACGAATGCTCATGTTAAGAACATTGAGTTTGATAATAAAAAAGCAGACAAAGTGAATTATTGGATTGGTGAGAATGTAATTACTGTTAAAGCAAATAAAGAGGTAATTTTAAGTTCTGGGACGATAGGCTCACCTCATATTCTTCAAGCTTCAGGTATTGGTCCAGGTGAACTTTTAAAAAAAAATAATGTAAATGTAGTTAAAGATCATCCTGGAGTAGGTATGAATTTAACAGATCATTTAATGTTAAGACCAGTCTATAAAGTTAAAAATTTAGAAAGCTTAAATGATATCTATTATAGTATGACTAAAAAGCTTATGACTGGACTAAAATATTTCTTATTTAGAAAAGGACCACTAACGGTCGGGGCTAGTTATTTATGTGGCTTTGTAAAAAGTGATGATCATTTAGCAACTCCTAATTTGCAATTCCATGTATCTCCAGCTAGCACAGATGTCTTAGGCAAAGGCTCCCTTCATAAATTTACAGCATTTACTCCTAGCATCACAAATGTAAGACCAACCAGCAGAGGTTCTATTAAATTAAAATCATCCGATACAAGAGTATCTCCAGAAATTAAGATGAATTACTTATCTACAGACGAAGACAGAGAAATTGCAGGTAAAGCATTAAAAATCACAAGAAATATTGTTATGAATTCAAAAGCTTATAAAGAGTATGAGCCTGAAGAATATAGGCCTGGAATTCATATTACGGATAATGAGGAATTGGCTAAAGAGGCTGGAAAATTTTGTAGTACTATTTTTCATCCTGTGAGCACATGTAGAATGGGGACTGACGAAAATGCAGTTGTATCTGACCGATTAGTCGCTCATGGCTTAGAAAATTTAAGAATTGTTGATGCATCTGTCATGCCATCAATAACCTCAGGAAATACTAATGCACCTACTATTATGATTGCTGAAAAAGCAGCAGATATGATAATAGAAGATGCTAGATGACCGAAGAATTAACAATTTTTTTTCAAATAATATTTATAGATTTAATTTTAGCTGGAGATAATGCCATTATCATTGGAATGGTTGCCTCTAAGTTTCCACCAGAACAAAGAAAAAAAATTATTTTTTGGGGCATTGGTGGAGCAGTAATACTAAGAATTTTATTAACACTTTTAACCGCTTATCTTTTACAAATCACAGGTTTAAGACTTATAGGTGGTCTGTTGCTTCTTTACATAGTTTATAAACTTTATGTCGATGTAATTAAAAATTCAGGTGGTAGTGAGGAAAATATTAAAGTTGATAACTCATCAATGTTGAAAGCAATTTGGACCGTTTTGCTAGCTGACTTTACGATGAGTTTAGACAATGTGCTCGGTGTTGCTGGTGCTGCCAAAGATCATTATTATCTATTAATATTTGGTCTTGTTTTATCTATTATTTTGATGGCTACAGCTGCAACATTAATTTCCAAATGGATAAAAGATTATAAATGGATAGCATGGGTTGGTTTATTTGCTATATTGTTTGTGGCAGTTGAACTAATTTACACAGATTTAAAACTTTTTATTTAAATGTATTTAAAAAAAATTAATCTTAAAAATAAGTATGCTCTTGTAACAGGGGCTGGTAAAGGCTTAGGAAGAGCTTGTTCTATTGCAATGGCTGAGGCTGGTGCAACAATAATAGGACTAAGCAGAACTTCCTCGGATTTAGATAAACTAGAAAAAGATATAAAAAAAGTGAAAAGTAAATTGATAAAAATAAACTGTGATGTAATGGATTACAAAGATTTAAGTAAAAAATTAAAAAAAATAAAAATAATAGATATTTTAGTAAACAATGCTGGGACTAATATTCCAGAACCGTTTGATAAAGTAAAACAAGAAAGCTTAAATTATTTGATAGATTTAAATTTAAGAGCTGCATTTAATGTTGCTCAAATAGTTGTAAAAAAGATGATAAAAAATAAGAAAAGAGGTGGATCCATTATTAACATGTCATCGCAACTTGGTCATGTAGGTATGTCTGGTAGAAACGTTTATAATATGACTAAATTTGGTATTGAAGGACTGACTAAAGGTATGGGTGTAGAGCTCGCCACAAAAAATATAAGAGTAAATACCGTAGCGCCAACCTTTGTTGAAACACCAATGGTGAAAAAATTTTTTAAAAACAAAAATTTTAAAAAATTAGCACTAGGAAATATTCCTATGGGTAAAGCCGCAAAAGAGAGTGACGTTGCAACTGCAGTTTGTTTTTTAGCTTCAGATGCTGCAGCAATGATAACAGGAACATCTATAAAAATAGACGGTGGGTGGACCGCAAAATAATGAAAAAAATATTGCTTATCATAGCAATTTTATTTCCAACAAACATTCTGGCGATTGAATTTACTGGTAAGTTTATTCAAGGACATTATATTTTAGGTAAAACTGATCCAAGTTCAAAAATTATAATTGATAAAAAAAAAATAAAAGTATCCAAAAATGGTTTCTTTGTATTTGGTATAGATAGAGATAGAAAATACGATATATTAATTACAAAAATTTCGAATGGTAAAACTAAAAAAATCACTAAACGTGTATTTAAAAGAAAATACAATATTCAAAGAATAGATGGATTACCTGAAAATAAAGTAACACCCCCAGAGTCTGTATACAAAAGAATAAAAAAAGAGAATGGAAAAATAGGTGAAGCAAGAGCCATAAATTCAGATTTAAATTATTTTAGCAATAAATTCATTATGCCTGTTAAAGGAATAATTAGTGGAGTTTATGGAAGTCAAAGAATTCTAAATGGTAAACCAAGATGGCCTCACTATGGAATAGATATTGCTGCAAAAAAAGGAACGCCAATAAAGTCATCTGGAACTGGAGTTGTTACAATGGCTGAAAATGATCTTTATTATACTGGTGGAACAATCATAATGGATCACGGTCATGGCATATCAACAATCTATTCACACTTAGAAAATGTAATGGTTGACGTTGGAGACTTAATAAAACAAGGTGATATAATAGGTACAGTAGGTTCTACTGGCAGATCAACAGGTCCTCATCTAGACTTTAGAGTTAATTGGTTTCAAACTAGACTTGATCCAATGACAGTTATTCAATAATCTATTACTATGAAAAATGATATCCAATCAGTTTCAAAAAGACTAGTTAATGCCTACAACAAAAATAAATTAATCAATCCAATACCAGAGAAGTTTTGCAAAAATATTAAACTTGCACATAAATTAAGAATGTTATGTGAAAGTAAAATTAATGATAGTAAAATAGGATTTAAAGCAGGTGGAACTATTTTTGCTCTCTTAAAAAAGTTAAAAGAAAAAGAACCTTTCCATTCAACAGTATTTCAAAAAAACCTTATTAAATCAGGAGGTAAAGTTAAGGTAAATAAATATGCTCTAGGTATTGAAGTAGAAGTTTATTACATAATTAAAAAATCCTTTTTTGGTTTCAAAGGTAGGCTAAATCCAAAAAATGT
>QCEU01000015.1 GCA_003280485.1 Pelagibacteraceae bacterium AG-359-O02
TTGTTTTAACATGTTTTTTCACAATATTTATCCCTTTTACTTTTGCTCTATAATTTTTTCTATCAATCTCTATTACTTCACCTTCTTTATTTTTATCTTTCCCTGTTAAGACTTTTACTTTTAATCCTTTTTTAATCATTATAGTACCTCGGGTGCTAGAGATATAATTTTCATCTGACCTCTATTTCTTAATTCTCTTGTTACAGGTCCAAAAATTCTTGTTCCAATCGGTTCACCTTTATCGTCAGTTAATACAGCTGCATTATTATCAAATCTTACTTTAGATCCATCATTTCTATGTATCCCTTTTTTCACTCTCACTACAACTGCTTTGTGGACAGATCCTTTTTTAACTTTACCTCTTGGGATAGCTTCTTTAACTGCAACTACTATTATATCGCCGATACTTGCATATCTTCTTTTTGATCCACCTAATACTTTTATGCATTCAATTCTTTTTGCACCTGTATTATCTGCTACCATTAATTCAGTTTGTACTTGTATCATTTACTAATCCCTATTACTTCAAATTTTTTATTTTTAGAATGTGGTCTACTTTCTCTAATTGATACTTTATCACCTATTTTAAATTTATTTTCTTCGTCATGAGCATTATATTTTTTTCTTGCCTTCATTACTTTTTTTAAAACTGGATGTTGATATTTTCTTTCAACTAATACAGTTATTGTTTTATTTGGTTTATCACTGACAACAAATCCACTTAATATTTTTTTAGGCATTTTTACCCCCTATCATTGTTTTTAATCGAGCTATATTTTTTTTTGTCTCAGAGATTTTTGAGGGACTTTTTACTTGTCCATTTACTTTTTGGAATCTAAAATTAAAAAGATCTTTTTTTAGTTTTAGTAAATTATCTAATTTTTGTTTATCAGTTAGCTTTTTTAACTCTTTTTTTTTCATATTATATTCTCTTAATAAATTTACATTTTATTGGAAGCTTTGCTGATGCCTTATATAAAGCTTCTTTTGCAATTTGTTCTGACACTCCATCAACCTCAAAAAGTATTCTTCCTGGTTTTACTCTGCATGCCCAAAATTCAGGTGAACCTTTTCCTTTTCCCATTCTGACTTCAGTAGGTTTTTTTGAAACTGGTATATTTGGAAACATTCTCGTCCATACTCTTCCTTGCCTTTTCATATGTCTTGTTAAAGCTACCCTTGCCGCTTCTATCTGTCGTGAGATAATTCTTTCTGGCTGTATTGCCTTCAAACCAAAAGAACCGTAGTTCATTGCATTACATCTGGATGCAGTACCATGTATTCTACCTTTGTGTGCTTTTCTAAATTTTGTTCTTGTTGGTTGTAGCATTTTTATGCCTTATTCCTTTCTTGGCTAAATTCTTTTGTAAAAATTTCACCTTTATATATCCATATTTTAATACCTATTATTCCATATGTAGTTAATGCCTCTGCCTCAGAATAGTCTATATCTGCTCTGAGTGTATGTGATGGTATGCTACCTTCTCTTAACCACTCTGTTCTTGCAATTTCATTACCACCTAATCTCCCACTAATTGAAACTTTTATTCCTTTTGCGCCTAATCTTAAAGCTGATTGCATCGCTCTTTTCATTGCTCTTCTATATGAAACTCTTTTTACTAATTGTTGGGCTATATTTTCAGCAACAAGGTAGCTATTTGTTTCAGGTTTTTTTACTTCTTTTATGTTTAATACAACTTCATTTGTTGTTAATCTTGATAAATTACCTTTGATTTTTTCTATATCAGTTCCCTTTTTACCTATTACAAAACCTGGTCTAGAAGTGTAGATCGTGACAAAGCATTTTTTAGTAGTTCTTTCTATCATTACTTTTGATACTCCTGAATTTATTACATTTTTCTTTATAAACTCTCTTATTTTATAGTCCTCTATTAAATTGTTACCAAAATCTTTTTTCTTAGCATACCAGACAGAGTCCCATCCTCTATTGATACCCAATCTCAAACCTATTGGATTAACTTTTTGTCCCATGACTCTCCGTTTTTTTGATTTTTTCTGTTAGAATTATTGTTAAATTCGAAAAAGGTTTCATAATTTCAGCAGCTCTACCTTTAGCTCTTGCTCTAAATCTTTTCATTACAACTTGTTTTCCACAATAAGCCTCTTTTACAAAGAGTTTGTCAATGTCATATTGATAATTATTTTCTGCATTTGCTACTGCAGATGAAATTGTTTTCTTGATATCTTTTGAAATTCTTTTATTCGAAAACGATAAGTCTCTTATAGCAATATCAACCTTTTTACCAACTATTGATTTAAGTATTGGATTTAATTTTCTAGTACTTGATCGCACATTTTTATTTACTGATTTGACTAGTTTTGTATCTATTTTTTTTTTTAATTTTGGCATTATTTTTTAGCTCCGCCTTCAACTTTTGCTTTTTTATCTGCTGGTGTATGACCAAAAAATTGTCTAGTGGGAGCAAATTCTCCAAGCTTATGCCCAACCATATCCTCAGATATTGTAATCGGTATAAATTTTTTCCCGTTATATATTAAAAAACTTACTCCGATAAAGTCAGGAAGTATTGTTGATTTTCTTGACCATGTTTTGATAGGTTTCTTAATTGGGTCATTCTTTAGTTTTTCAACTTTCTTTAATAAACTCTCTTCCACGAATGGTCCCTTCCATACTGATCTTGCCATAATTTATGCTCTTTTCTTTTTTCTTCTTCTTATTATAAATTTATCTGTTCTTTTATTATCTCTAGTTTTTAAACCTTTTGCAGATTGACCAGTGGGAGAAACTGGATGTCTTCCTCCTGCTGATTTTCCTTCTCCACCTCCATGTGGATGATCAACTGGATTTTTTACAACGCCTCTTGTGTGAGGTCTTATACCCAACCATCTAGATCTTCCTGCTTTACCTATTTTGATATTTTTCTGGTCAGGATTAGACAAAACCCCAATGGTTGCCATTGAATTAGAATTTATTTTTCTTACTTCTCCTGAAATCATTTTAACTATAGAATAATTCCCATCAATTCCAGATATAGAAACTGATGTACCAGCTGATCTTGCAATTTTTCCACCTCCTCCTGGGTTAATTTCCACATTATGTATATCTATTCCAACAGGTATTTCTTTTAAGGGTAAGCAGTTACCAACTTTTATTTCCACATTTGATCCATTTTCCACTTTATCTCCAATTTTTATATCTTTTGGAGCTAAATAATAAAATCTTTCTCCATCATCAAATTTTACAAGCATTATATGACAGGATCTGTTTGGATCATATTCGATCCTTTCAACTTCAGCACTAATGTTAACCTTTTTTCTATAAAAATCTATTTTTCTATATTTGTGCTTATGCCCTCCACCATGATTTCTTGATGTTATTCTTCCATAATTGTTTCTTCCTTTTGAAGAGTTATTAGGTGATGTTAAATTTTTGAATGGTTTCCCTTTCCATAAACCTTCTCTACTAACTAAAATTGTACCTCTAGTGGATTTTGTATACGGTTTGAATGTTTTTAATGCCATTTTAAATTCCAGTTGTTAGATCAATGTTTTGACCTTTTTTTAATGTTATAATTGCTTTTTTAAAACCTTTTACTCTAACCTTTTTACCTCTAGTAATTTTGACTCTAGTTTTTTTATTAATAATATTTACTTTTGTTACATTCACTTTAAATATTTTTTCTATATTTGTTTTAAGATTTTTTTTGTTAGCTTTTCGATGTACTTTAAAAATTATCTTATTTTGCTCAGAAACATTTGTTGATTTCTCTGTTACCAGTGGAGATATTATTTTGTCGTATAAATGTAGCTTTTCCATAATTAGTATTTACTCTCCAATTCCTTTATAGAACTTTCAGTAAAAATGATTTTTTTATATTTAGCTAAATCATAAGCACTAAAGTGATTAATATCTGTAATTTTCACATTAGGTATGTTGTTCAAGGACCTGTAGATATTATTTTTTGATTTTTTATCTGCTATTATTATTGAATTTTTAGCCTCAAATTTAATTAATATATTGTTCATTTCTTTAGTTTTCAAAATTTCATTAGCAAAATCATCTAAAATAATTAAATTATTTAATTTTTTCTTTTGAGTTATTAATGAGGCGATACTTAATTTTTTTTCGCTCTTATTAAGTTTTCTTTTTTTATATTTTGTTTCACCCTTAGGGCCATGTGCTACGCCACCTCCTACAAAAATTGGTGCTTTTTTACTTGCGTGTCTAGCGTTACCAGTACCTTTTTGAGCATATATTTTAGAAGTTGATCCAATAATTTCATTCTTTTGTTTAGTTTTGGCTCTTCTGCCCTTGTAATTAGCATTTGTTTTATACAAAACATTACTTACTAGCTTTATATTTATTTTTGCATCAACTAATTTATCTGATACATCAATTGTATTTTTTTTACCTTCTATGTTTTGTTTTTCAATTTTCATAAATTATTTTTTCTGATCTTTTATTTTTTTTGATTTTTCTAAAATTTCTATTTTATCGCCCATGGTCAATTTCTTTAAATTTTTAACTGCTTTTTTTATTAATACTTCTGAATTCTTTGATCCTGGGATTGATCCTTTTATATAAATTAACTCATTTGCTATATCTGTTCTAATAATTTCAAGATTTTGCATGGTTCTTATCTTATTTCCCATATGACCAGCCATTTTTTTTCCTTTAAATACTTTTCCCGGATCTTGATTCTGTCCAGTTGAACCGTGAGCTCTATGAGAAATCGAAACACCGTGTGAAGCTCTTAAACCACCAAAATTATGTCTTTTCATTGCACCAGCAAATCCTTTACCAATAGTCTTTGATTTAACATCTAAAAATTTAATATCTTTAAAAATTTCAATTCCAAATTCATTACCTTCTTTATATTGATCCAGGTCATTTACTCTGAATTCTTTTAATTTTTTTTTTGCTTCTGTATTCTTTTTCGAGAAATAACCTTTCATAGATTTAGATAATTTTGAGTTTTTAATACCACCAAATCCTAGCTGTATCGCATTATATCCTCTTTTTTCTTTGTTTATTAATTGAATAACTCTACCCTTTTCAATTTTTAAGACAGTTACTGGAACAGACTGTCCTGTTTTAAAAAACTCCCTAGTCATTCCAATTTTCTTTCCAATTAATCCAATTTCACTCATTAAATTTTAATCTCCACATCTACACCTGATGCTAAATCTAATTTCATTAAAGCTTCTACAGTTGCTGGCGTAGGCTCTATTATATCAATTAATCTCTTATGAGTTCTAGTTTCAAATTGTTCTCTACTTTTTTTATCTATGTGAGGTGATCTTAAAACTGTATACCTCTCTTTTTTTGTGGGAAGGGGTATTGGTCCTTTTATATTAGCACCTGTTCTTTTTACAGTATTTACAATTTCTTCTGTAGACTGATCTAAAACTTTATTATCATAAGCTCGTAGTTTTATTCTAATATTTTGTTTATCCATAGTTAACCTGTTTTTTTTGTTACTTCGTCTTGGACATTTTGTGGAACTTTATCATAGTGATCAAAAAACATTGAATATTGGGCTCTTCCTTGTGACATAGATCTTAAATTATTTATGTAGCCAAACATATTAGCCAAAGGTACCATAGCAGTTATAACCGTTGCATTTCCTCTTTGTTCTTGAGTGCTTATTTGACCTCTTCTACTATTTAGGTCACCAATAACGTCGCCCATATAATCTTCTGGTGTTACTACTTCAACTCTCATTATAGGTTCTAACAATTTTAGAGTCGCTTTAGTACATGCTTCTTTAAAACATTGTCTTGATGCTAATTCAAAAGCTAATACACTCGAGTCTACATCATGATGCAATCCATCAACAATCGTTACTTTATAGTCTATTAGTGGAAATCCAGCTAGTATTCCTCCATCTGCAACTGTTTCAACACCTTTTTCTACACCCGGTATAAATTCTTTTGGTATTGCTCCACCTTTAATTTTACTCTCTATTTCTCTTCCTTTTCCTGGCTCTAATGGCTCAACAGTTAGTTTAACTCTTGCAAATTGCCCCGCTCCCCCACTTTGTTTTTTATGTGTGTAGTCATTTTCAGCTGGAGAAAGTATTGTCTCTCTATAAGCAACTTGAGGTGCTCCAACATTTGCCTCAACTTTAAATTCTCTTTTCATTCTGTCTACAATAATATCTAAGTGTAGTTCACCCATTCCTTTTATAATTGTTTGTCCTGATTCCTCATCTGAAGTTACTCTGAATGAAGGATCTTCTTTTGCCAATCTTCCAAGTGCCTCACCCATTTTTTCTTGGTCTGCTTTTGTTTTTGGTTCAACTGCAATCTCTATCACCGGATCTGGAAACTCCATAGGTTCAAGCAGAACAGGAGTTTCTTTATCTGACAATGTATGGCCAGTAATTGTGTTTTTTAATCCTGCTAAGGCAACAATGTCACCAGCGTTTGCCTCTTTAATATCTTCTCTTGAATTAGCATGCATTAACAACATTCTACCAACTCGTTCTTCTTTATCTTTTGATGTGTTATAAATTCCTGTACCTGATTTAACTGTTCCTGAATAAATCCGTATAAATGTCAAACTTCCAACAAATGGATCGTTTGCTACTTTAAATGCTAATGCTGAAAAAGGAGCATTATCATCAAATTTCATTTCTATTTCATCTTCGGATCCTGGCTTTGTTCCTTTTATTGATCCAATATCTTTTGGACTTGGTAAATAATTAACAACAGCATCTAATAATGGTTGAACACCTTTATTTTTAAAAGCAGAGCCTGTTAAAACTGGCACAAAGTCGAAACCTAAACAACCTTTTCTAATGCACTTGGTTAAATCTTCTTCGGAAATTTCTTTACCACCGAGATAATCTTCCATAAGTTTTTCATCTTGCTCTACTGCCGTCTCAACTAGTTCTTGACGATATTTGCTTGATATTTCTTTTAAATCTTCAGGTATTTCTTTTAATTCCCATGCAGCACCTAAATCCTCATTTTTCCAAACGATAGCCTTCATTTTAATCAAATCTACAACACCTTGCAGGGAAGCTTCAATTCCAATTGGAACTTGCATAACAAGTGGTTTTGCGCCTAGCCTATCTTTTATCATATCAACACATCTAAAAAAATCTGCACCAGTTCTATCAAGTTTATTCACAAAACAGATTCTTGGAACTTTATATTTGTCAGCTTGTCTCCAAACAGTTTCTGACTGAGGTTCAACCCCAGCTACACCATCAAAAACAGCCACAGCTCCATCTAAAACTTTTAAAGATCTTTCTACTTCAATAGTAAAATCAACATGTCCTGGTGTATCTATTATATTTATCCTGTGGTCATTCCAGAAACATGTTGTTGCAGCAGAGGTAATTGTTATTCCTCTCTCTTGCTCTTGCTCCATCCAGTCCATTGTTGCTGCACCATCATGAACTTCACCAATTTTATGACTTTTTCCTGTGTAGTATAAAATTCTTTCTGTAGTTGTAGTTTTACCTGCATCTATGTGGGCCATGATACCAATATTCCTGTATTTATCTAATGTATGAGTTCTAGACATATTAATTTACCATCTAAAGTGAGCAAAAGCCTTATTTGACTCTGCCATTTTGTGTGTATCTTCCTTTTTTTTAATTGCAGATCCTCTATTTTGATAAGCATCATATATTTCATTAAATATTTTATCTGACATTTTTTTATCTTTTCTTTTTCTTGAGGCATCAACTAACCATCTTAAAGCCAGAGCTTGGGATCTTTTAGATTTGACTTCTACTGGGACTTGGTAAGTTGCACCACCAACTCTTCTTGATCTTACCTCAACTGTTGGTCTAATATTATTAATTGCATCATTAAAAACATTTAACGGCTCGTCTTTTGATTTGCTTTTAATTTTTTCTATCGCATCATAAATTATCCTTTCAGCAATAGTTTTTTTGCCATCATACATTATAGAGTTGATTAATTTAGGAATTATTGTTGATTTATATTTTGGGTCAATCACAGGTATTTTTTTTGGTGCTTTACGTTTTCTAGACATTCTTATTTACCCTTTTTTGTTCCGTATAATGAACGTCTTTGTTTTCTATTTGCTACACCTTGCGTATCTAAGTTTCCTCTTAAAATATGATATCGCACACCTGGTAAATCTTTAACTCTTCCACCTCTGATTAAAACCACCGAATGTTCTTGTAAATTATGACCTTCTCCTGGAATATATGCAGTTACTTCAAAACCATTAGATAACCTTACGCGTGCTACTTTTCTTAATGCTGAATTTGGTTTCTTTGGGGTCGTAGTATAAACCTTAACACAAACACCTCTTTTCAATGGTTGTTTTTGTAAAGCTGGAACTTTATTTCTAGTTATCTGTTTATCTCTGCTTTTTCTAACTAGTTGATTAATAGTTGGCATAATTTAATTTTATAATATTTTGTATTTTTGATGAAAATAACTGGCGTGTTATTTGTGGCAGCGTTTAGTGATCTAGTCACTACATTCCAACCAAAAACATGGCCAAAATACATTAGAAATTTTATTTGTCAAACTAAATAAAAGTTTAAAACTAACCGTATTTACTGGTTTATTTGAGCTTCAGAAGCTTCAGAACTCTCCTGTTCAGATAAGAATTTTTGATCATCATCAATAGCTTTTTTGTTCCAAGAATTCTTTATCGATCCAGTTCCAGCTGGGACAAGTCTTCCAACAATAACATTTTCTTTTAGACCAGTTAGCTTATCAACTTTACCTTTAATGGCTGCATCAGTAAGAACTCTTGTAGTTTCTTGGAATGAAGCTGCAGATATAAATGATTCAGTCTGTAGTGATGCTTTAGTTATTCCCATTAAAACTCTTTCACCTACAGCAGGTTTTTTTCCTTCAGCTACTAATTCCTCATTCATAATTTCAAATTTTATTCTATCAACTATTTCACCTGGTAATAATTTACTATCACCACTTTCTTTAACTTCTATTTTTTTAAGCATTTGTCTAAGTATAGTCTCAATATGTTTATCATTAATTATTACACCTTGTAATCTGTATACATCTTGAACTTGGTTTACAAAATATTCAGTTAATTCTTCTATTCCTAATATTCTTAAAATATCATGAGGTAAAGGTTGACCGTCCAGCAAGTATTCACCTTTTTTAATTTTTTCACCCTGGTTAAAATTAATGTGTTTACCTTTTGGAATTAAGTAACTAGAAGTGTCACCATTTTCTGCCTCTATAGTTACTCTTTGCTTACCTCTAACCTCCTTTCCAAAAATAACACTACCATCGTTCTCAGCTATTATTGCACTGTCTTTAGCTTTTCTTGCTTCAAATAATTCTGCAACTCTAGGCAATCCTCCTGTAATATCTTTTGTTTTTGTTGTTTCTTTGGGAAGTCTTGCAATAACATCACCTGCAGAAATTTTCGCTCCATCTTTAACTGATAATATTGAGTCTGGAACTAGATAATACCTTGCTTCATTGTCATCTGCTTTTTTTATAACGTTTCCTTTTGAATCTCTTAATGTTATTCTTGGTTTTAGGTCAGTATTTTTTGATTGAGTTTTCCAATCAACAACTGCTTTTGTGGAAATTCCAGTCGCATCATCAACAGTTTCTGCAATTGAAACACCATCGATTAAATCAACGTAATTTGCAATACCATCTTTTTCTGCAATTACAGGTGTTGTATATGGGTCCCACTCACAAATTTTAGATCCTTTTTTAATTTTTTGCTCATTTTCAAAAAATAATTTAGATCCATAAGGAACTTTGTAAGAGGCAACTTGTAGACCATTTTCATCCTCAATAGATATTTCTGTATTTCTTCCCATAACAATTTGATTATTTTTAGAATCTTTAATTAAGTTTGTGTTAACAATTTTAAGTGTTCCTTCTGAATTTGATATAATTTGAGACTCTTGTTTCACTGAAGCTGTACCACCAACATGGAAAGTTCTCATTGTTAGTTGTGTTCCAGGCTCTCCTATTGACTGAGCAGATATCATTCCAATAGCCTCACCTACATGCACCATTTTTCCTCTAGATAAATCTCTTCCGTATGAAGTTGCACACACACCCTCTTTAGCACCACAAGTCATTACCGAGTAGACGTTTATGTTTTTAACTCCAGCTGCATCTATTTTCTCACATCCTGCTTCATCAATCATTTCATCTTTTTTTATTAAAATATCACCTGTTAATGGATTTTTTATTTCTTTTGCAGCAACTCTTCCTAAAGCTCTTTCGGAAAGACTTACCATAATATTTCCACCTTCTAGAACTTCTGTGAGTTTAATTGAACCACATTTCATATCACATTTAGGTTTTGTTATTGTTAGATCTTGAGCAACATCACACAACCTTCTAGTCAAATATCCTGAGCTTGCTGTTTTAAGTGCTGTATCTGCTAAACCTTTTCTAGCACCATGAGTTGAATTAAAATATTCTAAAGCTGTAAGACCTTCTTTAAAATTGGAAGTTATTGGAGTTTCAATAATTTCTCCTGAAGGCTTAGCTATTAAACCCCTCATTCCTGCTAATTGTTTCATTTGTGCTGCAGATCCTCTAGCACCACTATCTGCCATCATAAATACTGAATTAATTTTTAATCCATCATCTGTGACTTCTGTCGCAGAAATTCTTTTCATCATTTCGGATGCAACTCTATCTGTACATTTAGACCAAGCATCAATAACTTTGTTATACTTTTCACCTCTAGTTATGAGTCCTTCTGCGTATTGTCCTTCATAGTCAGCAATAAGTTTTTTAGTTTCATCAATTAATTGTTCTTTATTATCTGGTATTAAAAGATCATCTTTTCCAAATGAAATTCCAGCCTTAAACGCATGTTTAAATCCAATATCTTTTAGTTTGTCACAAAATATTACTGTGCTTTTTTGGCCTGAAAATCTAAAAACATGATCAATTACTTCAGAAACAATTTTTTTTGGTAATAATCTATCAATTAAAGAAAATTTATTATTTACATTTTTTGGAATTATATTTGATAATAAAAATCTTCCTGCTGTACTTATATGTTTTTCAAACTTAGTATTTCCTTTATCATCTACAGTTTCAAATCTAGAAACTATTCTTGAATGTACTTTAATTTGACCTGTTTCTAGTGCATGTTCTATCTCAGAAGTATTCACAAAATATCCATCAACTCTCTCTGTTTGCACTGGCGGTTGTGATAAATAATAAATACCTAAAATCATATCCTGACTAGGCACTATTATAGGTTTTCCATTAGAGGGGCTTAAAATATTATTTGTCGACATCATCAATACTCTTGCTTCTAATTGTGCCTCTAAACTTAGTGGTACGTGAACTGCCATTTGATCTCCGTCAAAATCAGCATTAAAGGCGGCACAAGTTAAGGGATGGAGTTCTATTGCATTACCCTCGATAAGTTTTGGCTCAAAAGCTTGAACACCCAATCTGTGAAGTGTTGGAGCTCTGTTCAATATAACTGGATGTTCTCTTACAATAAGTTCTAAAGCATCCCATACCTCGTTTCTCTCTTTTTCTACTAATTTCTTTGCTTGTTTGATAGTTGAGGCTAAACCTAATTTGTTTAACCTTGCATATAAAAATGGTTTAAATAATTCTAACGCCATTTTCTTAGGAAGGCCACATTCATGTAATTTTAAATCTGGTCCAACAACAATTACTGATCTTCCTGAATAATCTACTCTTTTACCTAAAAGATTTTGCCTAAATCTTCCCTGCTTTCCTTTCAACATTTCTGCAAGAGATTTTAATGGTCTTTTTCCAGTACCAGTAATAACTCTTCCTCTTCTACCGTTATCGAATAATGCATCTACCGACTCTTGTAACATTCTTTTTTCATTTCTAACGATTATATCTGGAGCTTTTAAGTCCATTAATCTTTTAAGTCTGTTGTTTCTATTTATTACTCTTCTATATAAGTCATTTAAATCTGATGTTGCAAAACGACCACCATCTAATGGAACAAGAGGTCTTAATTCAGGAGGGATTACCGGAACTGTAGTTAATATCATCCACTCAGGTTTATTTCCCGTTTCGATGAAAGACTCAATTAATTTAAGTCTTTTTATTGATCTTTCTTCAGATACTTTCGATTTTGTCTCTTTAATGCTTTTTATTAGTGATTCTCTTTCCTCTTGCAAATTAATTGACTTTAAAATTTCTAAAATTGCTTCAGCACCAATCCCAGCTGTAAAAGCTTCCTCTCCATAATCATCTTGATACTTGATTAATTCCTCTTCACCTAACAATTGGTTTTTCTTTAGTCCTGTTAAGCCTGGTTCTATGACAATAAAATTTTCAAAATACAAAACTCTTTCAACCTCTTTAAGTTTCATATCTACAACTAAAGAAATTCTACTAGGTAATGATTTAAGAAACCAAATATGAGCAACAGGAGTTGCTAAATTTATATGACCCATTCTTTCTCTACGTACGTTGGATTTTGTAACTTCAACTCCACATTTTTCACATATAATTCCTCTAAACTTCATTCTTTTATACTTACCGCATAAACACTCATAATCTTTGATAGGTCCAAATATTCTTGCACAAAAGAGTCCGTCCTTCTCAGGTCTGAATGTTCTATAATTTATCGTTTCTGGTTTTTTTATTTCACCAAAAGTCCATGATTTGATTTTTTCAGGACTAGCTAACGTAATTTTAATACTGTTAAAATTTTGAGCTTCTGATATTTCTGAAGATTTAAATAGATCTGATAATTCTTTACTCATATTTTTAGTTTAAC
>QCEU01000016.1 GCA_003280485.1 Pelagibacteraceae bacterium AG-359-O02
GAGACTAATTTTGCAGAAATAGAAGTTCTTGGTACAACCTTACGATCTTGTCTTGCATACCCAAAATATGGAATTACTGCAGTGATATTTTTTGCTGATGATCTCTTAAGTGCATCTATACAAAGAAGCAACTCCATTAAATTATCATTTGCAGGTGAGGACACTGATTGGATTATAAAAATACTATTACCTCGTATATTTTCGTTAATTTCAATGTAGATCTCACCATCTGCAAATTTTCTAATACTGGTATTTACTAATTTATTTTTTAGATTTTTTGAGATTTTATTACTTAGCTGTTTATTGCTATTTCCAGTGAGAATCTTCATTTTTTGAGGTAAATCTATTTAATCATAATTACAGAAATATTTCTACCATAATCATTTAATTTATTCTTAATTGATCTTCTAGCACTGAAAAAGTTGTTACTTAATAAATATGTATCTTTTTTGATAATTTCAATGTTTTTAACCCCAAATTTCACAAGTTGCTCTTTAATATAATCTGTTAAACTGAAATATATTTTATTTCTTTTATTTTTAAAAAATTTTTTATTAGATCTTTCTTGTTTGATAAATTTATCCAAGAAATCATTTCTTACCTCATAGTTATTTTTTCCTATACAAGGTCCAATTACAACTATTAAATCATTAAAATTACTACCACTCGACTTAAATTTTCTTAATGTAGTGGATACTATTTTTTTGTATGCTCCCTTCCATCCTGCATGTAGGGCACTAATTAAATTTTTAACTGGGTCATATATAAACACAGGAGCACAATCAGCTGTCAAAATTCCTAAAGCAATACCCTTTTTATTTGTTACTAATGAGTCACCTTTCAATTTTCTCTTTGGAATTTCACTTATTTTATAAACATAATTACTATGAATTTGATCTAACAATATAAGATTTTTTTTATTACAGCCAATTTTTTGGCAAACTTTTTCTATATTTTGCTTTACATCTCTAATTTTATCATCAGATCCTAGACCACAATTTAAACCTTTATAAATACCTTTTGAGACACCTCCAGATCGGTTAAAGAAACCATGTCTTATCATATTAAATTTAGAAAGTTTTTTTGATTTAAACATTATTCAAAACCAAAAAAGTTATTATTTTTATTTTTATATCCAAAAATTACCTTAAAGAGACTACCCATTTGTTTTTTTTCTAGCAGCCGAGACAAAGTTTCTTTCATATATTTTTGCTCTTTATTAGTACTTTTTTTCTGCAAAATCTGCGCTCTTTCAATTATACCCATTCTTTCTAGAAAAAATCTTTGAGTGACTACTTTTTTTACTTTAAGATTATTTTTAAGGAAATACTCTTTTAATAAATTAAAATTTACTAGTGAAGTTATATCTGCTTTACCAAGATTTTTTAACATTGTCTCAGCTGAAATTTTTTTATTACCCATCACTGCTTGAATGGTATTTGAGTTATTACTATTCAAATAACCGTAATCTATAAGTAAAATACCACCAGAAAGTTTATTGATTTTCTTTATTATTGGATTTAACTCTATTAATCCCTTTTTAGGAAATTCAATAAATTTAAGTTTTTTTAATGCCCCAAAACTCATTATTTGTGCAACATCTTTTTTATTACTTCTTATAAACTTTTCTATAATATCAATATTGTCTTTCACTAAATAATATTTTTCAAATAATTCATTATTAATATTTGAAAACTGTTTAATTGGTATTGCATCAAAAAACTCGTTACCAAAAAAAATAACTGGTCCCCTTTTTATTGAGTGAAAGTTTTTGATCCATTTAATTCGTTTATTATCTATATTTCGCTTTTGTAACTTTTTTAAAAATAAACTTTTCTCATATAAGTAAATTTTTATAGCTCTATTTAATTCTGGAAACCTTTTTAAAGTACTAATTATAACTTTAGTTAAACTACCATCTCCTGGTCCAAGTTCTACAAAATTAAATACTTTAGGTTTACCCATTTTTTCCCAGGCAGAAATCAACCATATGCCTATAATTTCCGAGAATAGATTTGAAATAGTAGGGGATGTTATAAAATCTCCATTTTTTCCAAATGGATCTTTGCTAGAATAATAACCTATCTCAGGTTCGTATAGAATTTTTTCAATAAAATCATCAACAGGTAAAGGTTTTTTTGATGTAACTTTAAATTTTTTGAGATTTGGTTTCATCATTTCTTTTAAAATAAATTAAAAACCCAATTAAAATCATTATAGCACTTAAAAGCATTCCCATACTGACATGTCCAAATAAATATCCAATTTGTATATCTGGCTCTCTAAAAATTTCAGAGGTAATTCTAAAACATCCATAAAGTATTAAGAACATAAATGAGCAGGTTCCAATTTTATAATTTTTATTAAAAAAAATTAAATTCATTAAAATAAATAAAATAATACCTTCTAAAAATGCTTCATATAATTGAGAAGGGTGTCTTAATTTATCATCGTAGTTTGGAAAAAAAACTCCCCAATCTGAATTTGTAACTTTTCCAACTAATTCTCCATTTATAAAATTTGAAATCCTACCAAATAAAATGCCTATTGGTGCTGTAATAGATACTAAATCTAAAAAAATAAAAATATCTTTCTTATTCTTTTCTGAGAATAAATAACTAGCAATAATTATACCAATTAACCCCCCATGAAATGACATGCCTCCGTTCCATATCATAAAAATTTCAATTGGATTATGCAGAAAATAAGGAAAATTATAAAAAACTATATACCCCAGCCTTCCTCCAATGATAATTCCTATTATCAAATATGAAATATAATCCTCAAATAATTTTTGGATTTTATCATCTTTAATTAGAATTTTTTTACAATATAGCCAGCCAAAAATAATCCCAAAAATGTATGCTAGCGAATACCACCTAACGCTTAAAGAGAATATTTCGAAAGCTACTGGGTCAAAATTATTAGTAAACATTTGTAAAATTTATTATAAGCTAATAAATATAATTTTAGTAAATAATTATTATGTCAAAATCAAGATTCGTGTTTGATAAATTTGCAAAACTAATTGAACAAGGTTTGATTAATTACAAAGATGTATCTGATGAAGTAATTTCAATACTAAAATCAAAGCGAGATGAAATTGTATTTAAAATGAAACTAGCAAGCAAAGAAGAAGTAGATGTTTTGAATAAGAGAATTAGTAATCTTGAAAAAAAACTAGAAGAAAAAAAAGAAAGAAAAAAAACTAGTAAGGCAAAGAAATAGTTACTTTCAAACCACCTAATTTTGACTTATTGAAGTTAATATCTCCCCCATGAGACTTTATAATGTCAGATGATATAGACAACCCTAAGCCAACACTTGATTTTGACCCAGATCGACTTTTGTCAATTTTATAGAATGGTTTGGTAATATTTTGAAATTCTGATTTTTTAACTCCAGGGCCGTCATCATCAATTGATATGAGAATAGTTGAATTTTTTTTTTCTAAATTTACTGAAATTTTATTTGCATACTTAATAGAATTATCTAGCAAATTGTTGATGCACCTACTGATTAAATTTCTTCTTCCATTGAAATATGTTTTCTTCTTTAATTTTTTTTGAATATTTTCATTTTCATACTTAATAATAATTTTATCCAAAAGTTCCGAGATATCGAAAGTTTCGGTTTTATCTTTAGCACCTGTACTTGCAAACTGAAGGTATTCATTTAGCATTTTTTCCATTTCATCAACATCCTTTGATATTTTTTCTGAAAGATCCTTGTCCTTAATAACAGCAAGTTGTAGTTTAATTCTTGTAAGAGGTGTTCTCAAATCATGACTTATCCCGGATAGCATCTCAGATCTTTGATTTAAATGTCTTAGAATTCTTTTTCTCATCTTTTCAAATTCCAGACCTGCTTTTCTTATTTCCAAAGCTCCTGATGGTCTAAACTCCTCAACATCTTCACCTCTGCCAAATCTCTCTGATGCTTGAGCTAATTTTGTTATAGGTCTAGTTTGATTTTTTAAAAAAATCATCGCTACTGCTATCATCAAAATTGCTGGCACAGTAATCCAAAATGCAAATATCCTTATGGATGATGCTTGGATTCTTTCTTTTGGAAAAAATATTTGTAGAACCCCATCCCTAAATTTAATTCTTAAATCTACAACTTCCTTGTATGAAATTGTATTAAACCAATGCGCGCCAATTTTAGGTTTCAATTCCCTTCTTAGTGTCCTGTCCATTGGACTAAACCATCTCTCAACTTTTATATCTGGCAATGTTTCGTTCTCTAGGAATCTGACAGAAAAGCTAAAGTTTTTATTATAGAGATCAGTAACTATTTTTTTGTTATATTCACTTTCATTATTATAAATATCAATAATAGTAACTATTTCACTCACCAAGGCTTTAGTTAAACCTTTATTTGTTTTAATCCATAAACTATCAAAAAAAACTAAAGAGATGGTTATTTGTAAAATTAATATAGGTACTGCTACAATGAGTAATCCTCTATAAAATAATCTTTTGGGTAGTATATCTTTTAAAAATTTACTCAATCCAAAGGACATATCCCTCTCCCCTTATTGTCTGTAAGTATTTTGGGCTTTTTGGAGTTTCTTCAATTTTTTTTCTTAGTCTTGTAACTATTACGTCTATTGATCTTTCTTTATTCAAATCTATTAAATTTGCAATCTCTTCTCTTTTAAAAATTTTACCAGGTGAATTTAACATTTTTTCTAAAATTAGTTTTTCAGTGCTATTTATTTTTAGTCTCTTGTCATCTTTAAAGATAAAAAGTTTTTTTAGGTCTATTTTTATATTTCCAAATTCAATTACTCTTTTTATTTCTAATGATTTAGTTTTATTTAAAATATTATTTATTCTTAAAATTAATTCTTTTGGTTCAAAAGGTTTTGTTAAATAATCATCTGCACCTACTTCAAGTCCTTCAATTCTTTCAGATGGTTCTCCCTTGGCTGTTAATAATAAAATTGGTGTATCAATCTTTTTTTTATAATCTTGAGTAAATTCAAGTCCGGTTTTTCCTGGCATCATTATATCTAGCACTATTAAGTCAAATTTAATGACTTTAGTCTTTTCAAAAGCATCATTTGAATCTTTGGCAGTTGAAACAAGATAATTATTTTGATTTAAATACTCTTTTACAAGATCTCTAATTCTATCATCATCATCTACAATTAATATATGCGCTTTAAAGTTTTTCATTAATAATTTTTTTAAGTACTTTATCAAAACTTATAACATCGTTAGACTCAGAACTTAAAAATGCATCATAAATTCTTTTTTTTTGAGCAGAAAAAATTTCATCAAATATTTTTTCTCCTTCTTTTGTTAAGTATACATGTTTAACTCTTGTATCTATTTCGTCTCTTTTAAATTCTATAGCCTTAATCTCAACCAAATCATTAAGAACTCTATTTAAACTTTGTTTCGTAACCTTAAGCTTTCTTAATAAGCTTGAAATAGTTATGCCTTCATACAAAGATATAAGGTGAATTACTTTATTATGAGCAGTCCCTAAAGCATGTTTATCTAAAACTTTTTTAGCATCAGCGACAGTTTCTCTATATCCATTAAATATTTTTTCAATATATTCTTTTAATTGGTGATCTTTTAGATATAAAAGTTTTTTCATAATGGTAAGTTATATTGACATATTATATATACAAAGATATTTTTTCTAAAAAATAAATCAAATGATACCTTACGATAAAAGAGACGGAAAAATCTGGTACAATGGTGATCTTGTTGAGTGGCAGGATGCAAAGCTGCATGTCATTAGTCATGGACTACACTATGCAAGTTTAGTTTTTGAGGGTGTAAGGGTGTATGATGGTGAAATTTTCAAGCTACAAGAACATACAGATAGATTATATCATTCTGCGAAAAGAATGGATATGAACATTCCTTATACAAAAGAAGAAATAAACAAAGCTTGTAACCAGATAATAAAAATTCAAAATGTGCAGAATGGTTATTTGAGACCCTTTGCTTGGAGAGGAAGTGAAATGATGGGTGTATCTGCTCAAAAAACAAAAATTAATGTTGCAGTAGCTACTTGGGAGTGGGGCGACTATTTCGATCCCAAGTTGAAAATTGAAGGCATTAAATTAAATATTTCTAATTGGAGAAGACCAGCTCCAAATACTATACCGTGGGATAGCAAAGCAGCAGGATTGTATATGATTTGTACACTTTCTAAGCATGAGGCTGAAAGACAAGGATATAGCGAATCGTTGATGTTGGATCATGAAGACAATGTTGCAGAATCAACGAGCGCGAACATATTTTTTAAAGATAAAAATGGTGAACTTCATACACCTATTCCAGATTCATTCTTAAATGGTATCACAAGACAAACTGTTATTGAATTAGCAAAATCAAAAAATATAAAAGTTCATGAAAGGAAAATTAAACCAGATGAATTATCTAGTTTTGAAGGATGCTTTTTAACAGGTACAGCTGCTGAGATAACTCCAATTTCTCAAATTGCTGAAAATAATTATAAAGTCTGTGATCTAATTTTAGATTTATCAGCAAGCTATGGTAAATTAGTTAGGAAAAAAAGGGCTGCTTAATCTTTATTGTCTTCAGATATCGCGTGGTCAATACCTTTTCTTAGATATTCATATCCAGTATACAAAGTAAGAAAAGCAGAAAGCCACAATAAAATTATTCCAATTGTTTGAGCATTATAGTCTTGGAAATTTATAATTTTATTTCCAGTTTCTCCAGTAAGCAAAACAGAAATAGAAAACATTTGAAGAAATGTTTTTACTTTCGCTAGACTTGAAACTGGTAGTTTTACGCTTCCTTTAGCTAAAAACTCTCTCAAACCAGAAATCAATACTTCTCTTGTAAGTATTATTATTGCGGCAATAACTTCATAGTTTTTAATAGTTCCATCCATAACAAGTAATATTAGTGCAGTGGCTACTATAATTTTATCAGCAATTGGGTCTAATAATTCACCAAGTTTGGATTCCTCCTTAAACATTCTTGCTAATAATCCATCTAAAAAGTCAGTGAATGAGGCAATTACAAACAGTGCAAAAGGAATTACATCTCCATAAAACCCTGGCAAATAAAATGCGAAAACAAATATAGGAACAATTATAATTCTACCAATAGTTAGATAATTTGGAATTTTCATATATTACTCGTGGAAGTAATCATATATCTTTTTTGCAACTTTTTCCTCAACTCCTTCGACGGTTTTTATCTCATCTAGGCTTGCTGATTCAACTGCTCTGGCTGAGCCAAAGTGATTTAAAAGTGCTCTTTTTCTGATAGATCCAATTCCATCAATTTGATCAAGCAAAGACTTGCTAATACCTTTTTTTCTCTTTGCTCTGTGGGCACTTATTGCAAATCTATGAGACTCATCTCTTAATCTTTGTAAGAAAAAGAGAGTAGGGTCATTTTTTTCAAACTTAAATTCTTTACCATTATGAAAAAAGGTCTCATTACCACTATTTCTAAATTTACCTTTTGCAATTGCAATCATTGGAATATCATGTAAACCTAATTCATTAAGTGTTTCTCTAGCTACTGAGTATTGTCCTTTCCCTCCGTCAACTATTACTAGGTCTGGCATTGTTAAATAATTATCTTTTTCTTGAACAGCTCTTTTAAATCTTCTATTTAAAACTTCTCGCATCATTCCATAGTCATCTTGTTCATTTTTTTTAATTTTAATGTTAAATTTTCTATACCTTTTTTTAATAAATCCCTCATCACCAAATGTAATGAGTGCACCAACACTATTAGTCCCTTGGATATGACTATTGTCGTAAACCTCAACTATATTAATATTATTTTCTAAATTAAATTTTTTAGAAACATTTTCAAACAACTCTTTATTATTTTGACTTTCATAAATTTTTCTGTTCAAGCTATCTTTTGCATTTTTAAGAGCTTGATTTACAACTTTTAATTTAGAACCCCTTTTTGCAACAGAAATATTTATTTCTTTATTTTCTTTTTGGGAAAGTGTTTTTTCAATTAGGACTTTTTCCTTAATTTCTTCACTTAAGATAATGGAGCTTGGCACGCTTTTATTTTCATAAAATTGAGAAACAAAAGAATTCAAAATTTCTTTTAGGTTATCATCAGGGTCATGTTTAGGAAAAAAGGCTTGGTTTCCCCAGTTTTGTTTTGATCTATAGAAAAATACTTGAATACAAGTCTTACCAGACTCTTTGTATCCAGCTATAACATCTGCTTCAACTAAATTTGCCTCATTTATTCTTTGAGATGATTGAATAATATTTAAAGATTTAATTCTATCCCTCAATATTGCAGCTTTTTCAAAATCTAAATCAGAACTTGCCTTTTCCATTTGTCCTGACAAATTTTTTTGTATCTTTCTTGATTTACCAGATACAAATTCAATTGCATTGTCTACGGATAGTTTATAATCATCTTTTTCTATGTATCCAACGCATGGACCAGAACATCTCTTGATTTGATAAAGGATGCACGGTCTTTCTCTTTTTTTAAATACTGTATCATCACAAACTCTTAGTTGAAAAATTTTCTGGATCATTTTTATTGTCCAATTTGCAGATCCAGCTGAGGCAAATGGTCCAAAGTAAAAACCCTCTCTAGTTTTTTTTCCTCTATGTCTTCTAATTTGAGGCCATTTATCCTCATTTCCAATAAAGATAAACGGAAATGATTTGTCATCCCGTAAAAGTATATTGAATTTAGGTTTATATTTTTTAATTAAGTTTGCCTCAAGAAGAAGTGCTTCACTCTCATTTGAGGTGCTGGTGATCTCAATTTTCCTTGTTTGAGATAGCATTCTCTCGGTTCTAATAATATGATTTTTCTCTGAAACGTAACTCTTTAATCTGTTAGGTAAATTTTTTGCTTTACCAACATAAAGTATCACATTTTTTTCATTTAACATTCTGTATACACCAGGAAGCTTGGGTATAAGTGGTAGCTCTTTTTTAATTGCTTCTTTGCCTATTTCAGAACTTATCATTACTTCTTTTTTTTGAAATTTGAATACCTACGGAAGAGCAATCTTTCATGATTTCTAATTTCTCAATTTGAAGACTTATTTTATCAATTCTTTTATCTTTAAATAGCTCATCGAATACATCTTCCGCTAATGTTTCTAAAAAATTATAATGCTTATTTTTGATTAATTTTTTTATCAATCTTACAATTTTTGCATAATTTACAATTGATTTTATATCTTTATCATCTGAAGGTTTTTTGTCTTCATAATTTACCTCTAAATTAAATTTTACTTTCTGTGGAGCATTCTTTTCAAAATTAAAATACCCAAGTTTTAAGTCAAGAATAAGCTCCTTAATAAGTACCTTTTTTTCGTAATTAAATAGAGTTTTATTTTTATCTATTTTAATAATTTTAAGATTATTTTTTCTCATATTATTTAAATCTTGAGGCAATATAATCTAAAATGACTGGATTATAATATTGAAAACAATCAGCCATATTCATTACGTGTCCTGGATTTTTTTGTTTTGAAACATTTTCTTTCCAGTCATATCCTCCTACCACACATTTTTTTCCATTAACTTTATAATTCTCTGAAATAACAATTCTTTTAATGCCAGGGACTTCTTCTAACCAATCTGATAACAGCCCTTCATACTTATCTCTAGGATGAGTAAAAGCTAGAACGGGTACATTATTTGATTTTTTAATATTATCAATCTGTCTTTGTCTTAGTTCTGCAGGACCTGGGCGCTTTTTAGCAAATTTTTTTAATGCCTCTTCAGGACCAACTTTTTTGACTTTATATTTTTTGGAAAGTTTACCAAAACAAGCTTGCATGTACGATATACCTCCACCTACTTTATCAGGATGAGCAGCTAATAACATTAAAGTTAATAGACCACCACAAGAGTGACCTGATATAATAATCTGTTTTCTGGGAACTCCTATATTTACAAATTTTTCAACTAATTCTAAGTTTTTTTCAACTCTTTTATCTAATTTATGTTTACCCACATAAGGGGTTTTAGATTTCCACCAGCTTTTTTTCAATGACATATCCCCCGCAAAGTCATTAGAGCAAAAGTTATAAACCATAATTTTCTTACCATTAATTTCCTCATCGACTAGTGATGCTTGATTTTTTAGATCCATTGCCCAAACACATTCACTCTTTTTTGCCCCATCATTTGTATTTTGACCATGATTAAAAATAATGATAATTTTATTTTTAGGGTCCTCAACAACAAAACCTTCTTTTATTTTAGCTGATTTAGTAATAAATCCACTTTTTAAAATTTTATTAGCATGAACATTATTAGAGACTAATAAAAATATTAAAATTAAAAAAATTTTTTTCATTCTTTACTTCCCATAATATCTGGTGTTTGCCAGTTTAGATTTTGACCACTATCAATAGCTAAGACTTGCCCTGTAATAGATATATTTTTAATAAAAAAGTCAACAGCATTACATATCTGTTCAACATCTACCTGTCTTTTTAATGGAGTTGCCATGTATTGTTTTTTGAAATGTTTCTCACTTTGCCTCTTGTTTTTGATTGTAGGGCCTGGCGCAATACCATTTACTCTTATTTTTGGAGCTAAACTCATTGCACTAGTCTTGGTCAAAGTATAAAGACCAGTTTTGCTGATAGTATAAGAAAAAAAGTATGGTGTTAGTTTAAATACTCTTTGATCAATTATATTAATAATATTGTTATTTTTTCCTTTAATATTTTTAGCAAATTCTTTTGATAGAAGAGCAGGTGTTCTTAAATTAGTTCTTAAGTGATGTCCCCAACTATCAGTAGTAAAATTCTCTAATTTGTCATTTTCAAAAAGTGATGCGTTGTTTATCAGACAGTCAAAATATTTAAGTTTACTTTTTGCAAACTTAACGATTTTGTTTACATCTTTTTCTACACTTAAATCTCCTTTTACCAAATAAACCTTTGTACCATTTTGTGATAATTCTTTTTTAAGATTTTCTGCCTTTATTTTTGATTTGTTGAAATGAATAACTATTTCAACCCCCTTGCCAGATAGTTTTTTAGCAATAGCAGCCCCAATTCTAGTGGCTCCGCCAGTAATTATGATTTTATTTGCTTCCATTTCTTTTTACCTTTTTGAGCTCTTGTTCCTGGCATACCCATAGTTGACCTTCCCTTTGGATATATTTTATTATTGA
>QCEU01000017.1 GCA_003280485.1 Pelagibacteraceae bacterium AG-359-O02
ATCAAGAAATAATTAATATCTTAGAAAAGATTAATGATGATCAGTCCAGAATTATTGCAAATGCTGAAAGAAAAATCTTAAAAATCCTCGAGGGTGACTGCGATACAGCAGTTGGTGTGTATGCAAAGATTGATAAAGATCTTGTAAATATAAAAGCTGAACTTTTTTCAGTAGATGGTAAACAAAGATTTTTTGTTGAAGAAAGTGAAAATAAAAAAATGGTTAAAGATTTAAGTACTAAGATTGGAGAAAAATTAAAATCAGAGTCAAAGGGATCTTATAAAAGATAAATGCATATTTTATTAACAAGACCATTAGAGGATAGTAAAGAATTAATATTTAAATTTAGTTCTTTAGGACATAAAGTTTCTCATTTACCTGTAATAAAAGTTGAACCACTTAAATACGATCAACCTGACTATAGCCAATTTAAGGGAATAATATTTACAAGTTCAAATGCGATTAAGAATTTAGATTTAAATAGAGTTGATAAAAAAATTGAATGTTATTGTGTTGGCTCTGCAACAGAAAAAGTTGCAAAGCTAAACGGTTTTCAAAATATAATCTCTGCTGAAGGAAACGTAAATAATCTAAAAGAATTAATATTACAAAACTTTGACCCAAAGAATGGATCACTTCTTTATGTAAGTGGTGAAATAGTTTCTAGTAGTTTAGATAAAGATCTAATTTCAGAAGGTTATTCTTTGAAGAGATTGATTAACTATACGGTTTTATCAACTCAAGAAATAAAAGAGGAATTAAGAGCACAATTAAAAGCCTCAATCCCTGATATAATTTATGTTTACTCAGAAAATAGTGCTAAGAGTTTACTAAATTTACTTAAAAAATATGATCTTTTAGACAGTTGGATGGAAACAAATTTGATGTGTATGGGTGAAAAAGCATCAGCGATTTTAAATGAGATTAAGTGGAAAAAAATTTTTCTATTTAACTCTGGTGAAGAAGAGTTTTTGCTATATAAAATTTAGCCATGAGTGTTTTTGAGAATTTTTCAGGACTTTTTTTGTCTGTATGGCAAAAGGGAATTTTAGGTGTAAACTTTGTTGAGATCTTAATAGGTCTTGGAATATTCTTTATATTCTTAGTTTTTAGAGGGTTAATAAGTAAATTAGTTATTAAAAAATTAGAATTAATATCAAAAAGAACAACCAATAAACTTGATGATACTTTCGTTAAGGCAATGGAGGGACCTGCCAGATTTCTTCCAATTGTTCTTGGAGTATTTTTTGCAAGTTACTATATGTCTTTCGCGGAGGATACGAGGTTATTTTTAGACAACGTAAATAGAACGTTGATTACAATTTTACTTTTTTGGATTATTCATCAAATTATTGAGCCAATTTCCTATATACTAAGTGGATTTGATAAGATTTTAACTAGAGAACTAATTGGCTGGATAATCAAATCATTAAAAATTTTAATTTTAATCTTAGGTGCTGCAGCAGTTTTAGAGTTATGGGGAATTAAAATTGGTCCAATTATTGCAGGACTTGGATTATTTGGTGTTGCAGTTGCTTTAGGAGCACAGGATTTATTCAAAAATTTAATATCAGGAATTTTAGTTCTTGTTGAAAAAAGATTTAAAATGGGTGATTGGATTGAAGTTGAAGGAATAATAGAGGGTGTAGTTGAAAAAATAGGTTTTAGATCAACTGTTATACGAAAATTTGACAAGTCTTTAGCAATTATTCCAAATTTTCAGTTTGCAGAGAATGCTGTAATTAATAAAAGTCAAATTACAAATTGGAGAATTAGTTGGACGATAACACTTCAGTATGACTCTACCGTTGAACAATTAAAAACCATACGAAATGAGATAGAAGATTTTATAAATAGTTCTGAAGATTATAATACTAAAGTTGGTGTTTCTGTTAGGGTTGATAAATTTGCTGATAGCTCAATAGATATGTATATTAGATGTTATACAAAAACAAATAGTTGGAGCGAGATGTTGTTGGTTAAAGAAAGACTGGCAATTAAAATTAAAGAAATTGTTGAGGGTAATAAAGCATCTTTTGCTTTCCCAAGCACTTCAGTATATGTAGAAAAGAAATGATAGCTATTTTTTACTTAGCTTTGCAATTATTAAAATTGTATTCTTATGTAGTAATAGCTAATGTTGTTATAAGTTGGTTAATAGCTTTTAATGTCTTAAATACTTCAAATAGATTTGTTTATTCAATATTAGAGTTTACTTATAAGCTCACTGATCCAATACTTAATAAAATAAGGGGTTTTTTGCCAAGTCTTGGTGCTTTTGATATATCACCTATCATTCTTCTTTTGTTGATCTGGTTTGTGGAAATGTGTATGAAACTCTACATAGCACCACTTATTTTTTAATAATCATGATTTTAATAGACGGAAAAAAACAATCGGCTGAACTTAGAGAAGAATTAAAAACAGAAGTAGATGGCCTGAGAGAAAAATACAACAAAGTTCCAGGTCTTACAGTGATATTAATTGGAGATTTGGCTCCAAGTCAGATTTATGTAAGAAATAAAGAAAAATCAGCAACGCAAGTTGGTTTAAAATCCGAAGTTATTAAATACCCAGATACTGTAGATGAAAAAACAGTCTTAGATAAAATTGAAGAACTTAATAAAGATGAAACTGTTTCAGGGATTTTGGTTCAATTGCCACTCCCAAAACATATTAACAAGCAACACGTTATAGAAACTATTTCACCACATAAAGATGTTGATGGTTTACATCCTATGAATGTTGGTAATCTTTCATCTGGATACCAAGGTTCAATTCCTTGTACACCTCTTGGGTGTTACTATTTATTAAAAAAAAATAGAACCTAACTTAACAGGGAAAAAAGCTGTAATGATTGGGCGGTCAAACTTGAATGGTAAAGCGATGGCACAGCTATTACTTCAAGAAGATTGTACAGTTACAATTACTCACTCAAAAACTAAAGACCTTCAGCATGAATGTTTAGAGGCAGATGTTATTGTGGCTGCGGTTGGGATTCCTGAACTTATAAAAGGTAATTGGGTGAAAAAAGATGCAATTGTTATTGATGTTGGAATAAACAAAACAGAAAATGGTCTGGTAGGTGATGTTGATTTTGAAGAGGTTTCAAAAGTTGCAAAAGCTTTAACTCCAGTCCCAGGAGGAGTTGGACCAATGACAATTGCTTGTTTGCTAAAAAATACAATTGAGTGTTTCAAAAGAACCTTAAACAACTAAAGATTTTTGCCAAAGTTAACAATTTTAATTGCTATATTTTTTATCTATAATTCTTTTACATTAGCCATGGAAAAAACACCTTATCATCATTTATCAGACGGAAGTTTTAGAAATCCTGAAGGATCTCCAGAGCGAAACTCAAATTTTAAGTGGTCATTTAAAATATTTAATAAGGAAAAGAAAAAACTTGATATGGCTATTCCCGAAGATCACGCTATTGAAAAACAAAAAGTACTTTCAGATTTAGAAAATCTGAAAAATGACGATTATGTTGGCTGGATAGGACATGCAACCTTCTTAATTAAGCTTGGAAATACAATAATAATAACTGATCCAGTATTCTCAAAAAATGCAGGACCTTTAATTTTTGGTCCAAAAAGATTTACCAAAACAGCCTTAAACTTAAATGAACTTCCAAAAACTGATTTATTTCTTCTAACACATAATCATTATGATCACCAAGATATGAGAACAATAAGAAAATTTCCTTTCAAAGATGCAAAGGTTCTACTTCCATTAAGACTTGGAAAATATTTTACAAGAAATAAATATAAAGATGTCAATGAAATGGATTGGTATGATGAAATTAAGGTTAATGAGGATTTAAAAGTAACATTAGTTCCTGCAGTACATTGGTCAAAAAGAAGTTTGACAGATACTAACAAAACATTGTGGGGAAATTTTTTAATCGAATATAAAAATAAAAAAATACTTTTTGCATGTGATACTGGTGTAGGAAATATTTATAAAGAATTAGGTGAAAAATATGGGCCTATTGATTTAACTTTTATTAATATTGGTGCTTATAATTTTTATCCATTATCTCCAAATAAAGATAAATCTTCTTATCACACTAATCCTGAAGAGGCTCTAAGCATCGCCAGAGATCTAAAAAGTAAAAAAGTATTAGGAATGCATTGGGGAACTTTCGTTTTATCTTTAGAGCCAATAATGGAACCACCAGTTAGATTTAAAGACAATGCAGAAAAATATGGTTTTAAAAAAGAGGATGCAATTATTTTTAAAATTGGTGAATTTCAGTCTTTGAAAAGTTTAGGAATTTAACAACAGCCGCAAGTTTTCTTTGGCTTACTTTTTTCTTCTTTTAATAATTTTTCTTCGGTTTTTATTATTTCTAGCTCTCTTGCACTTTCTTCTAAAGCAGTTTTTTCTTGCAATATTTTGTTTTCAAAATATGCGTATAGAGAGTTAAAGCCTAACTTAGAAGCTTTTTTTTCTTCGTAGTTTCTTCTTCCCTTCAAATTTTCAATTAATTCTAATATTTGTGGGTTTTGCATATTATTTTTATCTCATAAATTAAAAAAATTTCAATTATAATTTATTCAAGGTTTTCAACTATTTTAGGAATATATTTTTTAAAGTTAAAAAAACCTTTATTACAAAACTTCCATGAATTTTGATCTAATTTTCTAAAAAGAAACTCAATATTTTTTAGCAAGTTTTGATTTATGTAATCTAAATTTTCTCCAACAGTTGGATAAAGGCAGTAACAACTTTCTAAGTTTTTAATTTCGTTTATATCAATAATCTCACAATTAATTGATTTTTTTTCTAACCGTTTCTTTTGTTCCTCAATTAAAGTAGCCTTAAAATTCACTACATTTTCACTAAGTTTAATTTTTCTATTTTCATTTTTATTTTCAATAAGAAGAATTTTTTTGAATTTTTGAATTGCAAAGTCAGTGATTTCAAATGCTAAGTTATTTTCAAAAACTAGTAAGTTTTTCTCTTCAATATTTATCGGATTTTCAAAAGTTTTATGAAGAATAGTATAATTTTTATCATTTATTATTGGAGGTGCATTTTCTTTAAGTCTAATATTTTTAAATCTATTATTTGTAAATTTTTTAATATTCCATTCACTTGCAAGATAATGTTTACCTTGAGTTTGAATACCTGCAACCCAACGCCAGCCCAACGTATTAGATGCAGTATCACCATCGTATAAGTGTTGCATAAAAAATTCAGCACCAAGTTGCCAAGGTAAGTCTAGTGTAAATATCCAAATGCTCGCAAACCACATTCTGGTATGATTATGCAAATAATTATAAGTCTTAAGTTCATTTACCCATTCATTGAAGCATTCAATTTCAGTGTTGCCCTCAATGGCATTTAAGTAACTTTTGTTATCTTTAAATTCTTCTTTAATTCTTTTTAAATCTAATAAATAATCATCCCAAACTCCTGATCTTAGTTCCAACCAACCTTTCCAGTATGTTCGCCATAAAACTTCTTGAATAAATTTTTCATTTTTTGAAAAAGAAAATTTTTCCAGTGACTTACTAATCACCTCCTTTTCATTAATTACCCCATGTGTAATATATGGTGATAAGCAAGATGTATTTGATCTTTTATCGGGACCAAAATCAAAATTTCTTAATTTTGGGTATTCTCCAAGATTTTTTTTAATAAAATTATCTAGATTCTCAATAGCCGAAGCTCTTGTAGTTTTAAATTCCATTTTTTTATTATCTTAATTTTCTTTTATGAAAGTTAATAAATCTTTCTACATTTGATTTATTAAAAGTTTTATTTTCTTCGAAAGAAACTTTTTTCATCGAGTAAGCATTACTGGAAGTTTGTCTTGATTGAATTGTAATATTGCCTTTATAAAGTTTGAGTTTTACTGATCCATTTACTTTATTTCTCTTTGAATCAAGAATTTTTTGCAGTTTAAATCTTTCCTTTGAATACCAATAGCCATTGTAAACAAGTTCTGCATACCTTGGCATAATTTCATCTTTTTTATGCATAGTGTTTTTATCTAAAGTTACAGATTCAATAGCTCTGTGAGCCACAAGCAATAATGTTCCTCCAGGAGTTTCATAAACTCCTCTAGACTTTATTCCAATAAATCTATTCTCGACTAAATCCACTCTTCCTATTCCATTTCTTCCAGCTAATAGATTTAATTTATCCAAAACTTTTGCTGGAGATAATTTTTTTCCATTTAAGCCAACAGGGTCACCATTTTTGTAATTAATAGTAATAAAGCTTGGTTTATTTGGAGCCTTTTCAGGAGAAGTTGTTCTTTGAAAAATAAATTCAGGTGCAGAATTTTTAGGATTTTCTAAAACTTTTCCCTCTGTTGAAGTATGAAATAAATTATCATCAACTGAGAACGGTGGTGCTCCCTTTTTATCCTTAGGGATTGGTATTCCATGTTTTTTTGCATAATTAATGAGATCTGTTCTTGATTTTAATTTCCATATTCTCCATGGAGCAATTATTTTAATTTTAGGACCAAAGTAATGATATCCAAGTTCAAATCTCACCTGATCATTTCCTTTTCCTGTTGAACCATGTGAGACAGCATAAGCATTAAATTTTTTGGCAACCCTGATTTGATCTTTTGCAATGAGTGGTCTTGCAATTGATGTACCTAACAAATAAACACCCTCATAAAGAGCATGACCTCTTATCATAGGATACACATAATCCTTCACAAAAATGTTTTTTAGATCTTTAATTATTATTTTTTTAACTCCCAATTTTTTTGCATTCTTTATTATTTTTTTTCTATCCATTTCCTGCCCGACATCAGCAGTATAGGCTATTACTTCAGCATCATAATTTTCCTGAAGCCATTTAAGAATGATAGACGTATCCAAACCACCTGAATAGGCGAGTACAATCTTCTTTTGTTTTTTCATTTAAGTGCAGCTTTTTTTTGCAGCGTTATAAGCTTTAGTAAATCCCATTAATGAATAGTCATCTGTAGTTCTTGTGCCACTTTGTTTGTAGGCTGTTATCATTAATCTAGATGCCTTTTTCATTCTTTTAATTATTTTTTGTTCTGTTTTTCCACTAGAAATCCAAGCAAATTTATTTTGTGGTAGGTCAAACTCAAATTTTGATTTACCCGATGTAGCTAAAATTGCGTTTTGTGGATTAAAATCGTAACCAGATGTTATGCTCACTTCATCAGAAATCTTATCTTCAGGTCTAAAGGATACAAATAATCTTGCTTCTCTATTGCTTGCCTTAGGAGACTGGCTTACTGGTATAGAATAAGCAAAACAGATTTTTCCATTTTCATTAAAAACTGCAACAGCATTCCAATCTTTAAAAGTTCCTAACTTTGTTAAGTCTTCTGACTGGACAGATGATATTAGAAATACTGTCAATATAAGTGTTTTTAAAAATAATTTTTTAATTATGGACATGGATTAGGATATTTTTTTTGTACATTATTAATTTCTTTTATTACTTCACTATCAAGATTCACTTTTACACTTTCTACGTTAGTTTTCAACTGCTCCATAGTTGTTGCTCCAATAATTACACTAGTCATAAAGTCTTGAACTTCACAGAATTTTATAGACATTTGACTCATATCAAGGTCAAATTTTTGACTAATTTTGTAATAATCTTCAACAGCCTCTTCCATATTTGGTTTTCTATATCTTGTCCAAAAATCAAAATCTCTTTCCATTCTTGATCCTTTTGGAAATTTTTTATTTCTATATTTGCCTGTTAAATAACCACTGGCTAAAGGTGAATAAGATAAACATCCTATATTTTCTCTTATAGATACTTCTGCTAAACCAACTTCATAAGACCTATTTAATAAACTGTATGGATTTTGAATTGACATCATTCTTGGTAAATCTTTATCTTTAGCAAGTTGAAGATAATTCATAACTCCCCATGGAGTCTCATTTGACAAACCAACATACCTAATTTTGCCTTCCTCAATAAATTTTTTTAAATTTTCCAAAACATCTTCAAATTTATTCCAGTCATTTTCTTTGTGCTCGTAACCCAATCTTCCAAAGTTATTTACGTTTCTTTCAGGCCAATGTAGTTGATAAAGATCAATATAATCGGTTTTTAATCTCTTTAGACTTCCATGAAGAGCATTCTCTAAGTTTTTGCCAGTAAAACTATTTTCTCCATTTCTCATATATTTTCTGCTAGGACCACCCACTTTGGACGCCAGTATTACGTCTTTTCTTTTTTTTGTTTTTTCAAACCAATTTCCAATTATAGTTTCTGTATGACCATATGTTTCTGCTTTTGGTGGAACTGCATACAACTCAGCTGTATCCCAAAAATTTACTCCATTATCCAAAGAGTAATTCATTTGTTCAAATGCATCATTTTGGGTATTTTGTTCACCCCAAGTCATTGTCCCAAGACAAATTGTACTTACATTTAGCTCAGTATTTCCTAGTTTTTTATAATTCATAATTTATGTAGTATTTGTTACATTTATTTTGACGACTTGAAAATCTTAAAAAAAAATCTTATATAAATAATATGGAATTCAATAAAGATAATATTTTAAATAAAGCAACAACAGCTAAGCAAACTGTTGTTATGGATGAAGGCTTAAGAGCCTACATGCTTAAAGTTTACAACTATATGGCAACTGGTGTTTTGCTTACTGGAATAATTGCACTTTTATCATTTAAAATGTCTGTTGTAACAGATCCAAACGGAGCAATAGTTGGCTTAACAGAATTTGGGAATGCAATTTATTTATCAGGTTTAAAATGGATTGTAATGTTAGCCCCATTAGGAATTGTGTTTTACATGAGTTTTGGAATTAATAAAATGAGTGCTTCAAAAGCTCAAACAACTTTTTGGGTATTTGCTGCATTAATGGGATTATCTCTTTCATCAATATTACTTGTTTACACAGGTTTAAGCGTAACAAGAGTATTCTTTATTTCTTCAGCAACATTTGGTGCAATGAGTATTTATGGTTACACAACAAAAAGAGATTTAACTAAGATGGGATCTTTTTTAATGATGGGTTTAATAGGAATTATAATTGCATCAGTAGTAAATATATTCTTAAAATCATCAATGATGTATTTTGCAAT
>QCEU01000018.1 GCA_003280485.1 Pelagibacteraceae bacterium AG-359-O02
AAGCATATCTCTTCCTTGTCCATCCGTGCCTAAGATAAATTTTGCCATTCCATCTTCAGTCCAAGAAGGAGGAGTAAATGCTTCCATTAAAGATAATGATGCAGGGTCAAAAGGGTTATGAGTAGTGACGAATTCAACAAAAAAAGAGCAAAAGAAAATTATTAATAATATTATTGATGATACAATTGCAGTTGGAGATTTAATAAAACTAAAGTAAATGTCGCTATCTTTTAGTCTTTCCCAAGAATTTACTGTTTTATTATCCACTTGTAGCATCCCCTTTAACTCGAATTCTTGGATCAATAAAATAATATAGAATATCTACAATGAAATTTATCATCACAAATACAAAAGCTATAAATACTAAATAAGCTGACATAATTGGTATATCTACAAATTGAACAGCCTGAATAAATAAAAAGCCCATGCCAGGCCATTGAAAAACAGTTTCAGTAATTATTGAGAAAGCAACTAATGTACCTATATTTATTCCTGCTATAGTTATTACAGGAATTAATCCATTTTTTAGTGCGTGTTTATAGTTAATACTTTTTTCATTTATACCTCGAGCTCTAGCAAATTTTATATAATCAGTTTGTAATATTTCCATCATCTCTGCTCTTACTAACCTAATTATATAAGTCATTTGAAAGAGACTTAGTGTTACAGACGGAAGTATAATTGCTTTCAATCCTGAAACTGTTAAAAGTCCAGTAGTCCAAAAGCCTAAGTCAATCACCTCTCCTCTTCCAAAAGATGGAAGTACACCTAATATTACTGCGAATAGATAAATAAAAAGTATACCAATTACAAAAGTTGGTAGAGATACTCCTAAGAGTGATATGGCCAATATAAAATCACTTAAAAAACCTTTTCTATTAATACCTGTGTACACTCCTAATAATGTTCCTGAAACCAATGCAATTAATGCAGAAATTAAAACTAATTCCATAGTTGCTGGTAATCTTTCAATAATTAATTCTGAAACTGGTCTTCTTAACTGATACGAAATCCCAAATTCCCCTTTGGAAGCATTAACTACAAACCTTGAAAATTGAATATGTATTGGATCTGTTAATCCAAGAGTTTCTCTTAATTCAGCTCTTTCTTCGTCTGAAGTTTCTTCGCCAACCATGTTGTTAATTGGATCACCCACAAAGTTAAATAAAGAAAATGAAACAAATGACACAACAAGCATCACTATTACTGACTGAATCAGACGTTTGAAAAAATACTTTATCAATTTAAGAAATATTTATACTTATAAGCCCTTTGTTTAACAAAGGGCTTATAAAAAAAGTTATTTATTTAAAACTTGCAAAACGGAATAATGGTTCATTATTCGGTCTTATTGGAACATCTACATTATTTTTAGTTGCCCAAGAAATTACTTGGTGATGTAGAGGAAGATATGAAATATCATCTTTTACAATTTTCCAAGCATTTGCAATAGCTGCATTTCTTTTGTCTAAGTCAACTTCACCTTCCATAACTCTTATAGCAGCATCAACTTCGCTGTTGCTAAAGTTTACTTTATTCCAGCTAGCACCTGACTCGTACAGATAATGGAAAACATAATGACTATCTAGTGTTGGAACTCCCCATCCTAGCATATAGAAATCACCTTTATCTTCTTTTAATTCCTTAAAATGCTTACTTTTGGTCTGAGCGAATAGATTAACATTTACGCCGATTTTGCCTAACATTCCAACTACTGCAGTACAAATTGCTTCATCATTGACGTATCTATCATTAGGGCATCTTAACTCAACATCAAAACCTTTAGGATATCCTGCATCTGCTAATAATTTTTTAGCTGCATCAACATCATATGGTAATCTTTTATCAAGATCTTTTGTGTATCCATTTACACCAGGAAAAGTTATGATACCCGCAGGCTCACTGAGACCTCTCATTACTTTTTTCTTTATTGCTTCTATATCTATTGCTTGATAAAGGGCTTGTCTTACTTCTTTTTTCTTAAATGGATTATCACCAGTATTTCCAGATCTTAATTTATCTGCTGCTTGGTCCATACCTAAAAAGATTGTACGCATTTGAGCAGTACTCACTACATTATGATCTGCAGAATTTCCAATTCTAGCTAAGTCTTGAACTGGTGCGTCAGTTACTAAATCAACCTCACCAGATAGTAATGCTGCAACTCTTGTAGCTGAGTTTTTAATTGGTAATAGTTGTATTTCACTAACACTATTATCTTTCATTGAACCCCACCAATTACTATTTCTCTCAAATACTGTCTTAGTATTTGGCTCTCTTAGGGTAATTTTGAATGGTCCAGTTCCCATTGCATTAGTTGCTGAGAATGTTTCTTCTCCACCATCCCAATTTTGTGAAACTGTTGCTCCAAAATCAATAGACCATTTTTTAGACATTATAAATATATTTGATAATTGGTTTAAAAGAATTGGATTTGGTTTACTTGTAGTCACTTGAACAGTGTAGTTATCAATTTCTTTAACATCAGAAATTGTACTTATGTATTCTTTAAAATCTGATGTAGGTTGTTTTGCTCTCAAAATACTAAATACAACATCTTTTGCAGTCATATCTGTACCATCAGAAAATTTTACACCTTTTCTTAAATTAAAAACCCAAGTATTTGGATCAGTTGTTTTCCAATCAGTTGCAAGTTGAGGTTCAATACTCATATCCAGACCTCTTGTTACAAGTGCTTCATAGACCTGTCTTGAAACTTGTGTTGTAGGACCTTCATTTTGGGCATGAGGATCCAAAGTTAGACTATCTCCTTGCATAGACCATTTAATTGTTTTCGCGTATGAATGTGTTGATACAAAAACAAATAAAATTGCAAAGAAAATTTTAATAAAATTTTTAAATTTCATTTTTCCTCCTAATTATTACAAATAAAATTAAACCTGATTAATAGGTTAACTACAAGGGTAAAATAGGTAACTTAATTGTTAAGAATGATATCGTTTTTGAAGTTAGTATATAAAATTTTTGAATAATTATTCATATTTGTCATATTTTCTTTGGCGTCTTTATCAAATTTTTCCAGAGCACCCTGTCCTAATTGATTTTCTAGTGCTGACTTATATTCAGGTACACAACCCCAATCATTTACAGTTGTATCTTTGATCTCTATGTGGAATTGAATGCCATAAGCATTGTTTTTGTATCGAAATATTTGATATTTTGTCTCTTTTGATGAAGCAAGTAATGTTACATTTCTATTTTTTTCTAATTCTTGAACTTCATAAGAGTGCCATTGTAATGATGTAATTTTTTGAGGAAAATCTGCGAAAAGCATATCTTTCTTTTTTTCATCCAAAAATTTTATATCCAGCATTCCAATTTCAGGATTATTAGTTTTAACTACTTTTCCTCCAATTGCTTCTCCTAGTAATTGACATCCGAGACAAAACCCTAAGTATGGCTTATTTAATTCTACAACGAACTCTTTAATTTTTTTTTTTTCTTCGATGAGCCAAGGAAAATCCTTTTCCATCCAAGTGTCCATAGGTCCACCCATACATAGCATACCGTCAAAAAAATTTAAATTATCTGGAATTTTTTCGCCTTCATCTAATTCAATAGTTGTAATATTAACTCCATCTTTGATCATTAAATCTTTTATATAACCAGGATCTTCAATATTTATGTGTTGAAGAACAAGAATTTCCATTGTTATACGATGGGTTTTAGCAAACCTAATATTTTTTTATGAATTATTTTATTAGATGATACTGCTACATGTCCTGCTTGCTTTGCATCTTTATTATTCCAGGTTGTAGTAATACCACCAGATGCATTGATAATTGGAATTAGTGGATGAATGTCCCAAATTTTATTATTGCATTGCAATACAACATCAATTCTACCTTCACATATCTGAGCATATGATAATGCATCTGAGCAAGGGAATTGTATTAATTTGAGAAGTTTTGGAATTTTTTTTTGTTGATTTAATGAAATTGCTCCATGAAAACCAGCAGTCAATTTGATATCTTTAAATTTAACACTTTTGTTGACTGATATTTTTTTTCTTTTTTTATTTTCAACAACATATGCAATTTTTGTAGATTGATTATAATAATATTTGTTTAACATTGGGAAGTTTGCCAATCCAAATATTGGGTTACCTTTGTAATTTACTGATATTAAATTACTCCAAGTAGGACTTCCTATAACAAATGACCTGGTTCCATCTATGGGATCAATTACCCAACTAAAATCACTTTTAGTTTTTTTGTAACCAAATTCTTCTCCAATAATTTGATGACCAGGAAATTTTTTACCTATCTTTGCTCTAATGAATTTTTCAAAAGCTTTATCGCATGTAGTAACAGGGTCATATCCTTTGCCAAGTAATTTATTATTAACTTTAAAAGGCTTATTAAGTTTTTTAAAATAAAAATTCGTTAAATCAATTGCTAGTTGGTTCAAAAACTTTGGAAATTCATTATTTTTAATTATTAGATTGCTATCCATAATTCCAATTACTACTTAATTTCTCTTGATTAAAGATATTTTTTAATTAATGCTCAATTTTATGAAAATTGAATTAGATAATAATAAGGTGTTCTTTAGAGATGAAAATCTGAATGAGGAAATTCACCCTTTTTGGCTTAGAGAAAGAGTAGAAAATGTTGAATTACTTGATCAAAGGACACAGCAGAGACTCTTTGATCCAAGCACAATGGAGTCAGACGTCATTATTAAATCAGCAATAATTGAAAAAGACCTCCTAAACATAACTTTTTCAGATGGAATAGAAACTAAAATTGATATTAATAAAATAATTCGAGAATTTAAAAATTCCAACTCAATTAGTAAAATTAAAGAAAAAGTAAAATGGACTTCCTCACTAAATAATATAAAAAAATTTAATTTTCATGAGAATATTTATGAAAGTGTTGAAATGCACGAATTACTTGCTTCTTTTTACAAGTATGGATTTGCAATTTTAAAGAATGTTCCAACTCATGATAATTATTTAATCAAATTTGCTAACTCTGTGGGCAGTGTTAGAAGAACTAATTTTGGTGAACACTTTAATGTTTCTTCAAAACCTAGTCCTAATGATCTAGCCTATACACCTTTACCATTGGCTCCTCATACCGATAATCCATATAGAAATCCAGTCCCTTGTATTCAGATATTGCATTGTATTGAAAATGAAGTAACTGGTGGTTTATCTACGTTAGTCGATGGTTATACTGTTACTGAAGATTTAAAAAAAAACTTTCCTGAATATTATGAAATATTAACTAAAGTAAAAGTAAAATTTAAATTTATTGATAAAGATGTGATTTTAGAAGACTGGTCTGAATTAATAGAGCTCGATGAAAACAAGAATTTTAAACAAGTTAGATTTAGTCCTCGGCTTGACTACGTACCAGTTTTAAAAAAAGAGGAACTAGATCTTTATTATAAAGCCAGAAAAAAATTATCTGATTTATATAACTCTGATTTCTATAGAATAGAATTTAAATTAATGTCTGGAGATTTAATTATGATGGATAATTACAGATTACTTCATGGTAGAACAGAATTTAATCCAAATGAAGGTAAAAGATTTTTACAAGGGTGCTATATTGAATATGATAGTACTGATAGTAAGCTTAGACATTTACAAAGAAAGTTTAATATAAATTAATTTAACCTATGCTCTGTAGAAAAGGCATATACTCAAGAAGATAATAACCTAAAGCTTGCAACTGGTTAGTGATCATTAGTATTCCTGTAATTAACAGTAGAGATCCACCAAACATATTTATCATCTTCATCTTTGCTTTTAGATTTTTAGAAAAAATCATAAATTTTTGTATCAAGTAACCTGATAGAACAAAGGGAATTGCTAGTCCAAGAGAATAAAATGATAAAAGACCAATTCCTTTATTAATACTATCTTCAGTTGATGCGATTGCAAGAATTGATCCTAAAATTGGACCAATACAAGGTGTCCAGCCAAAACCAAAAGCCATACCAATTAAAATTGAACTTAGTATTCCAGTATTGTTATTTGTCTGAAATCTCTTCTCATAATTTAAAAAATTAAGATTTATAAGTCCTAATATTTGTAAAGAGAATATTATAATGATTATTCCAGCTCCAATTCTGAGTTGATAAGAGTTTTCTAATACTAAAGAACCTAAAAATGTAGCAGTAGCTCCAAAACTTATGAATACAATAGAAAATCCGACTGCAAATAAAATAATAGGAAAAATATTTACAGTTTTTTTTTCAAGTAATTCATTAAGAGTTGATCCTGATATATATGATATATACCCTGGTATTAGAGGCAGAACACACGGAGATAAAAAGCTAAGCAAACCAGCTCCAAAAGCTAAAATAAATTCAATCATTATCCAGTATTTTTAATAGCTGCAGAAATACCTGCTATTGATGCCATCATTGCATCATTTAAATCTTTTTTATCTTTTTTATTTAATTTTTTTTTTAGAAGCTTATTCATCACTACTGCTTGTAAAACATTAAGGATTTCAGAATATATGTTTCTAATAATTGCTGGACCTCTAAAAATTTTTCTTTGTTTAAAAATTTCTTTTGGTGTTATTTGATCATTCAATTTTTTAACAGCATCAAATTGAAATCTTAATTTTTTCCCTACTCTAATAAGTTTATCATCAGCTAGGTTTTTTTCATAAATTTTTGATATTTCTGGGTCTACCTTAGAAAGTACCATGTCAAGCAAGTCCATTGTTGAATTAAAATAAGGCCAGTTTTTTTCCATATCAATAAGTGTTTTTTTAAATTTCTTTATAGATGAATATCTTAAAGCCTCGGCAGTGCCTAACCAAGCAGGTAACATTAATCTAATTTGAGTCCAGGCAAAAACCCAAGGAATAGCTCTTAAACTGTTTATATTATCAACATTTTTTCTTTTAGAAGGTCTAGAGCCAATTGATAATTTCCCAAGTGCCATATGAGGAGTTACGGTTTTAAAATATCTTATAAAATCTGAACTTTGATTTATATTTTTTCTATATGAACTTGTTGATATCTCGGACATACTTTGAATTAATTGTCTCCAACTGTCTTTTGGTTTTGGTGGTGGATTTAAAGTAGCTTCCATAACAGATCCAATATAACTGCACAGATTATATTTTGCTAAAGGCTCATAACCATATTTTTGCTGTATTACTTCTCCTTGATCAGTTATTCGAATTTTACCATTAACCGATCCAGCAGGCTGCGACCTCAATGTTGCTTGTATAGGCCCACCTCCTCTTCCTGCAGAACCTCCTCTGCCATGAAAGAATGTAACGTCTATTTTATATTTTTTAGCTAGTTTAATTATTTCTTCCTGTAATTTAAATTGATGCCAACTTGCAGAGAGCTTTCCAGCATCTTTACTGGAGTCAGAGTACCCAATCATAATTTCTTGCTTGTTATTAATATCTTTTCTGTACCATTTTAATGAAAAAAGTTTTTCCATTATTGGTTTTGCATTTATAAGATCATCAAGAGTTTCGAAAAGAGGAACTACTCTTAGTTTATTCTTAATTTTAGCTTCTTTTTGGAAAAACATAACTGATAAGATATCTGATGCTGAAGATGTCATTGAGATTACATACGCTCCTAAACACTCTTTAGGTTGACTTGCCAATACTTTAAATGTGGACCAAACCTCTTTGTTTTCCTTGTTTTTAAATTGAAATTTTTTTAATACATTTTTGCTTTGCATTTTATTTGATAAATATTTTATTTTTCGATCCTCATCCCAAGTAGAATAATTTTGGTTTAGTTTTTTCTTTATGTATTCTGCTAATAATTGAGAAT
>QCEU01000019.1 GCA_003280485.1 Pelagibacteraceae bacterium AG-359-O02
AAAGAAAAAAAAATTGATATAACTGGCTATTTAAAAATAGTAGAACTTAATAGTACAATTAATCTAGATCCTTTTAAAATAGAGTTAGTTACACTTACTCATTCAATATTAGAACCTAATGGTCTTAAAATACAAACACCAGCTGGAAATATACTACATACTGGAGATTGGAAATGCGATCCAGATCCTTTGATAGGTGGAAACATAAACTCCAAAAGATTAAAGGAAATAGGTAACGAAGGTGTATTAGCTATGATTTGTGACTCTACAAATGTATTTAGTGCAGGTAGAGCAGGGTCCGAACTTGATGTGCGTAAAAATTTACTTAAGGTTTTTGAAAGATTAAAAAAAAGAATAATCGTTACTTCATTTGCATCTAATGTAGCCAGGATGGAAACTGTTTTTTATTGTGCAGAACAAACAGGAAGACATATTTCACTAGTTGGAAGATCGATGCACAGAATATTTAAAGCAGCAAGACAATGTGGTTATCTTAAGAATGTTATTGATCCAATAGATCCAAGAGATGCAAAAAATATATCTAGAGAAAAAATTGTTTATTTGTGCACTGGAAGTCAAGGTGAACCAATGGGAGCTATGAATAGAATAGTTAAATATACTCACCCAGATGTTTTTATTGAAAGAAACGATACTGTAATTTTTTCTTCAAAAATTATCCCTGGAAATGAGAAGAAATTATATAAGCTTCATAACAATTTGGTCAAAGAAGGTATCGAAGTTATATCTGAAGATAATGAATATATTCATGTTTCCGGTCATCCTAACCGAGAGGACTTAAGAGACATGTATAATTGGATTAGGCCAAAAGCAGTTATCCCTGTTCACGGTGAACACAGACACATGATGGAGCACATTGAATTTGCAAAAGAGATGCAGGTTAAATACCCAGTTCAAGTAGAGAACGGTGATATTGTTAAGTTGTATCCTGGAGAAAAACCAGAGGTCTATGACAAAGCACCAAGTGGAAGAGTTTATTTAGATGGAAATGTTCCAGTAGAGGAGGATTCTAGATCAATAAAAGAAAGAAGAAATATTTCATCAAATGGATTTTTAGAAGCTACAATTATGATTACACCAAAAGGAAACATTCACAACAAACCTTTGGTAACTTTTAGAGGTCTACCAGTATATGAGAATGATGAGTTTATTTATGGATTGGAGGAAGAAATAGAAAGAACTATTAAAACATTTTCATTAAACAACACAAAACAACAAGACAATCTCATAGATGCTCTTAAAATAACTTGTCGTAAATTTTCAAAAGAAAAAACTGGGAAAAAACCACTAACAAATATAAACTTGGTAAGAATTTAAATAATAAAATGTATTTTTCAAAATCATTTGTACCAATTCTAAAAAATAATCCTACAGAAGCCAAAATTAAATCTCATCAGCTTATGTTAAGAGTTGGAATGATAAAACAATCATCAGCTGGAATCTATTCATGGTTACCACTCGGTTTCAAAGTTATGAAAAAAATAGAGCAAATTGTTAGAGAAGAGCAGGATAGAATTGGCGTTCAGGAAATTTTAATGCCAACAATTCAATCATCAGAAATTTGGAAAGAAAGTGGAAGATATGATGATTATGGAGAAGAGATGTTGCGTATTAAAGATCGTCAAAATAGAGAAATGTTGTATGGACCTACCAATGAAGAGCTTATAACAGAAATTTTTAGATCAAGTATTAAATCTTATAAATCACTTCCACAGCTATTATATCATATTCAATGGAAATTTAGAGACGAATTAAGACCAAGGTTTGGAATTATGAGATGTAGGGAGTTTTATATGAAAGATGCTTACTCTTTTGACTTAAATGATGATGAGGCTCTTTTTTCTTATAACAAATTTTTCCTTTCATATTTAAGAACCTTTAAAAGATTAAATTTATCTGCGATACCTATGGCAGCGGATACTGGGCCTATTGGTGGAAATCTTTCCCATGAATTTATAATTCTTGCTGATACTGGTGAAAGTAAAATTTACACAGACAAAAGAATATTTGATGTGAATAGCTCATCTACTTTATTAGAAAAAAATTCACTTAATGATTTACGACAGCAATATGAAAAATTTTATTCTGTTACAGATGAGAAGTTTGACCAAAAAGAATTTGAAAAAGTAGTTCCGGAAGAATTTAGAGTAAATACAAAAGGAATAGAGGTAGGTCATATATTCTATTTTGGAGATAAATATTCAAAACCAATGAATGCTGCAGTAGATTTTAATGGTAAAAAAGAATTTGTTAAAATGGGATCTTATGGAATAGGTGTATCAAGACTGGTAGGTGCCATAATTGAGGCTAAATACAACGATAAAAATGAAATAATGAAATGGCCAATATCAGTTGCTCCTTATCATTGTGCAATAATTCCAATGATTAAAAAAAATGATACATCAAATTTAGAAAAATCGAATAAAATATTTGAATATTTAAAGTCTAAAAATATAGATGCCATCATAGATGATACTGAAGAAAATATTTCTGCAAAAATTAGGAAATTTAATTTAATTGGTATTCCTTATCAGTTGATTTTGGGAAATCAAACTGATGGAGATTTATTTGAGTTTAAAGAAATTAATGGAGAAACTCAAAAATTAAATATCGAAGAAGTTGCGTCACAAATTTTAAAAGCTAAATCAAATTGATCTCAAATCTAGAAAGAGAAGTTACATTTAGATTTTTAAGGACTAGAAAAAATGATGGTTTTTTAAATATCATATCAATTTTTTCTTTTATAGGTATTTCATTAGGGGTTGCGGTTCTAATCATTGTTATGTCAGTGATGAATGGTTTTAGAACTGAATTAATAAGTAAAATTGTAGGTTTTAATGCTCATGCGGTAGTTCAACAAGAAAATAAACCACTGAAAAATATTCAAGAATTGGATTTGGCAAAAAATATAGTTTCAAGTGATGGAGAAGCAGTAATAATGAATAGAAATATTACAAAGGGTGTCTTTTTAAAAGGATATTTAGAAAATGATTTTAGAAATCTTGAAATAGCCAAAAATAAGGAATTTTCTAGATCTCAAAACTTAAATAATAATAATATTTCGATTGGTAAAGAATTGAGTTTTAATTTAAATGTTGATATTGGTGATACTATCACAGTAATGTCTCCTGCGGGAATACAAACGTTAGTAGGTACATTGCCGAAACAAGAAAACTTTAAAATAGTATCTATTTTCGATAGTGGTTTGTCAGACTATAATGAAAATATTGCATATATAAATTTAGAAACACTTGAGAGTTTTTTTAATAAGAATAAAGAAGATAGATTCTTAGAATTTTATTTTAAAGATCCAAAAAATATAGAAATTCATAAAAAAAATTTAAAAACTCAGTTTCCAGATTCACTTGTTTATACTTGGTCAGATATGAATAAATCATTATTTTCAGCTTTGAAAGTTGAAAGAAATGTAATGTTTATAATTCTTTCTTTGATAATTATTGTTGCAGCATTTAATATAATATCTGGACTTACAATTTTAGTTAAAAATAAAACAAGAGATATAGGCATCCTAAAATCTATTGGGGTATCAAGTAAATCTATAAAAAAAATCTTCTTTTTAGTGGGTTTTTTTATAGGAACATCAGCGACATTATTTGGAGTAGTTGTTGGCACACTTTTTTCTATTTATATAGAAAACATTAGACAATTTATCTCAAATATATTTGGTATTTCTCTTTTCCCAGAAGATATTTATATTTTAAATTCTATGCCTTCCGAAATAAATATAAATTCAATAATAATAATCTCTCTTTGTTCAATAATTGCAACAATTTTAGTATCTATATATCCAGCTTCAAAAGCATCTTCTTTAGATACAGTTAAAACTCTAAAATATGAATAATTATATTAAAATAAAAAATCTAACAAAAAAATACGAAAAAAATAAAACTATAAAAGTTTTAAATGATATTTCATTTAATTTTGAACCTGGAAAAACCTATTCTATTACGGGACCATCTGGATCAGGAAAATCAACTTTGTTAAATTTACTTTCATTAATTGATAACCCTACATCGGGTACAATCGAAATAAACAGCAATAAAATAAAATTAAATAATAAAGTTGAAAATGATTTAATTAGGGCAAAGAAAATTGGAATAATTTATCAAGACAAAAACTTATTATCGGATTTTACAGCTTTAGAAAATGTTTACTTGCCTAACTTACTAGTTTCTAAAGAAAAACAAAAGTCTGTAGATCTAGCAAAAAAATTAATAAAAAATGTAGGTATGTCATCTAGAATAAACCATTTTCCAAATGAATTATCTGGTGGCGAAAATCAGCGTATTGCTATAGCTAGGGCATTAATTAATGATCCTGATATTATATTAGCCGACGAACCAACTGGTAGTCTAGACTCTGATAATGCAAAACTTATCTTTAAAATCCTATTTAATTTAAAAAATAAAAATAGAATCATAATTTTTGCAACTCACAATAGATATTTTGCAAATATGGCAGATTGTAAAATTATGATGAATGATGGTAATATACAAATCATCAATGCTGCAATCTAAAAAAAAATCTTTCAATCAAATTAAAATTCACTCGCAGTATTCAATTTGTGAGGGTGCATTGAAAATTGAAAATCTTAAAGAGTATTGTAAAAAAAATAAGATACAGTCTGTAGGTTTAAGTGATACTTATAATTTATCGGGTGCATTAGAATTTTCGGAAAATATCTCTTCAGTTGGTACCCAACCTATAATAGGATCACAAGTTCAATTTAAATTTAAAAATACTTACGGACTTATTCCCCTTATTGCAAAAAATTATAATGGTTATAAAAATATAATTGAACTTTCTTCAAAAGCTTATTTAGAAAATGACGATAATGACCAACCACATTGTTCAATTGAGGATTTAACAAAATATAGTGACGGGATTATCGTTCTATCTGGAGCAATAAATAATTTAATTGGTAATATGTTTAATAAAGGATTATTTGAAGAACTAGGTGAATTAATAACAATATTAAATAACAATTTTAAAGAAAATTTTTATTTAGAAATTCAAAGACATGGTGATAAAAATGAAAAAGAATTTGAAATTTTCAATCTAAATCTATCAAAAAAATATGAAATACCGATCATAGCAACTAACGAGGTTTATTATTTGGATAAAGAAATGCATGAAGCTCACGATGCTTTGATGTGCATTGGTCAAAAAACTTATATAAATGATCAAAAAAGATTAAAACTGACTAATAATCACTATTTAAAATCATCGGAGGAAATGGATGAGATTTTTAAAGATTTACCTGAGGCATTAGAAAATAATTATAATTTGCCTTTTAGATGTAATTTTAGACCTATTCCATCCAAACCCATACTGCCTAATATTATTACAGATTCAGTCAATATCGACGATAAGTTAAAAAATGACTCTTTAAAAGGTTTAGATGAAAAATTTAAAAATGATACTGAGCTAATAAATAAAATATTAAATAATGATAAACTTAAAGAAATTTATAAAGATAGATTAAATCATGAAATAAAAATTATAACTGAGATGAATTATTCAGGATATTTTTTAATTGTTTCAGACTATATAAAATGGGCAAAAAATAATAATATTCCAGTTGGACCTGGAAGAGGATCTGGAGCAGGCTCCTTAGTTGCTTGGTGTCTATCTATAACAGATGTTGATCCAATAAAATTCAATTTAATTTTTGAGAGATTTTTAAACCCTGACAGAATTTCTATGCCAGATTTTGATATAGATTTTTGTGAGGAAAAAAGAGATCAGGTTTTTAAATATTTAACTACTAAATATAAAGATAGTGTCGCACATATTATAACCTTTGGAAAACTTAAAGCTAGAATGGTCATAAGAGATGTTGGACGCGTGTTAGGACTGCCATATGGGTTTATAGATAGCATCTGCAAAATGATACCATTCGATCCATCTAGACCATTAACTTTACAAGAAAGTATCAATGTAGAGCCAAGATTACAAAAATTAATTAATGAGGACAAAAGAGTTAGTCGTCTAATCGAGTTATCTTTAAAACTTGAAGGGTTAAATAGAAATGTTGCAACTCATGCAGCTGGTGTTGTTATAGCAGACAAAAAATTGACAGAAACTGTCCCTTTATATAAGGATTCATATGCAGATTTATTACTTCCTTCAACGCAATTTGATATGTATTCAGCTGAAAATGCTGGATTAGTTAAATTTGATTTTTTGGGCTTAAAAACATTGACAGTAATTAGCAGGACGCAAAAACTCGTAGAAAAAAAACATCCAGACTTTAAAATTGAAACTATTAATTACGAAGATCAAAAAGTATTTAACCTTTTATCTAGTGGAAAAACAGTTGGATTATTTCAATTAGAGAGTTCTGGCATGAAAGATGCTTTAATCAACATGAAACCAAATCATTTGGAAGATATTATTGCATTAGTTGCTTTATATAGACCTGGTCCGATGAGTAATATCCCTATTTATAACGATTGCAAACATGGAAAGAGAGAACCTGACTATTTACACCCAAAATTAGAAGAAATATTAAAACCAACTTACGGTGTAATTATTTATCAAGAGCAAGTTATGCAAATTGCTCAAGTTTTATCTGGGTTTACTGCAGGTGAAGCAGACATTTTAAGAAGAGCCATGGGTAAAAAAAAAAGAGC
>QCEU01000020.1 GCA_003280485.1 Pelagibacteraceae bacterium AG-359-O02
ATAGCAATAAATAATGGGAGAGTTATTTGAATTGACTGACTTTCCCAAAATACTCTTACCATTGCTAAAACTTCTAGGTAAAGAAAAAGTAAAAGCAAATCAGCCAAAGTAACTTTTTGAACAACTATCATTTGATATATCTCAATACCAAATGCTATAATTGTAGCAGCAAGTATAATTACCAAAGCTATTAATTGGATTTGTTTTACTATATTTTCCATGGATAACTTATAAATGATCTTAAATTAATTTGAAGCTAAATATTTTTCTGCTTCTAGAGCTGCCATACAGCCCATTCCTGCTGCTGTAACTGCTTGTCTAAAAATTTTGTCTTTGACATCACCAGCAGCATAAACACCTGGAACATTTGTTTCAGTAGAATCACTTTTTGTAATCAGATAACCTGTATTGTCCATTTCTAATTGATCTTTAAATAGTGAAGTAGCAGGGTCATGACCAATAGCTATAAATAAACCATCAATTTTTAGCTCTGACATTTCATTAGTTTTAACATTTTTAATTTTTAATCCTTTTACATTTTTTGGCTCATCATCACCTATTACTTCTTCAACAACAGAGTCCCAAATAATCTCAATTTTTTTATTTTCCATTAATTTTTTTTGCAATAGTTTTTCAGCTCTAAGTTCATCTCGTCTATGAATTAATTGTACCTTTGATGCAAATTTTGTAAGAAACATAGCTTCTTCTACTGCAGCATTTCCCCCACCAACTACTGCAACTGTTTTATCTTTGAAAAAGAAACCATCGCATGTTGCACATGCCGAAACTCCAAATCCTTTAAATTTTTCTTCAGACTCAATGTTTAACCATCTTGCTTGAGCACCAGTTGAAATTATAACTGAGTCAGCAGTATACTTTTGTCCTCCATCACCAATTGCCTCAAACGGTTTAGATTTTAAATTTACTGATTGGATATGATCCTCAACTAAATCGGTTCCAACTGCCTTTGCCTGTTCCCTCATTTGTTCCATTAACCATGGTCCTTGTATTACATCAGCAAAGCCCGGATAGTTTTCAACATCAGTTGTAATAGTTAATTGGCCACCCGGTTGCATACCAGCAACTAACATTGGTTTAAGCATAGCTCTCGCAGCATAAACTGCAGCAGTATAACCTGCTGGCCCTGATCCAATTATTAACACTTTTGTATGTTTAGTTGGTTTTTCACTCATACAGGTCTATATAGTAAATAATGAGCAAATTAAAAGGTATATTATTGACTGAGGGCATGCATGGCATGCTTAGCCAAGTAGAGGGCTTAGCTAAAGCTCTTGATATTGATTTTACTCACCACATGGTTGAATTAAAAAGTTTATGGAGTTTGATTCCGCCAAAATTTACTCCAATTTCTCAAAATGTTTACAAAAAAATAAATTATTTAGATTTTGATATAATAATTTCTTGTGGAAGAAAAAGTATAATTCCATCAATCCATTTAAAAAGTATTTCAAATAAAAAAGTTTTTAATATTCATATACAAGATCCCAAAATTAACTTTGATTATTTTGATTTTATTGTAGCGCCAGAACATGACGGAATTAATGGTCAAAATGTAATAAATACTAAAGGAGCAATTCATTATCTTACAAAAGCTGACATAGAGGAGAATAAGAATTATCTAAACTCATTTATAAAAAAAGATGACAGGAAAATTTGGTGCTTAATTATAGGCGGACCCACAAAATACTACGATTATTCAACAAAAAATATGAAACATATTTTCTCAATTTTCTACAAGCTTTTAAAGAAACATGATTTTCAACTTGTTATAATCCCGTCAATGAGAACCCCATTAAATACTATTCATTATGCAAAAGAATTTTTTGGTGAAAATCATACAGTCATCATGGACGTTGATAAAAAGGCTTACTTATCTGCTTTAGCTATTTCAGAAAAAATTACAGTTACTTGTGATTCTAGTTCAATGATTTCTGAGGCTGCTTTAACAGGAAAGCCTATTTATATTGCAAATATTTTACCTAAAAAAAATGATATTAGGTTTCAGAAATTTAGAAATTTATTTAGAGAATTAAATATCACAAGAAATCTTGGAGAAGATATAGAAAATTGGAGCTACCAAAGTCTTGATGAAACTAATAGAGTTGCAAAAATTATAAAAGAAAAAATAAATAATTAATGTCATTTTTAAATTCAATACTTAACGACTCAAAAAAATTTGATAATCCATTTGAACATTGGGAATTAAATAAACCCCTTACCGATGATCAAATAAATGAGATAATAAGTGCAGATATATCTGACCCAGCAAAACATAATCTTAATTATGATGGCACCAGAGCTATCGATGGTGGAGAAGGAAAATTTAGAGAAGGAATTTCAAATGGTGGAAAAGCTTTAAAATTTAGATGTTTTATAACACATGAAAATACTAAAAAATTTCCAGGATTAACTGGTCTTATTAAAGAACTTCAGAGCAAAGAAACCCATCACAAAATCTCTAAATTGATAAATAAATATTTATCAAATTCTTTTGTGAGAGTTGAGGTAATATGTGATCGAGAGGGTTTTTGGCTAAAACCACACTGTGATATTAAAGAAAAACTAATGTCATGCTTATTGTTTGTGAATAAACATGATGAAAGTGAAGAGCTTGGAACAGATTTTTATGATAGTGATTTGAAGTTAATTAAAACATTACCTTATAAAGATAATTATGGATATTTTTTTTCCAGTGGACCCAATACTTGGCACGGTATGGAAAAGAAAGAAATAATTAAAGAGAGAAGATGCCTCCAAGTAAATTATGTAACATTTAAAACAGATTGGAAAGTTGATTAATTTTCTTGGAGAGCTTTTACTTTAAGTTTTTTTGTTTTTAATGCATTTATTGCTTCCAAAAATGAATATGCTGTAGACATGTTAGTGCAATAAGGAATTTTATTAGCTAAAGTTCCTCTTCTAAGTGCTCTTGCATCACTAATTCTATTTTCACTATTTCCTCCACCAGTATTAATTACCAATGATATTTTTTTTGAATTTAGGATATCTACAATATGAGGTTTACCGCTACTTACTTTGTTAATTTTTCTGCATCTCATACCATTCTTAATTAAAATATTTGCAGTTCCCTTAGTTGCGCATAGTGTAAATCCAAGTTTTAATAATCTTTGTGCAACTCCAACAATTTCTTGTTTATGAGAGTCTTTGACTGATAAAAATGCTAAACCTTTTGTTGGTAATGAATTTGCTGCAGCTATTTGACTTTTGGCTATTGCCATACCAAAGTCATCATCAAAGCCCATTACTTCTCCAGTAGATTTCATTTCTGGTCCAAGCAATAGATCACTATCTGGAAATTTATTGAATGGAAATACTGCTTCTTTTACTGCATATTTTTTATTAGTTTTATATTTTAATTTGTACTTTGAAAGTTTTTCTCCTGCCATTATTCTGGATGCAATTTTAGCAAGCGGAACCCCATTAGCCTTTGACACAAATGGCACTGTCCTACTTGCTCTGGGATTTACCTCTATTACAAATATTTCATCTTTTTTTATTGCAAATTGAATGTTTAAAAGCCCCTTTACCTTTAGTGCTAATGCTAATTTTCTCGTTTGGATTTTAATTTCTTTTAAAAGATTATCTTTGATAGAAACTGGGGGCAGACAACAAGCAGAGTCTCCAGAATGTACTCCCGCCTCTTCAATGTGTTGCATGATACCCGCAACATAAACATCTTTACCATCAGAAATAGCATCCACATCAACTTCCATTGCTTGATCTATAAATTTATCAATTAAAATAGGATTTTGTTCTGAAGCTTTAAAAGCTTCATTAATAAACTTTTTAAGTTGGCTTTTATCATGAACAATTTCCATTGCTCTTCCACCTAAAACATATGAAGGTCTAACAACAACAGGTAGTCCAATTTTTTCACTTATTTTAATTGCTTGATCAAATTTGTTAGCAATTCCACTTTCTGCTTGTTTTAGATTTAATTTGATTAAAAGATCTCTAAATCTATCTCTATCCTCTGCTAAATCAATTGAACTGTATTGAGTACCAAGTATTGGTAAATTATTTTCATGTAAAAATTTTGCCAACTTAATTGGAGTTTGACCTCCAAATTGAGCGATAACTCCAATAAGATTTCCTTTAGATTTTTCTTTTAGAATAATATTTTGAACGTATTCCTCTATAAGAGGCTCAAAGTATAGCCTATCACTCGTGTCATAATCTGTTGAAACAGTTTCAGGGTTACAATTAACCATAATTGTTTCAAATCCAGCATCTTTTAATGAAAAACTTGCCTGACAACAGCAATAATCAAACTCTATTCCTTGACCAATTCTATTTGGACCTCCTCCAAGTATAATTATTTTTTTCTTGTTAGTAGGATTAGCTTCACACTCAGTATTTATAGAAAAATTTCTCTGATATGTTGAATACATATATGGAGTAAAGGATTTAAATTCAGCTGCACAAGTATCTACTTTTTTGAAAACAGGTAAAACTTTAAGGGCAACTCTTTTTGATCTTACAATTTTCTCTTTAATTCCAGTTAATTTTGATAATTTTTTGTCGGAAAATCCAATAGATTTTATTCTATTAAATTCATTATAAGTTTTAGGAATTCCTTTTTTAATTATATTTTTTTCTTCATCAATTAGATCCTTAATTTGATTTAAGAACCATGGATCAACCTTAGACAATTTATATATTGTCTTTAGGGGAATATTATTCCTAAAAGCTTCAGCAATTAATACTAGTCTATTTGGAATACTAACTCTTAAATTTTTTAAAATTTCTTTTTTAGAGTAGTTGAAAATATTGTCTAATCCAGAAAATCCAGTTTCTAAAGAAACTAGAGCTTTTTGTAAAGATTCTTTAAAGTTTCTACCAATTGCCATTGCTTCACCCACAGATCTCATAGAAGTCCCAAGCACAGCTTTAGTGTCAGAAAATTTTTCAAATGTAAATCTAGGTATTTTTGTTACCACATAATCAATTGTTGGTTCAAATGAAGCTGGCGTTACCTTTGTTATTTCATTTTTTAATTCATCAAGAGTATAACCAACTGCAAGTTTAGCAGCTACTTTTGCAATTGGAAAACCAGTAGCTTTAGATGCTAATGCCGAGGATCTTGACACTCTTGGGTTCATCTCAATTATTACCATTCTTCCATTTTTAGGGTTAATTGCAAATTGAACATTCGATCCTCCAGTCTCTACACCTATTTTTCGAAGACAAGCTATCGATGCATTTCTCATTACTTGATACTCTTTATCTGTGAGTGTTAATGCTGGTGCTACAGTAATTGAGTCACCAGTATGTATTCCCATTGGATCTACATTTTCTATAGAACAAATAATTATGCAGTTGTCATTTCTGTCTCTAACAACTTCCATCTCAAATTCTTTCCATCCCTCTAAAGACTCCTCAATTAAAACTTGATTTTGAGGTGACTCATTCATTCCATTTCTAACAAGTTTAAAGAATTCTTTTTTACTTTTTGCAATTCCTCCACCTAATCCACCCAATGTGAATGAAGGTCTTATAATTGCGGGCAAACCAATTTCTCTTAAACATTTTGATGCATTTTTAAAATTATTTATTATCCTTGACTTCGGTAAATCTAAACCAATGTTAGACATATTTTTTCTGAATTTTTTCCGGTCCTCAGCATTTTCAATTGCTTTTGATTTAGCTCCAATTAGTTCAATTTTATATTTTTTAAGTAGACCAGCTTTTTCTGCACTTATTGCTAAATTTAAAGCTGTCTGGCCACCCATAGTAGGAAGAATTGCATTAGGCTTTTCTTTTTTAATCACTTCTTCAAGAACTGGAATTGTAATAGGCTCAATGTAAGTTTTATCAGCAACTCCTGGATCTGTCATAATAGTTGCAGGATTTGAATTTATTAATACTACCTCAAAACCTTCATCTTTAAGTGCCTTACAAGCTTGAGTACCAGAATAATCAAATTCGCATGCTTGTCCAATTATTATTGGGCCTGCACCAATGACTAATATTTTCTTAATGTCTTTTCTTTTTGGCATATTTTTTTACATCTTGAATAAAACTTTTGAATAAATATTGACTATCCTGTGGTCCTGGATTTGCTTCAGGATGGTATTGAACTGAAAAAACTGGTCTCTTTTTTAATCTTATTCCCTCAATACTTTTATCAAAAAGTGATTTGTGCGTTATTTGCAAGTTTTTTGGTAGGCTTTTTTCTATTACTTCAAAACCATGATTCTGGCTTGTGATCTCTACTTTATTGTTGAGTAAATTTTTTACTGGATGATTTGCTCCTCTGTGACCTAATTTCATTTTTTTTGTTTTAGCATTTAATGCCAAAGCTAAAATTTGATGGCCTAAGCAGATACCAAATATTGGATAATTCTTTTTAATTAATTTTTGTATAATTTTAATTGCATATTTACCAGTTGCTGCTGG
>QCEU01000021.1 GCA_003280485.1 Pelagibacteraceae bacterium AG-359-O02
TAGGAAAAAAATTAGATGTCGGTTTAGCAATAGTTGACAAAAGGAGGCCCAGTCCTGGAAAGTCACAAGTTATGAATGTCATTGGAAATGTTAAAAACAAAATTTGTATTTTAACTGATGATATAATTGATTCTGGAGGAACAATTGTTAATGCGGCGGATGCTTTATTAAAAAGAGGTGCAAAAGAAGTTCATGTATATGCAACTCATGGTGTTTTTAGCGGTGATGCAGTTAAAAAGATAAAGAATTCAAAAATTAAAAATTTAGTAATTACAGATAGTATAGACAGTTCAGACAAATTAAAAAAAGTAAGAAATATTGAAGTATTATCAATATCAATATTGTTGGCTGAAGCTATTAAAAGGATTTCTAATTCAACATCTGTTTCAGATCTATTTAAATAAAACTTGTAAAATTACCAAACTGCGGTATAAAACCTGCAATTTATGAGCATAATACAAGCAACAATAAGAGAAACAAAAACTAAAGGCCAAGTGAATGACTTGAGAAGTACAGGTAATGTTCCAGGTATAGTTTATGGTGGAGAACAGCCAAATGAAAAAATTTCAATTACAACTAAAGAACTAAAGAGTTTGATTAATAAAGAAAATTTTCTTTCTAATGTTATTTCTATTAATTTAGATGGTAAAGAACAGAAGGTCTTAACAAGAAATATTGCTTTTGATACTGTCACTGATGAGCCTATTCATTTCGACCTAATGAGAATCGTTAAAGGTGGAAAAATTATTTTAGAAATACCTGTAAAATTTATAAATAATGAATTATCTCCAGGACTTAAACGTGGAGGAGTGCTAAATATTGTAAGACGTAAGGTAGAACTTAGATGTCCAGCAGAAAATATTCCAACTGAGCTTGTTGTAGATTTAGAAGGTCTAGATATTGGTACAAGTATAAAAATTTCTTCAATTAAATTACCTGAAAATGTAACCCCTACGATACAAGGGAGAGACTTTGTGATTGCTACAGTTGCTGCACCTACAGTAGTTAAAGAGCCGGAAAAACCAGCTGAGGCAGCTGAAGGTGAGGCTACAGAAGGAGCAGAAGCAGCTGCAGAAGGTGGTGACAAAACTTCAACTGATGGTGATAAGGCTGATAGTGAGAAAGCTAAAGAAGAGGATAAATCTTCATCAGACAAAAAATAATAAATAGTGAAATTGTTCCAGATTTAATTTGATATGTTGTTACTTGTTGGTTTAGGAAATCCGACTCCAAATAGTCAAAACAATAGACATAACATTGGTTTTAAGATTGTTGACGCAATAAACCAAAAATTTAGATTGTCAAAACAAAAACCAAAATTTAAAGGATTGCTAACTACTGGAAATATTGGTGATAAGAAAGTATACGCAATTAAACCTCTAACATTTATGAATAACTCTGGAATTTGTATAAGAGAACTACTTGAATACTTTAAGATAGATGCGGAAGATGTGATTGTATTTCATGATGACTTAGATATTGAATTTGGAAAAATTAAAGCAAAATTTGGTGGATCAAGTGCAGGTCACAATGGTATTGCATCGATTGATAAGTTTATTGGTAAAGAATATTCAAGAGTACGTATTGGCATAGGAAAACCAGAAAATAAAATATCTATCTCTGACCATGTTTTAAATGACTTTAATGAGGATGAACAAGTTCATTTGGACTCAATTACAAGCAATATAATTGAATCTTTAACTATCTTAATAGATAAAAAATTAGACTTATTTTCTAGCACAGTTAATAACAACTAAATGGGTTTTAAATGTGGAATCGTAGGATTGCCAAATGTTGGTAAATCTACTTTGTTTAACGCTTTAACAAACTCTAATAAAGCACAAGCAGAAAATTTTCCCTTTTGCACAATTGATCCAAATATTGGCATTGTAGCAGTTCCGGATGAAAGACTTGATAAACTAGCTGAAATTTCAACTTCAAAAAAAAAAATTAACACTACAATCTCATTTGTTGATATTGCGGGTCTTGTTAAAGGAGCCTCTAAAGGCGAAGGATTAGGTAATAAATTCTTATCTCACATCAGAGAGGTTGATGCAATTATTCATATGATTAGATGTTTTGACTCGGATGATATTCAAAATGTTAACCCTACCGTTGATCCTGTAAGAGATTTAGAGATTATAGAAACCGAAATGAAGCTGGCTGATTTAGAGTCAATTCAAAAAAGACTTGATAAAAAAAATAAAAAAAATGTTGATACTGAAGAGCTTAAATTACTAGAGGCAGCCCAAAAGATAATTGATGAGGATGGTGATTTTTCATTAACTATAAATGAATTTGATGAAAAACTTTTAAAAAGTAGTGGACTTCTTAGTATAAAACCAAAACTATATGTGTGCAATGTAGACGAGGAGAGTATTAAGTCAGGTAATAAATATACCGGTGACTTTATAAAAAAATTTGATGAAAAAAATACATTGATAATTTCTGCTGATATAGAAAATCAAATAAACCAATTAGAAGATGAAAATGAAAAAAAAAATTATATGAAAATGATTAATATGTCAGAGACAGGACTTAATGCGTTAATAAGAAAGGGATACGAACTTTTATCCTTACAAACTTTTTTTACATCTGGACCAGAGGAGACTAGAGCTTGGACAATTACAAAGGAATCTACAGCTCCAAATGCTGCAGGGGAAATTCATTCTGACTTTGAAAAAGGATTTATTAGAGCTGAAACAATTTCTTACGAAGATTTTTTAAATAATCAGGGATGGTTAAAATCCAAAGAGGCTGGAAAAATGAGATTAGAAGGTAAAGAATATGTTGTAAAAGATGGAGATATTTTAAACTTTCGTTTCAATACGTGACCATATTTTCTTCATACTAAAATAAACTAGAATAGTTAACACTGATAAATATATAATTACCCTAAAACCTAGTTTATGTCTTGTTTCTAAATGCGGTTCTGCAGTCCATTGTAAAAATGTTGTTACATCCTTAGCCATTTGATCTACTGTTGCTTTAGTTCCATCGGCGTACTCTACAATGTCATCATCTAAAGGAGATGACATTTTAATTTTGTTACCATACATATACTTGTTGTAATAAACGCCATCATCTAGTTCCATACCTGCTGGTGGCTCATCATAGCCCATTAAGACAGAATAAATATAATTTGCTCCACCTTTTCTAGCTTTTACAAGAACTGACATATCTGGAGGATATGCTCCACCATTTGCTGCAATTGCTTCTTGAACATTTGCATAAGGCATTACAAATTTATCTGATAATTTTGCTGGTCTTTCAAACATTTCACCATCACTATTTGGTCCATCAGTTACTTCAAAATTTGAGGCAATTGCTTTAGCCTCAAGCTCTGTAAACTCCGGTCCACCTTTTTCTGCTAGATTTCTATAACTTAAATGTTTAAGTGAATGGCATGAAGCACAGACTTCAGTATAAACTTGATAGCCTCTTTGCAAAGAGGCTCTGTCAAACTTGCCAAAGAAGCTTTTAAAAGACCAATCAACTTTTAACAATTCTTGCTGTTCACCTGCAGCATTCGCTCTTGATAAAATTAATGATGAAATTATAAAAAATAGGAAAGTTAACTTTAAAAAGATTTTCACAGTTTATCTTTAAAATCTGAATTATTTTTAGCCATTGCCATATCAGGAGATCCACCCAATATAGGCTCAGTTATACTTAGAGGTAATGGGGTAGTCTTTTCCTTCATACCTAAGAAAGGTAAGATTATTAAAAAATGTGCAAAGTAATATGCTGTTGCCACTCTTGCTATTAATAAGTATAAGCCTTCTGCTGGCATTGCTCCCACATAACCAAGTATTAATACATCTGCAACCAAAAACCAGTAGAACTGTTTGTATATAGGTCTGAAAACAGTTGATCTAACTTTTGAAGTATCTAGCCAAGGTAAAATTACGAGCACAAATATTGCAGCAAACATTGCAATTACTCCTAGGAGTTTATCAGGGACTGATCTTAAGATTGCATAAAATGGTAACAAATACCACTCTGGCACAATGTGGGCAGGAGTGACTAATGGGTTTGCCTCAATATAGTTGTCCGCATGACCTAAGATATTAGGTGAAAAAAATACAAAGAATGCAAATATTAATAAAAATATTAAAAGTGCGAATGCATCTTTTATCACTATGTACGGATGGAAAGGAACTGTGTCTTTAGATGGTTTTTTTATATCTATTCCAATAGGATTATTGTTTCCTGGAACATGAAGTGCCCAAATATGAAGAACGACTAATCCTAAAATTAAAAAAGGAAACAAATAATGTAAACTAAAAAATCTAGTTAAAGTTGGATTGTCAACTGAATAACCTCCCCAAAGCCAATTCGTGATACTCTCCCCTACTAAAGGAATTGCACTAAATAAGTTTGTAATTACTGTTGCACCCCAGAAACTCATTTGTCCCCAAGGAAGAACATACCCCATAAATGCTGTTGCCATCATAAGGAAATAAATCAACATACCTATGATCCAAATTACCTCTCTTGGTGATTTATAAGAACCATAATACAGTGATCTAAAGATATGAATATAAACAGCTAAGAAAAACATAGATGCACCGTTTGCATGCACATATCTTATTAACCAACCGTAATTTACGTCTCTCATTATGTGTTCTACGCTTTGAAAAGCTAAATCAGCATGCGCTACATAATGCATACCCAAAACAATACCTGTAATTATTTGAGTGATTAAGCAAAAAGTAAGAATTCCACCAAATGTCCACCAGTAATTTAAGTTTTTAGGTGTGGGATAATCTGTTAAATGGTTTGCAAGTGTTAGTAATGGAAGCCTATCATTAAACCATTTTCCAACTTTTGATTTAGGTGTGTATTCGTGATCGCTCATAAAATTTTTCTACCCGATTTTTATAGTGTTACTATTTACAAATTCATATTTTGGCACTTCCATATTTGTAGGTGCCGGTCCTTTTCTAATCCTTCCAGATGTATCATAGTGTGAACCATGACATGGACAAAACCATGCCCCATAATCTCCTTTATCAGTTAAAGGTACACATCCAAGGTGTGTGCATACTCCTAACATTACAAGCCACTCTGGATTTTTTGCTCTATCTTCATCTTTTTCAGGATGTTTCAATTCACTTAAATCTACAGCTCTTGCACTATCAATTTCATCTTGAGTTCTTCTTTTTATAAAAACTGGTTTGCCTCTCCACAAAACGGTTATTGATTGACCAGGTTCAACTGCACTTATATCAACTTCTGTACTTGCTAATGCCTTTACAGATGCGTCAGGGTTCATTTGATCAACTAACGGCCAAACAACCGCTCCGACGCCTACTGCACCTGCTGCCGTTGTTGCAGTCACTATAAAATCTCTTCTATTTGGCTTCTTTTTTTCTGAATCGGACATTTATTATTATTTTAATTTTTTCTTAATATATGATTTCATATATGAAGAAAAACGTTATTTTTCCATGGTAACAATGACACACAAAAAAACTAAATCGATGCCTAAAATAGCACTTTACGAGCCTGATATACCACAAAATACGGCTGCGATAGCTCGAACTTGTTCTTGCCTAGGGGCTGTTCTTGAGATTATAGAGCCATGTGGATTTTTAATGAATGACAAGCGTTTTAAAAGAGTTGTGATGGACTACCTCGATGAAAAAATGATGAAGATTTACAAAAGTTCAGATGAATTTTTTGAAGCAAAAAAAAATGATAGAGTAGTTTTGATGACTACTAAGGCAAGTAAAATTTACACTGAATTTAAATTTAAATGCAATGATACATTACTTTTTGGAAGAGAAAGTGCCGGTGTTCCAAATGAGGTTCATAAAAGATTAGAGAATAGGATAAAAATACCAATGATTGAAAAAAAAAGATCCTTGAACCTCGCATCTTCAGTTGCAATAGTATTGTCAGAAAATATAAGACAATCAAATATTTATGGATCAAACAATTAAAAAAAAATTAGCT
>QCEU01000022.1 GCA_003280485.1 Pelagibacteraceae bacterium AG-359-O02
ATTTTTCTTTTTTTAATTCATCTAAACTATCTAGCGCAGGTTTTACAATCGTTTGAATTTTTTTATCTTGGTTAGCTTTCTTAAAAAAACTTACTGCAATCTTGTTTGTCTCTTTGTCTTTATCAAGTGCTGTAAGTTTTCCATCATCAGGAAGTGCAAGGGCAATAGATAGTGCACTTAAGCCAGTAAATGTTCCAATTTCAAGCACATTTTTTATATTAGATATTTTTATTATTAAATGGAGAAAATGACATTGAGATATTGCTACTTGCATTCTCTTTTGATTTCCAAGTGTATTATTATAATCTATGATTTCTTTTTGAACTGAGTTTAGTTTAAAACTAAAATTATTAATATACTTTTCAATTTTTTCGGAATTTTCGATATTCTTACCCATCTACTTTTATTATATAATGACTATAAGTTTCGTTTAAATTAAAGTTTCTTCTTTAATATTTCGTTAATTAATTGAGGGTTAGCTTTTCCACCTGATGCTTTCATTGCTTGTCCCACAAAGAAACCAAATAGCTTTTCTTTTCCTTGTTTATACTCTATGGCTTTTTCTCTGTTATCATTGATTATTTTATCAATTAATGCCTCTAGTGCTTTTGGATCACTTTCTTGCTTTAACCCTTTTTCCTCAACAATTATTTGAGGGTCTATGTCACTTTCCAACATTAATTCAAATATTGTCTTAGCAATTTTTCCTGAGATTGTTCCATTTTTAATTAAATTAATCAATTTTGCTAAATTTTTTGCGCTTATTGGACTTTGAGCAATTTCAATATTTTTATCATTTAAAACTGCAAATAATTCTCCTGTAATCCAATTTACGGCTAGTTTCATATCACGGTTTTTACCCATTTTAGCTACAACTTCTTCAAAATATTTAGCTGTATCAATATCAGAGACCAATATTGTTGCTTCATAAGGTGACACTTTAAATTCATCAATAAATCTTTTCTTTTTATCATCTGGTAATTCAGGGATTTCAGATTTTAGTTGATCAATGAATTCATCCGTAACTTCTAATGGAAGTAAATCTGGATCTGGAAAGTATCTATAATCATGAGCATCTTCTTTTGATCTCATTGATCTTGTTTCATTTTTTTTTGTATCAAAAAGCCTTGTTTCTTGATCTATTTCTTCACCTTCTTCTATTAAATCAACTTGTCTATTTGCTTCATAAATAATTGCCATTTGCATGAACTTTATAGAATTAACATTTTTTATTTCACATCTTGTTCCTAAATCAGTTGAGCCTTTTATTCTTACAGACACATTAACATCAGCTCTCAATGATCCTTCTTGCATGTTCCCATCACAGGTTCCTAAATATCTCATAATAGATCTTAGTTTTTTTATAAAAGCATTCACTTCATCTGGTGATCTTAGATCAGGCTTGCTAACAATCTCCATTAAAGCTACACCTGATCTATTAAGATCAACTAGTGTGTTACTCGGATCAACATCATGAATACTTTTTCCTGCATCCTGCTCTAAATGTAATCTTTCTATTCCAACTTGTTTTTGACCTTCGGGCATATCCAAAATAACATTACCCTCACCCACAATTGGGTATTTATATTGTGAGATTTGATACCCTTGAGGTAAATCTGCATAAAAATAATTCTTTCTATCAAAAACAGACCTATTATTGATCTTAGCTTTTAAACCAATACCAGTTTTTATAGCTTGTTTAATACAATATTCATTAATTACTGGAAGCATACCTGGAAAAGCTGCATCAACTAAGCTTACCTGAGTATTAGGTTCAGCGCCAAATCTTGTAGAAGAAGATGAAAAAAGTTTTGAATTTGATGTTACTTGAGCATGAACTTCAAGTCCTATAACAACTTCATAAACATTATCATTTCTCTCAATTAAATATTCTGAATTATTTTTAGACATTATTTCATCCACCAATCAGTTATATTATTTTTATAATTGATTTTTTCCTCCATTGAATAAGCAATATTTAAAACTGTTTGTTCATCAAACGGTTTACCTATTATTTGTAAACCTAATGGATAATTATTTTTATCTACACCTGCAGGTATTGAAATCCCAGGTAAACCTGCAAGGTTTACTGGAACAGTAAATATATCATTTAAATACATTGAAACTGGATCATTAGATTTTTCTCCTATTTTAAATGCAGAACTAGGTGTAGAAGGTGTCAAAATAGCATCTACTGTATTATATGCTTGATCGAAATCTTGTTTAATTAATTGTCTAACCTTTTGAGCTTTAAGATAGTAAGCATCATAATATCCAGAGGATAAAACATAGGTGCCGATCATTATCCTTCTCTTTACTTCTTCACCAAAACCTTCTGATCTGGTTTTTTCATACATGTCAATTAAACTTTCCCCGTAAGATCTTAGACCATATTTAACACCATCATATCTTGCTAAATTAGATGAAGCTTCTGCTGGTGCTACAATATAATAAGTAGGCAATGCATAGCTAGAGTGAGGTAATGAAATGTCAATTATTTCTGCTCCACAGTCTTTTGCATATTCAATACCTTTTTTCCAAAGATTCTCAATTTCGTCTGGCATCCCATCAACTCTGTATTCTTTTGGGATTCCAATTTTTATTCCTTTGATATTTTTAGTTAATTCTGATGAATAATTATTTCTTTTAAAATCAATTGAAGTGGAGTCTTTTTTATCAAATGATGAAATCACTTCTAAAAGAATGGAGCTATCTTTGACATCTTTACTCATCGGACCTGCTTGATCTAGAGATGATGCAAAAGCAACAATTCCATATCTTGAACAACTGCCATAAGTAGGTTTTAGTCCTACAGTACCAGTAAAGGAGGCTGGCTGCCTAATAGATCCACCAGTGTCGGTACCTATTGTTACAGGTGTTAAATTAGCTGCTAAAGCCGATGAAGAACCACCAGATGATCCACCTGGAACTAAATCTTTTGCAATTGGGTTTTGAACATTGCCAAAAAAACTTGTTTCATTGGATGAGCCCATTGCAAATTCATCACAATTAAGTTTGCCAAGCAAAATACCACCTTCATTCCATATATTTTGTGTTACAGTAGATTCATAGCTGGGGACAAAATTATTTAATATATTACTTCCAGCTGTTGTTCTTACTTCATTTGTACAGAATAGATCTTTTACAGCAATTGGAATGCCTGGAAGTTTTAAATCAAAATTTGGTTTGTTATCAAACTCTTTTGAAAGATTGAGACAATTTTCAAAATTTTCAGTTACGTATGCATTTAGTTTTTTTGACTTTTCAGATCTATCAACAAAAGATTTTGCAATCTCATTTGATGATATTTTCTTTTCTTTTATATTTTTAATTAATTCAAATAGGCTTAAAGATGTTATTTCTGTCATTACTCAACTACTTTCGGAACAACAAAAAAATCATCATTTTTTTCAGGAGAATTTTTAAGTATCTTTTCTCTTATATTATCGCTAGTTATCTTATCTTCTCTGAATCTTAAAGTTGTTTCAGCTATAGAGGTTAATGGTTCAACATTCTCAGTTTTTAGCTCATTTAATTTTTCAATAAATTTAAATATAGAATTCATATCATCTGCCAATTTTTCAGCTTTTTTCTCTTCAAGTGAGATCCTTGCTAATTTTGATATGTGTTTTACAGTTTTAAGATCTATCGCCATATGGTAAAAAATAATGTTGCAAAGTACCACTTAAGTTAAAAATATACAATATGATCACAATTAATGAATTCAAAAACAAATTATCAAATGGTTCAAGATTATTGGGTATAGATTTAGGCACAAAAAGGATTGGAATTGCAGTAAGTGATTATAATCAAAAAATTGCAACTCCCCTTCAAACCTTAGATAAATCTAAACAAGCTAAATTAATTGAGGAACTAGAAAACATTATTACAGAATATGAAATCAAAGGAATTATTATAGGTAATCCAATAAATATGGATGGCACCTACGGAAAATCTTCACAATCAGCAAAAGATATAGCAATCAATATTTCAAATAAAATTGATATTCCTGTCTCTTTGTGGGATGAAAGATTATCGACTGTTGGTGCTTTCAATTTATCAAGTGAATTAGATATAAATGTGAGTAAAAGAGAGAAAGATATTGATAAGTTTGCAGCAGCTTTTATTTTACAAGGTGCTTTAGATTTTATTCAAAATTAATGGTTGCATAGTTAATACTATATAGTTATAGAGTTAATTTTAATGGCAACTAAATCCAAAAAAGCTATTAAAATTTCTCAAAAACATTTATTAGGAATCCAAGATTTATCTGTTAGCGATGTTACCACTATCCTGGATGAAGCCTCAAAATTCATAGAATTAAATAAAAGTAAAAATAAAAAAATAGATATTTTAAAAGGGAAAACTCAAATAAACTTATTTTTTGAACCATCAACAAGAACACAGAGCTCATTCGAATTAGCAGGAAAAAGGTTAGGAGCAGATGTAATGTCAATGAATATTACAAATTCTGCTATCAAAAAAGGTGAAACGTTAATTGATACAGCAATGACCTTAAATGCAATGCACCCAGATATTATTGTGATAAGACATCAAGACTCGGGAGCTTGTAACCTTCTATCTCAAAAAGTTAATTGTGCTGTATTAAACGCAGGTGATGGTAGAAGAGAACACCCAACTCAAGCATTATTGGATGCTTTAACAATTATAAATAGAAGAAAAAAAATAGAAGGTCTTAAAATTGCAATATGTGGAGATATATTACATTCAAGAGTAGCAAGATCAAATATTTATCTTCTAAACATGTTGGGTGCAGAAGTGAATATTGTAGCTCCTTCAAATTTAATGCCAAATGAAATTGAAAAATTTGGAGTAAATATTTTTTCTGATATGAAAAAAGGAGTTAAAGATTGTGACATAGTAATGATGTTAAGATTACAGAATGAAAGAATGACAAGCTCGTTTCTATCTTCTAACAGAGAATACTATGAGTATTATGGCTTAACACCTGATAAAATTCAATATGCTAAAGAGGATGCTCTAATAATGCATCCAGGACCAATGAATAGAGGAATTGAAATTGATACAAACTTAGCAGACGATATAAACAAAAGTGTAATAAAAGAACAAGTTGAATTAGGCGTAGCAGTAAGGATGGCCTGCTTAAAGATTTTTTGTGAATAAATGAAAAAAAAATACTTTATAAATGCAAATATAATTGACCCTCATAATTCTTTAAATGAAATTGGAGGAATAATAATTGGAGAAAATGGAAAAATTGAAGCTGTCGGAAAAAAAGTAAATACTAACAACATTCCATCTAGAGAAAAAATAATAGATTTAAAAGGAAAATACATATTTCCAGGTATTGTAGATATGCGAGTTTTTGTTGGTGAACCAGGATATGAATATAAAGAAAATTTTAGAACACTTAGTGAAGCTGCTTTGTCTGGTGGTGTAACATCAGTAGTTACAATGCCAAATACAAATCCAGTAATCGATAATGTTTCAATAGTTGATTTTCTTAAAAGAAGAGGAAGAGACAAATCAAAAATTAATATTTATCCAACAGCTGCATTAACAGTAAAAGCAGAAGGAGAAAATATGACTGAATTTGGATTATTACAGAGCAAAGGAATAATTGGTTTTACTGATGGAGTAAAAACAATTCAAAATCCCAGAATTATGAATAGGATTATGAATTCAGCTTCAGATTTAAAATCTTTAATAATACAACATGCTGAAGATGCAGAGTTATCAAAAGATGGAATGATTAATGATGGTATCATAGCTACAAAACTTGGTCTTCAAGGAATTCCCATAAGTGCTGAATTATTAATTATAGAGAGAGACCTAACATTGT
>QCEU01000023.1 GCA_003280485.1 Pelagibacteraceae bacterium AG-359-O02
CTTTTGGAGCACCTTTATCACGAATAAAATTTGTTAAGCCCCTTGTATCTAATCCAGTCAGTCCAACTATTTTGTTTTTTTTAAGCCATTCATCTAAGGTTTTTAAAGCTCTGTAATTTGAGGGAGAAGTAATCTCCGAATTAAATATTGCACCTCTTGTCCAAATTTTATCAGACTCTAAATCTTCATTGTTAGTTCCAACATTTCCAATATGAGGAAATGTAAAATTAATAATTTGACCAGCATACGAAGGATCCGATATAATCTCTTGGTATCCAGTTAAAGAAGTGTTAAAACAAACCTCTCCAGTTGCTGTACCTTGATATCCAAGACCAATACCTTTGAAAACAAGCTTATTATCTAAAACTAAAATACCTGTTGGAAATTGATGTTTAATTGCAATTTTATTTTTTTGTTTTTTGTTCAATTACAACTCATGAGTTAAAGGTCTATACAATAAAACCTTTTTTTGCGCAACACATCTAATGTATATTTTGTAAAAAAATTATTTTTCTTTTTGAAGAATATTCTTAATACGCTAAAATTAAATATGTCATTGAGAGAAAGTATAGAGTCAGACTACAAAACAGCTTTAAAAGCTAAAGATAAAAATAAAATATCAACTTACAGGTTAATATTATCTGGCATCAAGGATTTGGATATTAACAATAGATCTGGGACGGAAAAAAAAGAAACGGATGATGAAGATATTAAGAAGTTACTAAAAAAAATGATTAAACAACGAAGCGAATCAATTGAATTGTACAAAAAAAATAATCGTAAGGATCTTCAGGATATAGAAGAACAAGAAGTGGGAGTAATTAGTCAATATTTACCTAAACAAATTAGTGAAGAGGATACTAAGAAAATTTGTGAAGAGGTAATTAATTCAACAGGCGCAAACTCAATAAAAGACATGGGAAAAGTTATGGGTGAGCTAAAGAAAAATAATGCGGACAGTATTGATTTTTCCAAAGCAGGAGCCATTATAAAACAATTATTAAATCAAAAATGAAATACCCTAAAGAGTACTTACAAGAAATTAAAACTAGGTTAAAAATTTCAACTGTAGTTTCCAAAACTGTTAGTTTAAAAAAAAGAGGAAAAGAATATGTTGGTCTTTCGCCGTTTAAAACAGAAAAAACACCTTCTTTTACAGTAAATGACGAAAAAGAATTTTATCACTGTTTTAGTACTGCTGAACACGGAAATATATTTGACTTTGTAATGAAAACTCAAAACTTTAAATTTGGTGAGTCAGTTAAGTATCTAGCAAATTTAGCAGGAATGAGACCTTATACATTTTCAAAGGAGGATCAGATCAGAGAAGAAAAGTGGACAAAGTATAAATTGATATATGCAAAATACGTTGAATTTTATCATAAAGATCTTTTTAAAAATCCAGTAGCAAAAAATGCAAAAGATTATTTAAAAAATAGAGGTTTAACAATTGATGAAGTAAAGAAATTTAAAATTGGATATGTTTCAAATGAAGAAAATTTTAAAGAAGATATATTCAAAGAATTTTCTGAAAGTGAGATCAAAGATACAGGATTATTTTATTTTGATGAGAACAAAAAAAAATATGTGGACAGATTTAGAGATAGAGTTATTTTTCCAATTAATAATATTTCAGGTGATCCAATAGCTCTTGGAGGTAGGATTTTAAACGATAACAAATATCTTTCTAAATATATTAACTCACCAGAAACTCCATTTTTTAAAAAGGGATCTAATCTTTACAATTTAGATTTAACTAGAAAACTTTCAAACAATATTGATAATATTTATCTTGTTGAAGGCTATATGGATGTTGTCGGTCTTAGTAAAAATAAAGTAGATAATGTTGTTGCAAATCTAGGTACTTCTTTAACTACAAGACAAATATTAACTCTTAATCAATTTTTTCAACACATTATTGTTTGTTTCGATGGAGATGACAGCGGATACAAAGCAGCTTTAAGAGCGGCAGAAAACTCTATTATTGAATTAAAACCTGAAAAAAAAATTTCTTTTTTATTTTTACCTGACAATCATGATCCAGATAGTTTTGTAAATGAAAAGGGAAAAGAGTTTTTTGAAGTTTTTTCAAAAAGGAATTCAGTTCCCATTCACGAATTTATATTTACTCATTATTATAAAGATGTAGATGATAGCCCTTCATCACGAGCTATTTTTGAAAAAAAATTACGATTAATTTCATCAACCATTAAAGACGAATTCATTAAAAAGTATGTACTTGAATATTTTCTAGAAAAAATTTTTGAATTAACTCCTAATACAAACTTTAAATATAAAAAAAATTACTCTAAGCCAACAAAGTCACTTAAATCAACTCAAAACTATTATAACGAAACAAAGTCCTTAAAAGCAATCGATATTAAGGAATTTTCTTTTTTATATGTGTTATTAAAAAGACCTGATCTTATAAAAGATAACATTAACCTAATTGAAAATGTAAAACTATTTACTAATGAAAATAAATTATTATTTGAAGAAATAATAAGCCAAACTAATAATTTTGAAAACTATGATATTGAAAATTTTAATATTGATAGGAATTTGATTGATAGGGTTTATAAATATGCATCTGTTAAGCATATATTAGTTAAAAATTCAAAAGATGACCAAAAAATTCTTGAAATCTTATCTGAACTAATAAGAGACCTAAAAAATTATGAGCTTGAATTAAGAATTACAGATTTAGAATCAAGATTTTCAAAGGATCTGAGTGAAGCAACATTTAATGAGTTAAAAGAGCTTAAAAAACTGCAAAAAATCAATTAAATAAAAATCAGAATCCCGTAGATTTTTTTTATTTTAGCATTATATACATTCTGAACTTTTTATTGTGGAACGTATAATTACAAAATCATTTGCTAGATTAATGGGCAGAGGTGTCCATAGAGGTTTTATAACCTATGAAGAATTAAATAAATCTTTAGGAAAAAGAAATTTATCTAATCAAAACCTCGAACAAGCTTTCATACATATCTTAGATGAAAAAGTTATTTTAGTTGAAAAAAAAGCTGACTTTAAAGTACTTCGAAAAAAAGAAAATGGATTAAAAGACGAGGGTAAATCTGTCGAAAAAAGTGATGATCCCATAAGAATGTATTTAAGAGAGATGGGTGGAGTTGAATTACTTTCAAGAGAGGGTGAAATTGCAATCGCGAAAAGAATTGAGGCAGGTAAAGATGTAATGTTAAATGCATTATCCCAAAGCCCAATGACTGCACAACAATTTTTTGAATGGAATAAACAGCTTCAAAACGATGAGATCTTAGTGAGAGAAATTATAGATATAGATACTAATTATATGGAAGACGAAGATACTGGTCAAAGTGCTAAACAAAAAAAGTCTGAAGATAGTAATAGCCAAAGTGAAGATGATGGAAATAACGTTGAAGATGACGAATTCAATCCAACACTTGCAGCCATGGAGACTGAAATTAAACCAAAGGTTTTAAAAACAATTTATAATTTAACTAAAGAGTATAATAAATTAATAAAATATCAGAACGAAAAGTTAGACTGCGTTTTAAACTCAAGACAATTTTCACCCTCTAAAGAAAAAAATTATAAAAAAATTGTAGACGATATATTAGAAAATATTAAAACACTTCAATTGTCACCCTCAGTTCTAGAAGAATTGGTACAAAAACACTATGTTGAAAATCGTAAAATAATTTCCCTTGAGGGGAACCTGTTAAGACTTGCTTTAAATGAGAAAATTCCAAGAGAAGAATTTATAAAATTTTATGTAGGTAACGAAATTAATCCTAATTTAAAAAGTTTCTTAGACACCAACGAAACGTGGAAGAAATTTTTCCAAAAATATAAAGTTGAGTTCAAAAATATAAGAGATAGATTAATTGAATTAAGCAACAGACTAGGCCTCTCTGTAACAGAATTTAAACAATTAGTGAGCAGAGTACAGAAAGGTGAAAAAGAATCTCGTATTGCAAAAAAAGAAATGGTTGAAGCCAATCTTAGACTTGTAATTTCAATAGCAAAAAAATATACAAATAGAGGTCTTCAATTTTTAGATTTAATTCAAGAGGGAAACATAGGATTAATGAAGGCAGTTGATAAATTTGAATACAGAAGAGGATATAAATTTTCTACGTATGCTACTTGGTGGATAAGGCAGGCAATAACCAGATCGATTGCAGATCAAGCTAGAACAATAAGAATACCAGTTCACATGATTGAAACAATTAATAAGATAGTTAGAACTCAAAGATTAATTTTAAGTGAGTTTGGCAGAGAAGCGACACCAGAAGAACTAGCAAAAAAATTGAGAATGCCATTAGAAAAAGTTAGAAAAGTACTCAAGATTTCTAAAGAGCCGGTTTCTCTTGAAAAACCTGTTGGAGATGAAGAAGATAGCAGTTTGGGAGATTTTATTGAAGATACCAAAGCTCTTGCTCCACTTGAGCAAGCTATCAAGTCAAATTTGAGTGAAGCTACCACAAAAATTTTATCAACTTTAACCCCAAGAGAGGAAAGAGTTCTAAGAATGCGGTTTGGGGTTGGTATGAATACTGATCATACTCTTGAGGAGGTTGGATTACAGTTCTCTGTTACCAGAGAAAGAATTCGTCAAATAGAGGCAAAGGCGCTTAGAAAGTTAAAACACCCTAGTAGATCAAAGCAATTAAAAAGTTTTCTAGAAAGTTAAAGGGCCGTTAGCTCAATAGTAGAGTACTGCATTGACATTGCAGGGGTAGTTGGAGCGTAACCAACACGGCCCACCATTTTTAAATTCAAGTATATTCTCTCTCTATTTTATCTATCTCACTAAAATTTAAAAATTCAGAATAATTTTCGTAAGTTTTTAAAGACGTTTTATATACAGGATTTCTTGCTTGCTCTTTACTTAGGGTTTGTATTGGAATGTTTTTTTTATAATATTTTAATGTATCCTTTTCCCAATTCAAGTTACAAAATTTAAACATTTTTTTAGAATGATTTTCCTGATTTTTTACTAATAACTCATAGCTCGAATTAAATATAAAACCTGGCATTTTTGTATTCCAAAAGTTCATTATTTTTTTGTATTCTCTGTAATATGTTGTCAAATCACTTATATCATAACTCCATGGAATATTTGATTCATTAAAAACATTTTTATAAATGGATAAACAGTTATCCTTAGCTTCACGACTACAATGAATTATTTTAGATTGTGGGAACAACATTCTAATAAACCCAAGCATTCTAAAATTCATTGGAGATTTATCCACTATAATTTTTCCCTCATTACTTAAATTTCTACAATTTTCGTCATAATTTTGAACTAAATTTCTTAATTTTTTAAAATTATAATTTTTGAAAATATCCAAGAAGTTCGGATCATCAATATTATCATATACTGCGCGGGTAAGAAAATTAAGTTCTCCGCCACCAAAAGTTTTAGAATGAGATGCAATAATTTGATGTGTTAATGTTGTTCCAGACCTAGGTAATCCAAGAACAAATATTAAATTTTTTCCACTTTTGTTTTCGCAATCGTACTTTGCAATATCAATATTTCGAAAAATTTCTTTTACAGATTTTAAGAAGTATATTTCTTTTTCAATTGGATTT
>QCEU01000024.1 GCA_003280485.1 Pelagibacteraceae bacterium AG-359-O02
AAGTAGTTCTTAATATGGGATTAGGATTAGATGGGAATGATTCAAAAATTGTAAGTTCATGCCAAGATGATCTTGCAAAGATAACTGGTCAAAAACCTCTTATTACAAAATTTAGAAAATCAATAGCAAACTTTAAAACAAGAAAAAATACCAACTCAGGTTTAAAAGTTACATTAAGAAAGAATAAAATGTATGAGTTCTTGGATAGACTTATTAATATAGCTTTACCAAGAATTAAAGATTTTAGAGGTCTAAATCCAAATGGATTTGATAAATTTGGTAATTATACATTTGGAATTAAAGAACAAATAGTATTTCCAGAAGTCAACTTTGATAAAGTAGACAAAATAAGAGGTCTAGACATTACAATTGTTATTAAAACTAGTAGCAAAAAACATAGTTTTGAGCTTTTAAAAAAACTAAATTTTCCATTCAAAGAAAATAGGAGTAACTAATGGCAAAAATAAGTGCAATAAATAAAAATAATAAAAGAATTAAACTTTCAGACAAGCTTTATAAAAAAAGATTAAGTTTAAAAAAGATAATTATGAATAAAAAATTGACATTAGAGGAGAGATTTAAAGCTCAACAAAAACTATCAAAATTACCTCGAAATTCTGCAAAAATAAGAGTAAGAAACAGATGTCAAATAACTGGTAGACCACATGGAGTTTATCGAAAATTGAAAATATCAAGAATTGCATTGAGACAGTTAGGACTCGAAGGCAAGATTCCTGGTATGGTTAAATCAAGTTGGTAGAAAGGATATTATGAGTTTAAGTGATCCAATTGGAGATATGTTAGCAAGGTTAAAAAATTCACAGAAAAGAAACCATAAAAAAGTCGAACTTCCATCATCGAAGTTTAAAATGAAAATAGCTGAAATTTTAAAATCAGAAGGTTACATTATAGACTATGAGGTAAAATCTGAGGAAAACAATAAATCAAATCTAAAAATTAGTCTGAAATATAGTTCAGGCAATCCTGTCATTAGTTCAATAGAAAGAGTTTCAAAACCAGGAAGAAGAATTTTTTCTAGCGCAGAAAGTCTTCCAAAAGTAAATAATGGTTTAGGTATAGCTATTATTTCTACTCCAAAAGGTGTTATGACTGATATTGATGCTAGAAAGCAAAGAGTTGGTGGCGAAATAATTTGTAAGGTATTTTAATGTCTAAAATTGGTAAAATAAATATTTCAATCCCAGAAAAAGTAAAAGTTATTTTAAGTGATAATATGATTAATATTGAGGGACCTTTGGGTAAAAAATCATTAAGTATTGATTTAGATATTTTTGATCTAAATATTAATGAAGGTAAAGAGGTTATGATTAAACCAAAGAAAAATAATCAAGATACTAAAAGATTATGGGGCATGAATAGAAGCTTGATTAATAATGCAATAATTGGAGCAAGTAAAGGTTATGAAAAAAATCTAGAATTAACAGGTGTTGGATACAGAGCTGCTTTAAAAGGAAATGTATTAAATCTTCAATTAGGATTTAGCCATGATATTAATTTTAATATACCTGATGGAGTAAAAATTCAGGTAGAAAAACAGAATTTTTTGAAAATAACAGGAACAGATAAACAGCAAGTTGGAATGGTAGCTGCTGAAATAAAAAGTTTACGACCACCTGAGCCTTATAAAGGAAAAGGCATAAAGGAACAGGGGCAATATATATTAAGAAAAGAGGGTAAAAAGAAATAATGAAACTAACTAAAGACCAAAGAAAAAAATATAGAGTAAGAAATAAGGTTAAAAAATTTTCTTCAAGTGAGCGCTTCAGATTAAGTGTTAATAGATCAACAAAAAATATAAGTGCTCAAATAATCGATGACGAAAAAAAAGTAACATTAGTATCCGCATCTTCAAACACAAAAGATATAAAATCACAAAAAATGAGTAAAAAAGATCTATCTAAACTTGTAGCTGAGCAATTAGCTAAAAAAGCAAAGGATATGAAAATAACAAAAGTTTATTTTGATAGAGGTATATATAAGTATCATGGAAGAGTAAAGTTACTAGCTGAAGAACTTAGAAAAAATGGAATGGAATTTTAAATTATGGAAAAAAATACTGAATTTGTTGAAAAATTAGTTCACATAAATAGGATTACCAAAGTTGTAAAAGGAGGAAGAAGATTTGGTTTTTCAGCTTTAGTGGTGGTGGGTAATCAAAATGGAAAAATTGGTGTCGCACATGCAAAAGCTAAGCAGGTACCAGATGCAATTAAAAAAGCAAATGAACTGGCAAGAAGAAATCTTGTTCAAATTCCTTTAAGAGAAGGTAGAACTATACATCACGATATATTTGGAAAAGATGGTGCTGGTAAAATTAAATTAAGAGCCGCACCCAAAGGAACAGGAATAATTGCTGGTGGTGCAGTCAGGGCTGTATGTGAAGTTTTAGGCATAAAGGATATTGTTGCAAAGTCACTTGGTACAGCAAATCCTCATAATGTAATAAGGGCTTGCATGAAAGCACTTTCTAATCAAAATTCACCCAAAAACATCTCAATGATAAGAAATAAAAAAATTTCAGAAATCATAGAAAAAAGAGGATAATGAATATTTTAAATACTACTGCTAAAGTTATAGTTCCAAAAAAAAGAGTTGGAAGAGGTATTGGATCAGGTAAAGGGAAAACCTCAGGAAGAGGAATTAAAGGACAAAAATCAAGATCTGGTGTTGCAATAAAAAGCTTTGAGGGTGGTCAAATGCCACTTTATAGAAGATTGCCAAAAAGAGGTTTTAACCCAATAAATAAAAGTAAAATTGCAAGAATTAATCTAGACCAACTTCAAAGCTTTGTTGATAATAAAAGAATTAATCCAGAAAGTATTGTTAATCTAGAAATCTTAAAACAGAGTAAAATTATTAATAAAAAATATTTAAAATTTAAAATTCTTGCAAATGGTAACTTAACTACAAAAATAGACATAGAAGCCGATTTTTCATCAATTGCTGCTAAAGAAAAAATTGAGAAACTTGGTGGTGTATTAAAAATCAAAAATCAGAAATAGATAATGAGTGAGTCCTCACAAACTAATGATTTAAGAAATCGTATCTTATTTACTATTTTTATTCTTGCTATTTACAGATTAGGAACATTTGTTCCTTTACCTGGCATAGACCCAGAGCAATTACAAGTAATGATGGACAGTAATCAAAAGGGATTACTAGGAATGTTTAATGTTTTTGCAGGTGGAGCTGTAAGTAGAATGGCTATTTTTGCTCTTGGAATAATGCCTTACATCTCATCTTCAATTATAGTTCAACTATTAACTGGTGTTACTGATTATTTTAAAAATCTTAAATCACAAGGGGAAATCGGCAGACAAAAAATAACTCAAATTACAAGATATGGAACAGTTTTACTTGCAACTGTTCAAGGATACGGGTTGGCAGTAGGATTAGAGTCATCAGTAGATCTTGTCATAAATCCTGGAGCATTCTTTAAGATTTCGACTGTTACCACAATTGTAGCAGGAACAATATTTCTAATGTGGTTAGGAGAGCAAATAACTCAAAGAGGTATAGGTAATGGTATTTCTTTAATAATATTTTCTGGGATAGTGGCAGAAATTCCAAGGGCTCTGGTAACAACATTTGAGTTAGGTAGAACAGGAGCTATTTCTACTTTAATGATAATATTTATTTTTGTTTTATTAGTTCTTACTATCTTATTTATAGTTTTTATGGAGAGAGCATTAAGAAAAATATTAATTAATTATCCAAAAAGACAAATGGGAAACAAAATGTATGGTGGAGAATCATCCCATTTGCCACTTAAAATTAATTCGGCTGGAGTTATTCCTGCAATTTTTGCTTCTGCATTATTATTATTGCCAGTAACATTTTCAAATTTTAATGTTTCAGAAAATGAGACATTTCTAAATATATCTTCTTACTTTACGCAAGGTCAACCGTTGTATATGATCCTATATGCATCAGGGATTATTTTTTTTACTTTTTTCTATACATCAATAACTTTTAATCCAAATGAAACAGCGGAAAATTTAAGAAAATATGGGGGTTTTATACCAGGTATTAGACCTGGTGAAAGTACAGCATTGTATATAGATACAATTTTGACAAGATTAACGACTATTGGTGCTTTGTACCTGACTTTAGTTTGTTTAATGCCAGAATTTTTAATTGCTAATTATCCTATACCTTTTTATTTGGGAGGTGCATCTGTTCTAATTGTTGTGGTTGTTGCCATTGATACTGTTACTCAAGTTCAAACTAGATTAATGAGCTCTCAATACGAACAATTGATTAAGAAAACAAAATTTGGAAGATAATCCAAGTGAATGTTATTATTTTTGGACCACCAGGAGCTGGCAAAGGCACCCAAGCTTTAAATATTGTAAAAAAGTATAGTCTTTATCAAATATCAACTGGAGATCTTTTAAGAAAAG
>QCEU01000025.1 GCA_003280485.1 Pelagibacteraceae bacterium AG-359-O02
GAGATATATTTATAACTACTGCTTTAAAATGTGTCCCACCTGGAGATAAACCAACAAAAAAAGAGCTAAACACTTGCTTTAAATATTTTAATAAAGAAATTGAATACTTAGAAAATTTAAAGATTGTTGTTGCACTTGGAAAAATAGCTTTTGATGCTTGTATACAATTTTACAAAAAACATTACAGAATTGACTCAAATATTAAATTTGGTCATAGTAAATTCTTTAAACTCCCAAATAATATTTTATTGGTGGGTTCTTATCATCCAAGTCCAAGAAATGTAAATACAGGAAGAATTAACGTAAATAAAATGACTAATTTATTTATTAAAGTAAAAAATGCTATTTAGTTAATTGTTCTTTGAGTTTTTCAGGCATTTTGGTTGGTTTGCCCTCTTTATTAATTGTAGCTAAATGAACATCTGCAGTTAAAATTAAATTATCTTTTACAAATATATCTTGCTTCATTTTAATTGACACATTCTTTACTTCTACAATTTCAGAAAAAATATCAAGTTTATCCTCTAACCTTGAAGGTTTTATAAAATTTAAATTACAAGATTTGACAATTATATGTATTCCATAATTTTCTTTCAGGTTAGAATTTGTAAAGTTTACAGAAGCAATGGCATCAGTTCTAGCGCGCTCTATAAATTTCAAATAATTTGCATAATAAACTACTCCACCAGCATCTGTATCCTCATAATAAATATTAAAACTTGATTTAAATTTTTTCATAAAAATAATAATATCAAAGTGAAAATATTTTTTATACTAATGATTAATACAATATGAAAATTTATATAATTTGGTTAATTGGTGTTATATTATGGAATTTTGGATATCCAGAAGCCGCTCCAATCCTTGACGTTTTGGCTGCAATAATACTGTCTTTATTAAGTTTTGGTTTAAAAAAATATCTTAATTAAACTTTTACTCAGAGGAAAAAAAAATATTTTGGTAATAACTAACTGCGGTTAGTTTTGAATTATCGGTATCTGCCATAATTGCAATTCCTGAAAGCTCCTCAACGTCTAAATCATGAAATTTTTTAAAGTCTTCTTTTACATTAGCTTTTACTGTAACCCATTCATTTAAATTTGACTTTGTTGAAGCCAGAATGCTATCGATAGATTTCTTTGTATATGGGCTTGGCCATGTCTCTCCTACATTTGAATTGCTTGAAAAAACATAGTTTATAGCTCTATTTGATAATGGCGTTGCACCAGTTTTTTTGATTACAAAAACTCTAGCAGCAAAATCATGACCTTTTTTTGTATTTTCTTTTATACCTTTAAGATCTTTTTCAATCTTCCAAGTAATATTTATAAAAGGAGTTTTATCTAAATTAATTTTTATTTCTTTACCTACTCCTGATGCTGCATTAGCTGCCACTGCTTTTAAATAGTTTCCGTTCTCATTATTTCCAATAGAATAGACTGTTTTTGCATCAGCTCCTCTTACTTTTCTAACTTCTAATGAATTTAATTCCTCCTCTGTAAAATCAAAAACTATCAGTTTTTCGGCACAAACCGAGGATATGATTAAAAGATAGATTGCTATTATTTTGATAAATTTTGTAAGCACAAGCTTCATATAATTAAATATTTTTAATTATCAACTATAATTTGAAATTTACCTTTAGGGTAAAAGAACAATTTTTGGTGAAGAACAGGTTCCGTCATGAATTTGTTTAAAGGCCTCTGCGCCTTTCTTTAATTCCCTATACTCTATCCAATCTAATTTGCCAATTTTTCTGTCAGCTAAAATTTTGATTGTATTTTCAAAATCTTTATTAGTATAACAGTATGTACCAATAAAAGTTACCTCTTGAAGAGTTGCTTTTCTAAAATTAAACTGTCCTGCAGGTTGGGTTAATCCAATATGTATTATGGTGCCACCAGGTTTAATAACCGAGATCGATTGTTGTCTTGAAACTTCTAAGCCTACTGAATCAAAGACAATATCAAAACTATCATTTTGTATTTCTTTGTCCGATGGATTAACAAATTTACCCTCAAAATATTTTGCACATTCACTTAGTCTCAGGTTATTGGGGTCAGACATAATGATATTTTTATTTCCCTTAATTTTAGATAATATTAACGAGCACAATAATCCAATCGCTCCGGCTCCTTGAACTAAAGTTCTACATTCAGATAGAGGTTTTTTAAGAGAATTCTCTCCCATTAAGACTGCATGCAAAGCAACTGCTGTTGGTTCTGCTATAGCTGCTTCATTAAGATTTAAATGGTCGGGTACCTCATAAATATTTTGATTAGGAGAAGAAACTAACTCTGCAAAAACTCCTTGTCTTTCGTATGGTCTGTTCATTCCTAAGAGAACTCTATGTGGACACAAATGCTCTCGCCCACTTGTGCAATATTCACATTTTCCACATGTAATTAATGGATTTAAAACAGCATTTTTTCCTTGAAATTTACCATTTTGTATTACACCACTTACTTCATGTCCAATTATTAGTGGAGCAATTCTTCGTTCATCTTTTCCGTGATACGCGTGCATATCTGATCCACATATACCTGAGGCATGAACTTTTAATATACTTTCTCCACTGGTCTCTACAGGATCTTTTTCTTCTCTGTAAACCAATTCTTCAACACCGGTATAAACTAAAGCTTTCATAATTATTTTTCAGTTAGAAGATAATATATAAAAAACGATACGACAAATCCTAATATCCAAGAAAATGATTTTATATCTGAGAAATTGATATTCCATAATAATGAAAATGAGAATATAAAACCTATAATAAGTGAATACACAGCTTTATAGTTCCAACCATTTGTATACATATATTCATTTCCATCCCTCAAAAAAAACAGATCTTTGTGATTTACTTTCCCTTTTTTCACCAGATAGTAGTCAGCAATTATTATTGCAAAGGTTGGACCAAAAAATGCTGCAAGACTGTCGATAATATTTATTACACCTATTTGATTTAAAATAGATGGCCACAAACCTCCAGCAATAAAACCAATTATTAAAATTAATACTCCAGAAGTTTTGAGATCTAGATTATTAGGAATAAAATTTATTATACTATTTTGCGTAGGTACATAATTAGAAATTAAATTAGTAGATAGAGACGAAAAAATTATAAAAATTAGTACAAACACAGTTAAGCCAGTATTGTCTAATTTTCCAATAATATCCATTGGCTTAGTTAATATTTGATCAACAACAATAAGCTTTTGATTTAAAACAACATCTACTCCAACAACTATAGATGTTGCTAAAAATGAAAACAAAATCATATTTAGAAAAAGACTAAGGTTTCCCAATTTTAGATCTTTATCTGTTTTGACATATCTAGAAAAATCTCCAAAATTTAACAACACAATTGAGAAGTATGAGAAAATTGTACCTGTTAAAACTACAAAAGGTAAAACGTTAGATTTTGAAAAAAAATTTCCATCTGTTGTATTTGATTTAAGAGACTGAAAAATTTGTGTGTGATTTTCAGAAGTTAAAATTAAAAAAAAAACTAACAAACCTAAATAAACAAAGATGGCTGAAAACTGTAAAAATCTTTGATTAAACCTTTGTCCATTTGTAAATAAAAAATACTGAACAACAAAAGTTAATACTAATGAAATCCAATCAATAATATTTAATCCAAGAAAAAAAGCTAAAAATACTTGATCATCTAGAATTTGACTATCTAGGTTATAATAAATAAAAATTCTAATTAGATATGTAATTGATTTTGATATAAAAAATGTTTGAATACCAAACATAAATACTCCAATGACAGATCTTAAA
>QCEU01000026.1 GCA_003280485.1 Pelagibacteraceae bacterium AG-359-O02
TAGGAAAATCAAAAATTGGTTTATTAACTCTTTCTAAAGTTTTTTGAATTAAACTCCATCCACCAAAATCAATAAATTGTTTTGCTTGATGTTTTTTTTTATCTGGCCAAAGTCTTGTGCCTGCGCCACCACAAAGTATTACAGGTCTAATTTTCATTAAATATCAGCGTACGTTCTAACCTCGTTTTTACCACCTGGATGAGTTGGTGCACCTTTATAAGCTGGTCCTACAGTTTGTGCATATTTCCATAATGTACCATTGCCAAAATTCACTTTCCTCGGTTTCCATTTTTTACGTCTTGCACTTAATTCCTTTTTTGTAAGTCTTACGTTAATTGTGCCCTTTTTAGCGTCTATATCGATGATATCCCCATTCCTTAAAAGGGCTATAGGACCGCCTACGGAGGCCTCAGGGCCCACATGACCGATACAAAAGCCTCTGGTAGCCCCAGAGAACCTACCATCTGTAATAAGGGCTACTTTCTCCCCTTTTCCTTGACCGTAGATTGCTGCAGTTGTTTGAAGCATTTCTCTCATTCCAGGACCTCCTATTGGTCCTTCGTATCTAATTATAATAATGTCTCCATCTTTGTATTTTCTGTTTATTACCGCTTTGTACGCAGACTCTTCATTATCAAAACATCTTGCTCTTCCTGTAAATTGTAATTTTTTCAAACCTGCTATTTTTACAATTCCACCTTCTGGGGCTAAATTTCCTTTTAATCCAACAACTCCTCCTGTTGGAGAAATTGGATTTTTAAAAGATCTCATTACTTTTTGATTTTCTCTAAATTTTACATTTTTTAAATTTTCTCTCATGGTTTTGCCTGTAACCGTCATACAATCACCATGGATGTAACCGCCGTCCATTAATGTCTTTAATAACATTGGAACTCCTCCTGCTTCCCACATATCTTTTGCAACATATTTTCCACCAGGTTTTAAATCTGCAAGATAAGGAGTTTTCTTAAATATTTTTGCAACATCCATTAAATCAAATTTAATTCCAATTTCATTTGCTATAGCTGGTAAGTGCAATCCTGCATTTGTTGATCCACCAGTTGCCGCAACAATGGTAGCTGCGTTTTCTAAAGATTTTCTAGTTACAATATCTCTTGGTCTAATATTTTTTGCTAATAAATTCATTACAGCTTTACCACTGTCTATTGCATATTTATTTCTTTCTAAATATGGCGCTGGTGTTCCTGCTGAGAAAGGTAAAGCTAATCCTATTGCTTCAGAAACACATGCCATTGTGTTTGCAGTAAATTGTCCACCACAAGCACCTGCACTTGGACATGCTTTTAATTCTAATTTTCTTAATGCATGAGCTGTCATTTTTTTTGATGTATATTTTCCAACACCTTCAAATACATCTACAACGGTTACATCTTTTCCATTAAATCTCCCAGGTAGAATTGAACCACCATATATAAATACACTTGGAATATTTAAACGAACCATCGACATCATTAAACCAGGTAATGATTTATCACAGCCCGCTAATCCAACTAATGCATCATAACAATGTCCTCTAACCGTAAGTTCAGTTGAGTCTGCTATCACATCTCTTGATATTAAGGACGATTTCATTCCTTCATGACCCATCGCAATACCATCAGTTACTGTAATGGTACAAAACTCTCTTGGTGTTCCACCTGAAGCTTTAACTCCTTTTTTAACTGATTGAGCTTGTTTCATTAAATTTATGTTACATGGAGCTGCTTCATTCCATGTTGAAACAACACCAACAAATGGTTTTGCTACATCTTTTTCTGTTAAATCCATTGCGTAATAAAATGATCTTTGAGGGGCTTTATCTGCACCTATTGTTGTGTGTCTACTTGGTAATTTTTTCTTATTAAATTTTTTCATTATAAACCTTTTAGAGTTAATTCTATTTTTTTAACATCTTTTTCTAGATTAGCAAAGTTGCTTTTCTCCTGCTCTACTATATTTTGTGGTGCACGATCCACAAAGGATTTACTTGATAACCTAACATCAATTTTTTTCATCTCTTCACTAATTTTTTTAATTTTCTTCTCTAGTGTTGATTTGATCGTATTTAAATCAACATCTTCATCAAAATATAATTTAAATAGCTCACCATTGATAACGATGCTTGCTGATGATTTTTTTAAATCATTATCATGAAAGTTTTTAATTCTACCATTTTTTTTTAAAATATTTTCATTAGCTGATAAAAAGTTTTTATATTCTTTATTGGTGTTTTCTGTTGAAATTTCAATAAATGATCCAGGGCTAATGTTTAATTCATTTTTAAATGATCTAATAGATGTAATAAAACTAATGATATTATTAATTTCATCATAAGATTTTTTTTCATGATAGTCATCTTCTAGCCAATTAGCATGCATCAAGTAATCTTTGCCATCATTATCTAACTTATTATTTAACCATATCTCTTCAGTTACAAATGGAATAAATGGATGAAGTATTATTAAGATTTCTCTAAAGACATATGAAGATGTTTGTCTTAGTTCTTTAATCTCCTCCTCATTATTAGAATTAAATACAGTTTTAGATAGCTCTAAATACCAGTCACAAAAAGAATGCCATACAAACTGATAAATATTCTTTGCTGCTTCATCAAATCTATAGTTTTTTAAACTATTTTCCGTGTCGTTTTTGACTTTTACAAGTTCAGATAGTATCCACTTATTAATTGTTAATTTAAAATTTTCAGGTTTTTTTACATCACTAAAATCACACTCATTTTGTCTTAAAAAATTGTTAGCATTCCAAACTTTGTTTAAAAAATTTCTATAACCTTTAACCCTGTCTTCAGATAATTTTACGTCTCGACCTGGTGATGCCATTGATAATAGAGTAAATCTCAAAGCATCTGCACTATATTTCTCAATTAATTCTAAAGGATCAATTACATTTCCTTTTGATTTAGACATTTTTTGCCCTTTTTCATCTCTAACAAGTGCGTGAACATATATATTTTTAAAAGGTTCTTGTTTTAAAAACTCAGTTCCCATCATAATCATTCTAGCAACCCAAAAAAATATGATATCAAAACCAGTAACAAGAACACTTGTTGGATAAAATTTTTCAACTTCTGGAGTTTTTTCTGGCCAACCTAAAGTAGCAAATGGCCATAGACCTGATGAAAACCAAGTGTCTAATACATCCTCATCCCTTTTTAATTCCACATCTTTTGAATAGAATTCTTTTGCCTGTTTTTTACATTCGTCTTCATTTTCAGCTACAAATATTTTTCCATCAGGCCCGTACCATGCTGGAATTTGATGTCCCCACCATAATTGACGAGAAATACACCAAGGTTCTATATTATTCATCCATTGAAAGTAAGTTTTAGACCAATTTTCTGGAAAAAATTTAGTCTTACCATTATTTACTACTTCTTTTGCTTTTACAGCTAAAGTTTTAGCATCAACAAACCATTGTTCTGTTAAATAAGGTTCAATAATAGAATTAGATCTATCACCATAAGGAACTTTATTTACTAACTTTTCTATTTTTTCTAAAAATTTACCTTCTTCAAGATGTTCTAAAATTAACTTTCTTGCAGCAAATCTATCTAAACCTTTATATGGGTCAGGTGCAT
>QCEU01000027.1 GCA_003280485.1 Pelagibacteraceae bacterium AG-359-O02
TCTACATTTGGTTTTTTCATTTTATCTAAGAACTGTCTTGCATAAGCTGACAAGCTCTCAACATATCGTCTCTGTCCTTCAGCATAAACAGTATCAAATGCTAAAGATGATTTTCCTGATCCAGATAAACCTGTGATTACTACAAATTTTTCTTTTGGAATCTCAAGCGTTATATTCTTTAAATTGTGCTCTTTTGCGCCCTTAATAACTATCTTTTTAAGCATAATTTTTGTTGCTTTAGATTAATAAAATTAATATTCAAGTTAATAAGTGATATAATAAACATTCTTATAAATTAAAATATTATGGCTGGTAGTTTAAATAAAGTATTATTAATTGGTCGTTTGGGCGCAGACCCAGAAGTCAAGCAAATGGTGAACGGTAAAAGCGTTGCAAGACTTAGTCTTGCTACAAGCCAATCGTGGAAGGATAAAAATACAGGAGAAAAAAAAGAAAAGACTGAGTGGCATAGAATAGTAGTTTTTAACGAAGGTTTGGTAAATGTTGTTCAGCAATATTTAAAGAAAGGTGCACAAGTATACGTTGAAGGTCAACTTTCAACGAGAAAATGGAAAGATGAACAAAGTGGTCAAGATAAATACTCAACTGAAATTTTAATTCAAGGTTATAACTCATCATTAACAATGCTTGGTGGCGGTAATCAAAATAATATTGCATCACAAGATAATAAACAAAATTTTGATGATGCGCCTGCACCAGATCAAAGTGGATTAGACGACGATATTCCATTTTAATTAATATGGAAAAAAACGAAATTCCAAAAATAAATAATAATATTAAACCAATCTCAATGTATGATGAGATGAGTTCTTCATACTTGTCCTACGCTATGAGCGTTATAGTAAGTAGGGCATTGCCTGATATTAGAGATGGATTAAAACCTGTTCATAGAAGAATAATTTATGCCATGCATAAAGGTGGTTTTGATTGGTCAAAACAATTTAGAAAATCTGCAAGAATTGTTGGAGATGTTATTGGTAAATATCATCCACATGGAGATCAAGCCGTTTATGATGCTTTAGTTAGAATGGTTCAAGAATTTTCGATGAGCTTACCTTTAGTAGATGGACAAGGTAATTTTGGTTCTATTGATGGAGATCCACCAGCGGCAATGAGATATACCGAAACTAAACTTGCAAAAGTTTCACAGTTTTTAATTGATGATATAGAAAAAAATACCGTATCTTTTAAAAGTAATTATGATGAAACAGAGCAAGAACCTATTGTATTACCTGCTCAATATCCAAATCTTTTAGTTAATGGTGCAGGTGGAATTGCTGTTGGAATGGCGACAAGTATACCACCCCATAATTTGGGTGAGGTTGTAGATGGCACTTTAGCCTTAATTAAAAATAAAGATATTAAAATTAATGAACTAATGAAACATATCCCAGGTCCAGATTTTCCAACAGGAGGATTAATAATTGGTAAAGATATAATTAAACAAGGTTATAAAACTGGAAGAGGGTCTTTTAAAATTCGTGGAGAAATTTCAGTAGAAAATTTAAAAAATGGCAAAGATAGACTTGTAGTTTCATCCATACCTTACCAAATTAATAAGTCTAACTTGAATGAGAGAATTGCAGAACTAGTAAGGGATAAAAAAATTGAGGGTATAAGTGATATAAGAGATGAATCAAATAGTGAGGGAATAAGAGTTTCAATCGATTTAAGAAGAAATGTTGAGCCTGAAACTGTCAAAAGACAATTATACAAATATACGTCAATAGAATCATCATTCGGGTTTAATTCTTTAGCAATTGTTGATCAAAAACCAAAGACTTGTAATTTAAAAGATTTTTTAGAAAACTTTTTAAAGTTTAGAGAAGATGTAGTTATAAAAAGAACTAAATTTGATCTTAAAAAAGCTGAAGAGAGAGTTCATATTTTATTAGGACTATCTGTTAGTGTTGAAAATATTGATAAGGTTATTAAAATAATTAGATTATCTAAAAACCCCGAAGAAGCAAAAAATTCTCTTTTAAAAACAACTTGGAAAATAAACAAGGCATCAAAACTTATTAAATTAGTTGATAGTAAAAATTATAAAGGAAAATATGTATTATCTAATGATCAAGTAATCTCTATATTGGAACTAAGACTTCAAAAATTAACTGCCATAGGAATTAACGAAATAGAGATAGAAATTAAAAAATTAGCCGAGGAGATTTCCAAGTATAAAAAGATAATTAATTCCAAAAACGAGCTATTAAGAGTAATAAGCAATGATTTGCAGATGATAAAAGACAAATTTTCAGTTCCTAGAAGAACAAAAATTATCGATGCTGTTTTAAATTACGACATAGAAGAAACAATACAAAAAGAGTCAGTTATTATAACGATAACACTACAAGGATATATAAAAAGGGGCGCCCTAAGTGGAGTTAAACAACAAAAAAGGGGCGGTAAAGGTAAAACAGGAATTAAAACACGGGAAGAAGACTCGGTAGTACAGACATTATCTGTTGATACACATACATCACTATTATTCTTTTCAACAGAGGGTTTGGCTTACAAAGTTAAAGCCTGGAAAATACCAGAAGGTTCTGCTTCTTCAAAAGGTAAATCTCTCTTTAATATATTACCTCTAAAAAACCATCAGTCTATAAGTTCAATTATGCCTTTTCCTGATGAAGATGTTGACAAAAAAAATATGCACATCATATTTGCAACTAGCAAGGGGAAAATTAGAAAGAATAATTTAGAAGATTTTTCATCTATTAATGCTTCTGGAAAAATTGCAATGAAATTAGACTCTGATGACAAGATTATTGGTGTAAAAATATGTACAGATGATCAAGATATAATGTTAAATACAAAATTTGGAAAATGCATTAGGTTTGAATCTAAAAAACTTAGAGTTTTTAAGGGCAGATCATCTAAAGGTATAAGAGGCATTAATCTTTCAGAACAAGATACAATTGTTTCGTTATCTATAATTGATAAAGATGATATTAAAAAAAGTAAAAGCAAGACTAGAGATGAAAAATCTGAAGTGAAAGCTAAAGAAAAATTTATCTTATCAATTACAGAAAATGGATATGGAAAAAGAACATCCCATTATGATTTTAGAGTTACAAATCGTGGAGGAAAGGGAATAATTGGTATAGTTAATTCCCCCAGAAACGGTAATGTATCATCATCTTTTCCTGTTTTTGAGGGTGATCAAATATTAATTTCTACCAATAAAGGTAGAGTTATTAGAACTGCAGTAACAGAAATAAGAATTGCCGGAAGAAATACCCAAGGAGTAAGAATTATTAAATTAACTGGCGATGAAAAGGTTGTCTCTTCAATTAAATTAGATGATAATTTGGTTTAATGAAAAATATAGCTATA
>QCEU01000028.1 GCA_003280485.1 Pelagibacteraceae bacterium AG-359-O02
CCATTTAGATTCAACCGTTACGAGAAAGGTGAATTACACCCAACATCTAATAGTCCGTTTCCTTGGAGCTAATTTATCTGAGTAGACAGATGTTTTTTTTTCAGTTAACTTTTTGGTCTAAAAATTCTTAAGGGGGAATATGACTGATCTAGAGAAACATGTTAATCAACCAGGTAGAGCAAAATTAGTTAAACAAGTTAGAGCTAAAATCAACGAACTAAAAATTGATTATATTTTTTTTCAATTCATATCAGTAACAGGAAGAGTTGTTGGTAAAGGAATTCCTGCTGATCATTGGGAAAGAACATGTGAAAAAGGTTTTCAATTAGTTTACGGTGCAACAGCTAATTTATTCTTAGATCGTCACAATAACTACATAGGATATGGGCCTGAAGCTAAAGAATTGGTTGGAATACCTGATCCAGAAACGTTTTGCCAATTACCTTGGGATAAAAAAGTTGCAAGAGTTTTTGTAACTTGTTTTAGAAATAGAGAAGAAAGAGAAAATCCAGGTGGTCACTTAACATCTGATTGTAGAGGTAATTTAAGAATTATTGCTAAAGAATTTAAGAAAAAACATGGTTATCAACTTAGAGTTGGAACTGAGCCAGAAATGATGTGGTTAACTAGAAATGATGATGGTACTCCAACAGGAAAAGGTTTTTCTAAACCATATTGTTATCACATAGATCAATTCGAGTCTTTAAGACCAGTATTTATGAAAGTAATGGAATACGCAAGAGCTATGGGCTTTGATATGATTCAAGGCGATCATGAAGATGCTCCTGGACAACTAGAATTAAACTGGATGTATGATGATGTTTTAAGAAATGCAGATAGATTATCTACTTACAGACAAATTTGTGCACAGGTTGCAAGAGAATTTAATTTGATTGCATGTTTTATGACAAAACCTTTTATGGGAGTTTCTGCTAGTGGTTGTCATACTAATATGTCTTTATGGACAGGTGGGAAAGATAAAATAAATAAATTAGGTCATAAGTCTCTGCCAGGTATGGATGAAGTGTTCAGTTACGTAGAAGGTGGTACTAATACGTTTATGCCAGATACTAAAGATGTCCAGTTACCAGGAAAAATTGGTTTAAAATCAATCGGAGGTGTAATGAAACACTTACCTGCTTTAACTGCAATTGGTTCATCAACAGTTAACTCATATAGAAGATTATGGGATCAAGGTTTTTGGGCACCAGTATATGCAGATTGGGGATATCAAAATAGAACTTGTGGATTAAGAGTTTCAGCACCAGGTAGATTTGAATACAGATCCGTAGACTCTATGCATAATCCTTATTTAATGGGAGCAAGTTTATTAAAGGCTTTTGATGATGGAATAACGAATAATATCAATCCTGGAAAACCTGAGTCTAGAAATATTTATGAAGCTCAAAAAGCTGGAAAAAATGTTAAAAAATTACCTTTAAGTCTTGGTGAAGCTTTAGATCGTTTAGCAGAAGATAAGGTTATTCAATCTGCTATGCCGGATGAAATGTATAAAATATTTCATTGGTATAAAAATGATGAATGGGAAAGATTTTTAGGTGCAACAACTCAATGGGATCTAGATACCTATTTGGATTGCCTGCCATAAACTAATTTAGTTAAGGAGAAATATGTGTGGAATAGCTGGTCTTATACATAGAGGAAAATCCTCTAATGTAGGAAATGAATTACAAGCAATGCTTCAGGCTTTAAAGCATAGAGGTCCTGACTCAACAGGTTATGCTCTATATGCAGATAATGATGGTGAAAACTTCATAATGAGATTCAAGGTTGGAGAAAATGTTGGTGAAGGTAGTTCCTCCATAAATGAAGATGAAAGTGTTTATGATAAGAGGAAAGAACTTGTAGACGATATGTTAAAAAATCTTGGTGCAAAAGTATTAAAAGAAGAAAAACTAACTCCATATTCCTACAGATATGAAATGAAATATGAAGACGATTTGATGGATTTTTCAAAGAAAATTGAAAGTATTGAAAGCGTAGAAATTTTATCAATTGGTAAATCACTTGAATTAATTAAAGATTTAGGAGATGCAAAAGTAGTTTTAGATAGGTATGATCTTGGAAAAGTAACAGGAACTCATGCTATAGGTCATGCTAGAATGGCAACTGAGTCAGGTGTAGATATCAAATCTGCTCACCCTTTTTGGGGATATCCTTTTAGCGATGTTTCAGTTGTGCATAATGGTCAATTAACTAATTACTGGAATAATAGAAGAGTGTTAGAGAACAAAGGCATGAGATTTATGTCTGAATGTGACTCTGAGTTGATAGCTGTTTATTTAGCAGAGAAAATGAGAAATGGAGCAACATTAGAAGAAGGCATGAAGGATAGTTTGTCAGGTTTAGATGGCGTGTTTACATATTTTGTTGCAACGAAAGATTCTTTGGGAATGGCTAAAGATACAATGGCAGCAAAACCATTAGTCTTATACGAGTCAGATGATTTAGTTGCTATGGGCTCTGAAGAAATAGCAATAAGATCTATCTTGCCACATGAAATAGATACATATGATCCATTTGATGGAGAGGTAAAAGTATGGCAAATTTAAAAACAACAGAAAAAAAAACCAAAGCCCAATCAATGGGACTTCATACTGAAGTCTTAACAGGAAAAACACAACAAAAATTTTTTAATCCTGATGAGGCAGAAAACTTTTTCTCTCGGTACTTCTTCTGTAAATTTTCTTACATATTCAGTAGCTGGATTTAAAACAATGTTCGCAGGTGTATCTAATTGCTCAATTATTCCATCTTTCATAATTGCAATTCGATCAGCTAGTTTTAAGGCTTCATCAAAATCATGAGTAATAAACATTATAGTTTTTTGTAATTTTTCTTGAAGTCTTAAAAATTCATCTTGCATTTCTTTCCTTATAAGTGGATCTAATGCAGAGAAAGGTTCGTCTAAGAACCATATATCTGGCTCAACTGCCAATGATCTCGCAATTCCAACCCTTTGTTGTTGCCCTCCAGATAACTCTCTTGGAAAATAATTTTCTCTTCCATCTAGACCAACAAGTTTGACCATATCCATTGCTTTATTAATACTATCTTCAGTTTTAATACCCTTAATTTGCAGAGGAAAAGCAATATTTTCTAAAACTGTTTTATGTGGAAGTAGCGCAAAACTTTGAAAAACCATTCCCATTTTATTTCTTCTTAAATCAATAAGTTCCTTGTTATTTAAATTAAGCAAGTCTTGACCTTCAATAAAAATTTTTCCACCAGTTGCGTCTGTTAATCTAGATATA
>QCEU01000029.1 GCA_003280485.1 Pelagibacteraceae bacterium AG-359-O02
TCCTCAATTGGAGCAAACCCAAAAGCCTCAAGTACATATTTAAAAAATAAAGGTCAAGTAGAGGAGGAGCTAAAAAAGATTGGGTTTTCTAACCTAAGCATTATTCAACCCTCATTTTTAGTTGGCAACAGAAAAGACTTTAGAATTGTTGAGGTTTTAGGAATTCCAGTGATGAAATTTCTATCCTTATTCTTTTTTGGTGGATTTAAAAAATATACTCCAATAAAAGTTGAGATAGTTGTGAATGCAATGATCAAACTTGCCTCAGGAAATAATAGTGAGCAAACTTATTTATCTGATAGGTTGCAAGAGTTAGGATCTAACTAAATGAGAAAATCAATAATATCGATATCTTTTTTGATTTATATATTCTGTATTTTACCTTACTCTACTTCAATGGCTTATGAGGAATCTCAATATGATGTAGTATATAAATCTGAAATATACGAAGTGAGACATTATAAAGACCGTCTAGTTGTCGAAGTTGTAAGTAGAAACGATGACAGTAGTTTTAGAAAACTTTTTAAATATATCTCGGGTCAGAATAATAAATCCCAAGAAATCAAAATGACTGTACCTGTAACACAGGGTGAGAAGGATAATGGATACTATATGCAATTTTATCTTCCATCAAAATTTACAAAAGAGAATGCGCCTATACCCACAAATTCAGATGTTAAAATCTCAACAATAGAAGAAGGTTTTTTTGCTGTAATAGAATATTCTGGAAGAGCCTCAGATAATAATTTCTTCAAACATAAGGAAATTCTTAATAAAAAACTCTTAGAGGATAAAGTAATCATTAAAGGACCTCCAATAAGAGCAACTTATAATGGGCCTTTTACGCTTCCTATGATGAGACGCAACGAAGCTATGTTTAAAGTTGAGTGGAGTAAATAGATTACATTTTGCCATATATATTAATTTCTATCGCCTGATAGTTTACCTTCATTAATCAGAAAGGTATTTTATGAAAAAATTATTTCTAATTTTATTTGTATCGTTTGGTTTAAACAGCTCTGTTTTTGCTGATGGTCATGTAAAAAGAATTTTATCAACTAGTCAGACTGGTATGGGTAACGATATTGTTTATCCATCCGGAAAAGCAAAGATCACAGCTTTTGAATTTACTGTGCCCGTAGGAGGCCCTGTAGTTCCACATACTCACTCGTTCCCTGTTTTAATAATGATACAACAAGGAGAAATTGAACTTACCCAAGGTGGCAAAAGCTATGTTTATAAAGCTGGAGATGCATTTATTGAAGATGTAGGTGTGGCTCATGAATCTAAAAATATTGGAGATGTTCCTGTAAAAGCAATTGTTGTTGCTATGGGAGTCGAAGGTCAAAAAATTATGACACCAGTAAAATAGAAAGAAAAAATATGGGGCAGTTATTTTTTTAATGCCCCATATCTCATTCTTTAAGCTATATTTTTTTACTCTCTTTTCTTAAGTGTCCTAATGTTTCCCCAGAATTTTTTCCTAATTTGATAACGTATCCACTTGTACCGTTGGCATTAGTTTCTACAGTTTTCAAATTTCGAAACATTAATTGATTTAGCCTAGCGTTCTTTGAGCCTCGGCTAAACGAACTTAAAACTCTGTGCATTCTTTTCATACACTCTCCTTGTTTGTTTTTCCAAAACTCGCTTTTAACCGATGCGATATCGGCCTCTTTTTCACCATGAGATATGGTATTAATAAATTATCTTTTACAAATAATATTTTCAATTAGATAACTTATTATTATGACCAAACTGGGTTTTAAAATTGTTTATTACTTAGAGAATAACTAAGTCTGTCTTTTGATTGCCTAGTCTTTCATTTCCTTTTTCAGTAACAATGTAAGTCTCACCTAGATTCATAGCTAACTCATTTTTACTATCCATTAGAATCATGTGCATAAAGAAAATATTTCCTGGTTGGATTACATAAGGATTGCCTGTGTAAAGCATTGGCCAATCCATCCAATTAGGGGAAAATGTTGCACCTAATGAATATCCACATGCATTCATCCGACAATCTTTATAACCTAAATTATCAAATATTTTTGCATGCATATCAAAAACCTCTCCAATTTTATTACCAGGCTTTAATGTATTTTCACAATTTTTTAGTGCTTCTTCACAAGCCTCATGCATTTCATAATGTTTGGGATTTGCTTTTCCAATCGGTATAGTTCTGAACATTGCAGAATGATAATGTCTATACGTGCCTGCCCATTCAATAGTTAGTTGATCTACATCATTAAGTATTTGTTTTTCTGATTGATATCTACATAGTAGTGCGTTTTTACCAGAACCTATTATAAATTCATTTGCAGGATAGTCCCCACCTCCTTCAAAAATTACTCTATTCATTTCAGCAAGAATTTTACTTTCACTCACTCCCTTTTTAGCAAATTTCCAAACTTCATCTAAAGCTTTGTCGGCTAGGGTTGCTGCTTTCTTAACATAAACTATTTCTTCAGGAGATTTAATTACTCTGAGTTTTGTTATTAATTCAGATTTATCATCTAAAGAGCAAAAATTTTTTAATGATTTATTTAAATTAATTGCATTACGTCCAGTAAGTCCATAAGCTTCATACTCAATACCGATCTTTTTATCTTTTAAGTTGAGTTCGTTTAAGATTTGCTTTAGATCCTCTGTGGGATTAGAATCATCTTTATCAACCCAAATTTTTATATTTTCTATATTTGAAGTATTTTGTGCTTGTCTTAAATCAGGAGCTCGAGTTAATAATATTAAATTGCCTTTTTGGTCTAATATTAAGGACTGAAAAAAAACATAACCAAATGTATCGTAACCAGTCAGCCAATACATAGACTCTTGTCTAAACATGACCAAGGCATCTATTTTTTCCTCTTTTAATTTAGTAATAACTTTATTTTTTCTATTTTTGAATTCTTCTGAGGAAAAATGAAGACCCATTAATTGATAGTGGTTCTAACTGATCCGATTTTATCAACTTTGCCTATATATTCGCCCTTATTTTTTATTGGAACAACTCCTACCGTTGAGCCTGTGAACACGTAGAAATCTTTCTCTAATTTTACTTTTTCTTTCCTAATTTTATTTAAGACAAATTTTAGAGAATTAAGAGGGTTTATATAAACAGTATTTGTATTA
>QCEU01000030.1 GCA_003280485.1 Pelagibacteraceae bacterium AG-359-O02
TTTTTGGTCCAGCCGCATAACCAATTCTCCACCCCGTCATAGCATAAGCTTTACTTACACCATTCATAGTTAATGTTCTGTCTTTAAGTTTTTTGATTTGTGCAATTGTAAAAAATTTAAAATTATCAAATTTTACATGCTCATAAATATCATCACTCAAAATAAAAACATTTTTATTTTTAATTAATACCTTTCCTAAACTAATAATTTCTTTTTTTGTGTAAGCTGCACCAGTGGGATTAGATGGAGAATTTAAAATTATCCATTTTGTTTTTTTTGTGATTGCTTTTTTTAGTTTAGCAGGTGTTAATTTAAAACCATCTTCCTCTCCACATTTTATAAATTTTGGTTTACCACCAGCAAGCAAAACCATATCTGGATAAGATACCCAAAATGGAGCTGGTATAAGAACTTCGTCTCCTTTGTTTAAAGTAGCTACAAAAGTATTATATAAAACTTGTTTACCTCCTGTACCTACAGTTATCTGCTCTGAATTATAATTAAGTTTATTTTCTCTTTTAAACTTTTTTATAACTGCATTTTTAATTGCAGGAGTTCCGTCAACTGGAGTGTATTTAGTATCTCCTTTTCTTATGGCTTTAACAGCAGCTTTTTTAATATTATCTGGTGTATCAAAATCAGGTTCACCTGCACCTAAAGCTATTACATCTTTTCCGGCAGCTTTTAATTCTCTCGCTTTTTGAGTAACAGCTATTGTTGGTGAAGGTTTAATTCTTTTTAAACTGTTTGATATTATGCTCATTGAAAATTGTTTATATTCTATTACTTTATTTAATATATGGAAAATACATATCAAGATTTAATTACAGATATTCAAAGTAAAAATCCAAAAATAAGTGGAAAACTTGAAGGTGGCAGAAAATTTAAAATTAAATCTGATTTTAAGCCAGCAGGAGATCAGCCAGAAGCAATTAAAAATTTGGTTAATGGTGCTAAAAAAAACCAATTTAATCAAGTTTTATTGGGGGTAACTGGGTCAGGTAAAACATTTACGATGGCTAAAGTAATTGAAGAAACTAACAGACCAGCTTTAATACTTGCACCAAATAAAACACTTGCTGCTCAGCTATACGGTGAGATGAAAGGTTTTTTTCCAGACAATGCTGTGGAGTATTTTGTGTCCTACTACGATTATTACACTCCAGAGGCATATGTTCCAAGATCAGACACTTATATAGAAAAAGAAGCATCAATTAATGAGCAAATTGATCGAATGAGACACTCGGCTACTCGTTCTCTTCTTGAAAGGGATGATGTACTTATAGTTGCCAGTGTATCGTGCATCTATGGATTAGGATCTGTTGAAGCTTACAGTAAAATGACTTTAACTCTTCAAAAGAATTATGATTATAATCGTGAACAAATAATAAAATCATTAGTTGCACTTCAATATAAAAGAAATGACCAGAATTTTTATAGAGGAACATTTAGAGCAAGGGGTGAATATTTAGAAATTTTTCCTTCTCATTTGGAAGATAGAGCTTGGAGGCTAAGTTTATTTGGCGACAAACTTGAGAAAATTGAGGAGTTTGATCCATTAACAGGTGATCAAGTAAGAGATTTAAATTTAATTAAAGTTTATGCTAACAGCCACTACATAACTCCAAAACCTACAATAGAACAAGCAGTAATAAATATTAAAAAAGAATTAGAGATAACTCTTAAAAAACATAAAGAACAAAATAAATTACTTGAAGCACAAAGATTAGAAGAGCGAACAAAATTCGATCTTGAAATGATTGAAGCTACAGGGTCATGCGCAGGAATTGAAAATTATTCAAGATTTTTATCAGGTAGAAAACCTGGTGAACCTCCACCTACTCTATTTGAATATTTTCCAGATAACACTTTAATATTTGTTGACGAGTGTCACGTTACAGTTCCTCAGCTAAATGGAATGTTTAAAGGAGATAGATCTAGGAAAAGTACTTTAGCAGAATATGGTTTTAGACTTCCATCATGTATGGATAATAGACCATTAAAATTTGAGGAGTGGGATATGATGAGAACACAAACTGTTTTTGTATCTGCAACTCCAGGTCCATGGGAATTAGAACAAACAAAGGGCAAATTTATTGATCAAGTTATTCGACCAACTGGATTGATTGATCCCCCAGTTGTAATAAAACCTGCAAAAAATCAAGTTGATGACCTAATGCATGAATGTCTAAAAACAATTGAAAAAAATTACAGGGTTCTTGTTACTACTTTGACAAAAAAAATGGCTGAAGATCTAACTGAATACTTACATGAAAATGGTATCAAGGTGAGATATTTGCATTCTGATATTGATACTCTGGAAAGAATAGAAATAATGAGAGATTTAAGGCTAGGTGTATTTGATGTTTTGGTTGGAATAAATTTATTAAGAGAGGGTTTAGATATCCCAGAATGTGCATTAGTTGGTATATTGGATGCTGATAAAGAGGGTTTTTTAAGATCAGAGACTTCGTTGATTCAAACAATTGGAAGAGCAGCAAGAAATTTAGATGGTAAGGTTATTTTATACGCTGACAAAGAAACTAAAAGTATAAAAAAAGCTATTAAAGAGACTGAGAGAAGAAGAAATATTCAACTTGATTATAATAAAAAAAATAAAATCAGTGCAACTACTATAAAAAAAGAAATTAGCGACGTTCTAGAAAGCGTCTATGA
>QCEU01000031.1 GCA_003280485.1 Pelagibacteraceae bacterium AG-359-O02
AATGGTAGAACGCTAGCCTTCCAAGCTGGATGTAAGGGTTCGATTCCCTTTACCCGCTCCAAAAATAAATAAAAAAAAAAAAAGAGGTAAAAAAGTAATGTCAAAAGAAAAGTTTGTAAGAAATAAACCGCACTGTAATATTGGAACTATTGGTCATGTTGATCATGGTAAAACAACATTAACTGCTGCGATAACTAAAGTTTTAGCAGAGTCAGGTGGTGCACAATTTACTGCTTACGACCAAATTGATAAAGCTCCCGAGGAAAAGGAGAGAGGTATAACAATTTCTACAGCACACGTAGAATACGAGACTGCAAACAGACATTACGCCCATGTAGATTGTCCTGGTCACGCAGATTATGTAAAAAATATGATTACAGGTGCTGCACAAATGGATGGTGCAATCTTAGTTGTAAATGCAGCAGATGGTCCAATGCCACAAACAAGAGAACATATTCTTCTTGCTAGGCAAGTAGGAGTTCCAGCTATTGTGGTATACTTAAATAAAGTAGATCAAGTCGATGATAAAGAAATGATAGATTTGGTTGAAGAAGAAATTAAAGATTTATTAACATCATATAAGTTTCCAGGAGATAAAACTCCAATAGTTAAAGGTTCAGCCTTAGCTGCAGTAGAAGGCAGAGATGATGAAATTGGTAAAAATTCAATTATGGATTTAATGAAAGCAGTAGATGAATTTATCCCACAACCTGACAGACCAAAAGATAAAGATTTCTTAATGCCAGTCGAAGATGTGTTTTCAATTTCAGGTAGAGGTACAGTTGTAACTGGTAGAGTAGAGTCAGGCGTAATTAAAACTGGTGAAGAAATTGAAATTGTAGGAATTAGAGAAACAAAGAAATCTGTATGTACAGGTGTTGAAATGTTTAGAAAACTATTAGACTCAGGTGAAGCGGGAGACAATATTGGTGCTCTATTGAGAGGTGTTGAGAGAACTGATGTCGAAAGAGGGCAAGTTTTGTGTAAACCTGGATCTATTAAACCACACACTAAATTTGAGGCACAAGCATATGTATTAAAGAAAGAAGAGGGAGGAAGACATACACCTTTTTTTACAAAATACAGACCTCAATTTTATTTTAGAACAACTGATGTGACTGGTGAAGTTGAGCTACCATCTGGAACTGAAATGGTAATGCCAGGTGATGATGCAAAATTTACAGTAAAACTAATTACACCAATTGCAATGGACGAAAAACTGAATTTTGCAATTAGAGAAGGTGGTAGAACAGTAGGAGCTGGAGTAGTAACTAAAATTATTGAATAAAAACCCAATAGGAGTGTAGCTCAATTGGTAGAGCGCCGGTCTCCAAAACCGGAGGTTGGGGGTTCGATTCCCTTCGCTCCTGCCAATTAGGTAAATTGTATTATGATGAACCCTTTAAAATTTATTCAGGATGTTAAGCAAGAGGCATTCAAAGTTAGCTGGCCAACTGCAAAAGAAACCGTTCAAGGAGCATTAATGGTTTTTGCAATGGCTGTTTTAGCTTCAGTATTTTTTTTATTGTTAGATCAAATTTTGAAGTTCTTTTTAGAAATCATACTTAAGGTAAGTATCTAATGAAAAATTGGTATATTGTTCAATCTCACTCAAGTTTTGAAAATAAAGTAGCTCAATTAATTAAAGATGAAGCAGAAAAAGCTAAAGTTTCTGAGAAGATTGAAGAAATCATAGTTCCTACGCATGATATAACAGAGGTAAAAAGAGGAAAAAGAGTTCAAAGAAAAAAAAAATACTTTCCTGGTTATGTTCTTATTAAAAGTGAGATGGATAATAATATTTATCACATGATAAAAAATTTAAAAAAAGTAAGTGGTTTTCTTGGCTCAAAAGGAACGCCAATACCAGTCTCAGATAAAGAAATCGAAAAAATTCTAGGTCAAATTAAAGACGGTGTAGCACAACCAAAATCGGGAGTTGAATATAATATTGGGGAGAAAGTTCAAGTTATAGATGGACCGTTTGCATCATTTAGTGGCTTAGTTGAGGATATAGACGAAGAAAAGTTAAGACTTAAGGTTTCAGTATCTATTTTTGGAAGACCTACTCCAGTAGATTTAGAATATAATCAAGTAGAAAAGGAAAGTTAATGGCAAAAAAAGAAATTAGCGGATACGTAAAATTACAAATCAAAGGTGGTCAAGCCAATCCAGCACCTCCTGTTGGTCCTGCTCTTGGTCAAAGAGGGATTAATATAATGGAATTCTGTAAAGCATTTAATGAAAAAACCAAATCATTTGCTGGTAAACCGGTTCCTGTAATCATAACCGTTTACAAGGATAAAAAATTTGATTTTATTATTAAATCTCCACCAGCTTCACATTTTATTAAAGAAGCAATGAAGCTGAAAAGTGGGTCCAAAGAGCCTGGTAGAAATATCATTGGTACAATAACAAAACAACAGCTTAAAGATATAGCGGAAAAAAAAATGAAAGATTTAAACGCTCATGATTTAGATGAAGCAGCAAAAATAATTGGTGGATCAGCTAGATCTATGGGTATAGAGGTTAAA
>QCEU01000032.1 GCA_003280485.1 Pelagibacteraceae bacterium AG-359-O02
AATTTTTCTTTTAAAGTGTCTAAATCTAAAAAATCTGTATTGATCACTTCAACTTTTGGATTATCAATAGAAGGTAAATTTCTGACAAATATTTTTATTTTGTTGTAAGTATTATTATTGATTAAATTATCTAGTAAATTAGATCCAATTAACCCAGATGAGCCAAATAAAATAGCGGTTTTCATTATTATTTTAAATACTCTTCTTTCATAAATTTTTTTATTCTATTTGCTCCTTCAATTATATCCTCAGTGCTTCTAGCGTATGAAAACCTTATTGTAGAATTTCCTCTTTTTTGATCGAAATCAAGTCCAGGAGTTATTGCTACTCCTGCTTTATCAAGCACTTCTTTACAAAAGTTAAGGCTATCTTTCGAATACTCTGAAATATCAATGTAGATATAAAAAGCACCATCTGGAGGAGAAAATTTATTTAAACCAGCCTTAGGTAACTCTTCTAACAAAATTGATCTATTTTTTTTATAAACCTCTACATTTGTATTTAATTCCTCTTTTGCATCCATTGCTGATAGAGCAGTTAATTGACTAACATGAGGAGGACAAATAAAAAGATTTTGAGATAATCTTTCTACTTGTCTCACATGATCTTCAGGAACAATCATCCAGCCTACTCTCCAACCTGTCATAGAAAAATATTTAGAAAATGAATTTATAACATAACATTCATTTGAAATTTCTAATGCAGATGTAGGATTATTTTCATATTGAATTCCATGATAAATCTCATCGCTAATAAAACTCACTTTATTTTCATGCGCAGTATTAATAAGTCCTTCTAGTTTTTTTTTATCAAGCATTGAACCTGTGGGATTTGCAGGAGAAGCAACTAATAAACCATTTAAATTATTTTCTTTAATATCTTCCGGTATAGGCTGAAATTTATTTTGCAACTCTGTAAAAATATCAATTGGGATTAAATCTTGAGACTTTAAAATTTGTCTATAGCTAGGATAGCCTGGAGCGGCAATGCCTACTCTATCTCCAACATCAAATAATGCTGCAAAAGAAAGTATAAATGCTCCTGAAGATCCAGTTGTTATAATTATTCTGTCTGGGTTTAAATCAATATTGTACCAATCTCCATACAATTTAGAAATTCTATTTCGTAATTCTGGCAAACCTAAGGTAACTGTATAGCCAAGATCATTATTAGAAATTTCATCTGAAATAAATTGTTTGGCACGCTTTGGTGCCGGTGTTCCTGGTTGACCTACTTCCATATGAATTACATGCTTGCCATTAGCTTCTGCTTTTCTAGCAGACTCCATTACATCCATTACAATAAATGGGTCTACATTACTTCTTTTAGATTTCTTCATTTAGTTTCTATTTCTGGATTAAATATTATAAACTGATCTTAAATACTCTTGCTGTTTTTTCGTCTGAAATATTTAGAATTTTAAACTTGGATGTTTTTTCTAACTTTTGACCTTTATTAGTTACAAAAGATTTCATTTTTTTTACTTCGCCTTCAGGCATTTTTCTAGTGTATTTTAAAGTATGCTTTTTTGATCCTATAATAAATATTGTTTTCATAAATATTAAGTTAATATATTACAAAGTATCAATTGATCCAATAATATTTAAATTCTTATCGGTTATTACTATTTCTCCTGAAGAAGTCCCTATATTTAGCATTGAAGATATAACAACAAAATGAGTAACAAAAATTATATTTTCTTTACCATTCCATTGATTAATAAACTTTTTTAGTTGAGTTATTTGCCTCTCTTCATTTGCTTCAAATCTAATATCATAAAAAGAATTTAGTGCACTAAATGTTTGATAATTTTTAAAAGCAAATTTAGCTGTATCTATACATCTGCACCATTCACTTGAATAGACATTTTCAATTTTAATCTGGTTTTTATTAAATATACTTCCAATAAATTTTGACTGTTCAATTCCTCTTTGATTTAAATTTCTTTGGGTAGAACAATCATTTAAATCAAAATTTTCTGGATCTCCATTCCCTGGTGCAAGCGCATGCCTAATAAAAATTATTTTTCCTCCCTCTTTTAAAGAATTAAAGACTTCTTCTGTAGAATAAGCAGAATTAACTGCAAAAATATTAATAAAAAATATTATTAGTAGTTTTTTCATTTACACAGATTGGTTTTTAATCAACTCTTTAATCTGTGGTATCATTATTTGTGGTGACCTCATGGACGGATAAATCTCTTTTACTTTTTCATAACTCTTTAAAGCCTTTTCGTAATTTTTTAACTTAATTTGAACAAGACCCTGTCCTGATAATGCTCCAAAATGTCTTTTCTCTAGTTTTAATACCTTGTCTATATCATTTTGAGAATCTTGATATTTGCCCATTAAATAAAAGACAGTTGCTCTTTTATTCCAAGCTTCTGCCCAAGCAGGATCTTTTTTAATTACTGTTGTGAATATATCTACAGCAACTGAATATTGCTCTTGATTCATAAATTTTGTTCCTCTTGATAGCAAAGAAGTTAAATTTTGATTAGTG
>QCEU01000033.1 GCA_003280485.1 Pelagibacteraceae bacterium AG-359-O02
CACAAAATAAATTAGTTAGAATTGGTCTGACATATATTTACGGTATTGGTGAAAAAAATTCCAACGATATTTGTAAATCCTTAGAAATACCAGATACAAAAAGAGTTAATGAATTAACTGACGATGAAATTTTAAAAATAAGAGAATTAATAGATCAAAAATTTTCTGTTGAGGGTGATCTTAGGCGAGAAGTATCATTGAATATAAAAAGATTAATAGATCTTGCTTCTTATAGAGGATCTAGACATAGAAAAAAATTACCTGTACGCGGTCAAAGAACCAGATGTAATGCAAGAACAAGAAAAGGTAAGGCAATTGCAATAGCTGGAAAAAAAATTAACACCACTTAAAAAATAATTATGAACAAAGATAATTTAGAAAATAAAGACCAAGTTAAAGATAACAAAACTAAATCTAAAAAAAGCTCTTATTCGAAATAAAAAAAGAATAAGAAAAATATATTAAATGGTATAGCGTATGTTCAATCAACATTTAATAATACTATTGTTACTATTGCTGATACAAACGGAAATGTAATTTCTTGGGCCTCAGCTGGTCAAAAAGGTTTTAAGGGATCAAGAAAATCTACACCTTATGCAGCACAGGTTGCAGCTGATGCTGCTGGAGCAAAAGCACTAGAAGTTGGAATGAAGATATTATCTGTTGAAGTTAAAGGACCTGGCTCAGGTAGAGAAACAGCCTTAAGAGCTTTGCAAGCTAGAGGATTTAAAATAATTTCAATTAAAGATACAACGCCAATGCCACATAACGGATCAAGACCACCAAAAAAAAGGAGAGTGTAAATGGAAACTTCTGAAGTCAATACTAAAAATTGGAAATCACTTATTAAACCACCTAAATTAGATATTAATTTAAGTGATGACAAATCGTATGCTAAAATCATAGCAGAGCCTTTGGAAAAAGGCTATGGTCTTACATTAGGAAATTCATTAAGAAGAATTCTTTTATCCTCAATTAGAGGAACAGCAGTAACCGCTATTCAAATAGATGGTGTTTTACATGAGTTTACCTCTATAAAGGGAGTAAGAGAAGATGTTACAGATATAGTTCTAAATGTAAAATCTTTAGCTTTAAAGAGTGATTCCGATACTAGTAGCAAATTAATTTTGGATGCAAAAGGTCCAGGAGAAATAAAGGCTGCAGATATAACTACTGCAGGCAATATTGAGATTTTAAATCCTGATCTAGTTATTTGTAATTTAGATGAAAATACCAATTTTCATATGGAAATGACAGTAAGCAGTGGAAAAGGATATGTACCTGCTGATATGAATAAGCCAGACGAGCCCCCACTTGGACTTATTCCTATTGACTCTTTATTTAGCCCAGTAAAAAAGGTTTCCTACTCAATCAGCACTGCAAGAGAAGGAAAAGCTTTAGATTATGATAAACTCACTATGGAAGTTGAGACTAATGGATCAATATCAGCAGAGGATGCAGTAGCCTATTCTGCAAGAATATTTCAAGATCAATTAGGTATGTTTGTTAACTTTGACGAGCCGCAAGAGGTTATTGTAAGAGAACAACCTACAGAACCTGAGTTTAATAAAAATTTACTAAGAAAAGTTGATGAACTTGAGCTTTCAGTTAGATCAATGAATTGTTTAAAAAATGATAACATAATTTACATTGGTGATTTAGTTCAAAAATCTGAAGGTGAAATGTTAAGAACACCTAACTTTGGAAGAAAATCTCTTAATGAAATCAAAGAGGTTTTAACAGGAATGTCTCTTTATTTAGGAATGGAAATACCAAATTGGCCTCCTGATAATATAGCAGAATTATCTAAAAAACTTGAGGAAGCTATCTAATGAGACATAAAATGGGTTATAAAAAGCTCAATAGAACTTCTGAGCATAGAAAAGCATTGATAAAGAATATGCTCAATTCTCTTGTGAAATATGAACAAATTACTACAACACTACCAAAAGCAAAAGTTTTAAAACCACAGGCCGATAAATTAATCACTTTAGGTAAAAAGGATACACTTCAAAATACTAGAACCTTGATTTCTAAGCTTCAAGATGAGGCGTCAGCAAGCAAAATTAAAAAAACACTATCAAAAAGATATGAAAATAGAAATGGTGGATATACAAGAATAATTAAAGCTGGCTTTAGATATGGCGATAATGCTCCAATGGCAGTAATAGAATTTGTAGATAGAGATATAGAAGCAAAAAAAGTAGATAAAAAGAAAACAGAAAAATCAAAAGTAACTGACAAAAAAACAGAAACACCTAAAGAAGCTACAGCCTAAATAACCACACATTATGAAAAAAACTATCAACGTAGAGGTTACGTATGCTGGTATGCGTATTGATAGATTTCTTCGTAAATATTTTGATAATATTCCTC
>QCEU01000034.1 GCA_003280485.1 Pelagibacteraceae bacterium AG-359-O02
TTGGTGAAAGATCTAAAAAATATATGAAGGGTGGTAATGGAGCACTTGTAGGTATCGAGGTTAAAGGTGGAGTTGAGGCAGGTAAAAAATTTATTGAATCATTAAAAATGTTTTATCATGTTGCAAATATTGGAGATGCTAGAAGTTTAGCTATTCATCCTGCAACTACTACTCACAGTCAATTAACTGAAGAGGAACTTTTAGCAGCAGGTGTAACACCAGGATATGTAAGATTGTCTATTGGTATTGAACATCCAGACGACATTATTGCTGATCTAGATCAAGCATTAGGTGCTTCTGGAAAGCCTAGTTTGAAAGCTGTAAGTTAAATTTTGTATTTATAAATAAAAAATAGATACAAGAAGCAACTAAAAAAATAGAACTTATCTGGTGCATAGATGCTATTAATATCTGTGCACCATATATTAAAGTAAATATTCCTAAAATAATCTGTAAAATTATAAAAAATCCTAAAATATTAACTGATCTATATAAATCAGTTTTTTTATTCTTGTAAATATAAAATAATAAAAACAGATAAAATAATCCTATAATATAAGCTAATTTTCTATGTATAAATTGTACCAAGGATGGGTCGCTAAAAGCAGATAATTTAAATAAATTATCAATACTATTATCATCTGGAAAAATTGAGTTACCCATTAACGGCCAGGAATTATAAATTTTACCTGCATCCATCCCTGAAACGAATGCACCAACAGAAATTTGTAAGAAGACTAAAACAAGAAAACTAAATGGAAATATTACATCAATAGTATTTTGAGAATTGTTTTTAACTTTTATTTTTAAATAATTCCAAAAAATTAAAGATAGAATAAAAAAAGCTATTAACAAATGTATTGATAATCTAAAATGACTAACATCTATTCTGTCAATTAGACCACTACTAACCATATACCACCCTATAAAACCTTGAAAGCATATTAAAGCAAAGATGAAATAAAGGTTTATTAGTTTTTTAAAATTAATTTTAAAGGTGAAATATATTAGTGGTATTAGAAAGCCTAAACCTATTAATCTTCCCATAAATCTATGAGCCCATTCCCACCAAAAGATAACTTTAAATTCTTGCATTGTCATATCGTAATTTTGTAATTTAAATTCGGGTATCTTTTTATACAAATCAAAATACATAATCCATTCCGAATTATTAAGAGGTGGTAAGAAACCAGAAAATAATTGCCATTGAGTAATTGATAATCCAGAATCGGTCAATCTTGTTAAACCTCCAACAACAATCATGGCAGAAATAATCCAAAACATAATGATAAGCCATATTGAAATTTGATTATTAATCTTATGATTTTCACTATACATAGATGGATAAATATAATAATTTTTTAATTATCCAAATATATAAATGTCGCCATTAAAAAAAGAAAAACTTAGTAAAATAAGAAAAGAATTAGATAAATTAGACGATTCGTTAATAAAAATAATAAAGAGAAGAACCAACCTAGTTAAAAGAGTTCTGGCACTTAAAGAAAGGAAAAATCAAATAGTTGATCAAAAAAGAATTAGTTTAATTTTAAAAAATATAAAAAAAAAATCACTTAAAAATAATATTGATCCAAAAATCACTAATAAGATTTGGAAAAATATGATCTATGCATATATAGATTTCGAACGAAGAAATTTTACTAAAAAAAAGTAAATTATTTACTGTGGGGTGGAAGTTTTTTTTCTACAAAAACTTCATGTTTTCTTGTTGCTGGGTTATACTTTTTTGCTTTTAATTTAACTTTAGCTTTTTCACCCCCTGCAGGTTTTTTAACATAATAGAAAAAGGGACTATCAGGTTTTACCTCAGGAACTAATCTAACTTTTACGTGAGTTTTTTTTGCCATTTTGATCCTTTAATTCATTTATTATGTTTTTAATGCTATTAATTTTTGTTCTAATAACATTATTGTGTCTTATAGTCGTATTGTATATTTCGTCAATATCAGAATTTACAGAATTTAAAACTTTTTTAACTCCTATTAATGTCATACCTTTGTCTTTTAGCAAATATTTGATTTTTTTTAGAACATTTATTGAATTTTCATCATAATATCTTCTATTACCAGAAAAAATTTTTGGTTTTATTTGTTTAAACTGTTTTTCCCAAAAGCGAATTGTATGTGTAGATAATGAACCCTTTTTTTTATCAACAAGATTCAATATTTTAGCTACTTCCCCAATAGTTTTATATTTACTGTTTCTCCTTAAGCTATTCATCGTTATTAATGAAATCTTTAAACTCCTTTGAAGCTTTAAAAAGA